>NZ_CP183973.1:2835810-3150900 GCF_049912955.1 Microbacterium sp. E-13
ACGTGCTGGCCGTGCTTCATCGCGAAGCTGCGCGATGTCGCGGCGCTCTGCGCGATGATCAGGAAGAAGCACGACAGAGCGACGCCGATGACCGCCGGTATGTCGCCGAGGCTGATTCCCGCCGGGAGCCCGACCGGCGGGAGGCCGCCCTGCACCGGGCCGATCACAGCGACGCCGAGCCGGGTGGGCGCTGCCACCACGTTGCTGACGATGATCGAGAGCACGACGGCGATCACGGCACCCGGGATCTTGCGGCTGATCAGCTTGCAGCCGGCGATGATGGCCAGCGTTCCCGCCGCGAACAGCACCGTCCAGATGTTCGCCTCGAGGACGTGGGTGATCGTGTACCACTGCTGTTCGAACCAGTTGCCTTTGCCCTTGGGAATGCCGAGCATGTCGGGAATCTGCCCGGTGAGCACCTGGATGCCCACGCCGGTCAGGAATCCGATGAGCACAGTGGCGCTGAGGAAGTCCCCGAGGAATCCGAGCCTCAGCAGTCGCGCTAGCACCAGGAGACCACCGCAGACGAGGGCGACCAGGCTCGTCCAGGCGACCCACTCGGCCGTGTTGGGCGACAGGCCGGCGATGCCGATGCCGGCGAGGCCCGCCGCCAGGATGGCGGCGGTCGCGGAGTCTGCGCCGACCACGAGCAGCCGTGACGACCCCAGGAGCGCGAACAGTAGCGTCGGGAAGATGATGGTGTACAGACCGGTGATGACCGGCGTCTGCGCGATCGAGGTGTAGCCCATCACCTCCGGGATGGCGATCGCTGCCAGCGTGACGCCGGCGATGAGGTCCGTCGGGAACCACGATCGTCGGTAGTCGCGGATCCATGACGGCACGATTTTGGAGAGAGCGGCCATTGTCAGCCCTGCCTTTCGGCGTTGCGAGGTATCGCGACGCACTGACCCCGCGACCTGGGTGCACCGTATTGCCTGCGTGCCGACCGCGGCAACAGTGCGATGAGACCCGGAGGGTTGACACCTCCCCCGGGCGACGCCATTCTGGCCTCGAACCTCGCCACGTCGTCCCAGCCCGCTGCGCTCGACAAGGGCGGGGTGCGCCCGCAGGGGGCCCGGGACGGAGGCTACGAGATGCTGCACCACCGCGAGAACATCCGTGACGAGCTCCTCGACGAGGTCTTCGCGTCGAGCGACCTGTCGGTGTCGATGCCGAAGTACCGGATTCCCGAGAAGGAGCATCTGCCCCATCACGCCTATCAGGTCGTCTCCGACGAACTGATGATGGACGGGAACTCACGCCAGAATCTCGCCACCTTCTGTCAGACGTGGCTCGAGCCCGAGGTTCGTCAGTTGATGGCGGAGTCGCTCGACAAGAACATGGTCGACAAGGACGAGTACCCGCAGACGGCAAAGATCGAGGAGCGCTGCGTGCACATCCTCGCGGGGCTGTGGAACTCGCCCGACGCCGCGAACACGATGGGCACGTCGACCACCGGTTCGAGCGAAGCGGCCATGCTCGGCGGCATGGCGCTCCTGTGGAACTGGCGCAAGCGGCGCAGGGCCGACGGCAAGCCGACCGACCAGCCGAACCTGATCACCGGCCCCGTCCAGGTCTGCTGGCACAAGTTCGCCCGGTACTGGGACGTCGAGCTGCGCGAGATCCCCATGGAGGGCGACCGCTTCCTCATGACCCCCGAGGAGGTGGTGAAGCGCGTCGACGAGAACACGATCGGCGTTGTCCCCACCCTCGGCGTCACATTCACGGGCGGTTACGAGCCGGTGCAGGCGGTGAGCGAGGCGCTCGATCGGCTGCAGAAGGAGAACGGCCTCGACATCCCGATCCACGTCGACGGCGCCAGCGGCGGCTTCCTCGCGCCCTTCACCGCTCCGCACATCGTCTGGGACTTCCGCCTTCCGCGCGTCAAGTCGATCAACACCTCAGGCCACAAGTTCGGCCTGGCGCCGCTGGGGGTGGGCTGGGTCGTTTGGCGGGATGCTGCGGACCTGCCGGAAGAACTCGTCTTCAACGTGAACTACCTGGGTGGCAACATGCCGACGTTCGCGCTGAACTTCTCGCGGCCCGGCGGACAGATCGTGGTGCAGTACTACAACTTCCTCCGGCTCGGCCGCGAGGGTTACCGCAAGGTGCAGCAGTCCTGCTACGACACCGCGATGTACCTCGCCGCCGAGATCGACAAGCTCGGGCACTTCGACATCATCAACGGGGGCACCCCTCAGGAGGGCATCCCGGCGGTCTCGTGGAAGCTGAAGGACGGGGTCGACCACGGCTTCACCCTGTTCGACCTGGCAGACCGCCTGCGCACGCGAGGCTGGCAGGTTCCGGCGTACACGATGCCCCCGAACCGCGAGGATCTGCCCATTCAGCGCATTCTCGTGCGCGTCGGCTTCAGCCGGGACGAGGCGTCCCTCCTGATGGACGACTACCGCGACGCCATCGCGCACTTCGACAAGCACCCGATCTCCGTCCCCATGACGGAGGAGGAAGCCGGCGCCTTCCACCACTGACGCGGATCCCCGATGGGGTGCGCAATCCGGGTGATCCGACCGCGACCCCTCGCTCGCGTGCGAGGGTGGAGGCAGGGCCAGTGACTAGCGGTCGGAGTCACTCGGCTGTAGCCCGTTCCACGGCGAGTCGCAACCCCAAGCGGAAATGCCCGTCACGCGGGTAGAAATAGGCGCGTGAAGAGGGTGATTTACGCGGGAAGCGAATTCGTGACCGGGGACGACATCGCCTCAGCTCTGCTGTACTGCAGTCAGGCGCTCGCCGAGGCGGGAGTGGCGGAGACGGTTTCGGTGCCGACGAGGGAACAGGACGGATCCATCGGGCGGATCATGGTGCTCATCGGCCCGGCGAGCCAGATCGTCGCGCGAGATGTGGAGGTCGACGGAGAGGAGCTCGTCGACACGACGGCCGTGGCTCGGCTCAGTGCCATCCAGCGCCGGCTGCGACCCGTCGCGACGTTCGACAGCGGTACGCCCGACGACAACAACTGGGACACCGACCTCTGAACAACGCCCCAGCGGTCGCGGCGCCGCGGTGCTCATCGAGGAAACCGGAGCAGACGATGAACGACAGCACGCCGGCCGTGGTGACGCGGTCGAATCGCGGCCAGTGGGAGAACCACGTGGAGGGGCATCCCGAACTGTCCCAGAGCTTCTCCAGCAAGGAGGAGGCGGTGGATGCCGGTCGCGGGGTCGCCGATGAGCTCGGAGTGCATCACGTGGTGCAGGATTCCGAACCCACCGGAGCGATCACCGACGAGCAGGAGTGACGCGAAGTCATCTGAAGTCCCGCGCGCGATGCTGTACGCCGATGCGGAGGTCTTCGAACCTGTCGGCGAGGAGGTTCGTCACCCCTTCGGCCGAGCGCTCCAGGATGCCGCGGGCGATGAGAGCCGGAGAATCGCGCACCACCCGGCGATAGCGGTTCCAGACCCCCAGTGAGCACACGATGTTCACGAGCCCCTGCTCGTCCTCGAGGTTGAGGAAGGTGATTCCGGATGCCGTCGCCGGCCGCTGCCGGTGGGTCACGAGGCCTGCGACCTCGACGCGGCGGCCGACATCGTGGCTGCGCAGTTCGCGGGAAGTCAGGACCCCGCGGGCGTCGAGCGCGGAGCGGTAGTGGGTGATCGGGTGATCATCGGTCGAGATGCCCGTCGCCCACAGGTCGGCCGCGAGCCGCTCGTAGCTGGTGGGATCGGCGAACAGCGGCGGCTGCACCGCGATGAGGGAGTCGGGCAGGAACTCGGGGCGGTCCTGCGCCGCCGACCCGGCCAGCCAGATCCCCTCCCGCCGGCTGAGACCGAGGCACTCGAACGCACCCGCGGTGGCGAGCGCCTCGACCTGCACGGCGGTGATGCTGGTGCGTCGCACGAGATCCCGCAGGTCGCGGAACGCACCCTCGGCTTCGCGTGCAGCGACGATGCGCTCTGCGACCGTCGCGCCGATCCCCTTCACGCCGGCGAGACCCAGCCGCACCGCGAATCGCTCGTCGCGGCGATGCGCCGCCGACTCGTCGGGCGCATCGATGTTGAAGAGCCCGACCGGCGGCTGGTGGCGCTCCAGGCAGGAGTCGAGGCCGGTGAACCGGGGCCCCTGCTCCCCCGCGGTGAGATCAGGCGATAGCGGCCGCGTGGTGGGGTCGAGGAGGCCGTCGACCGGCTCGAGGACGGCCTCCACGCCCGACAGGTGCAGGTCGGGGCGGCGCACTTCGACGCCGTGGCGGCGCGCGTCGGCGACAAGGGTCGCGGGCGAGTAGAACCCCATCGGCTGAGCCCGCAGCAGCCCGGCGAGGAACGCGCCCGGATAGTGCAGCTTGATCCACGAGCTCGCGTACACGAGCAGCGCGAACGACAGCGAGTGCGACTCGGCGAAGCCGAAGTTCGCGAACGCCTGGATCTTGGCGTAGATCGCATCGGCTTCCTCGCCGACGAGCCCGTTCTGGGCCATGCCGGCGAACAGCTTCTCTTTCAGCGAGTCGATGCGCTCGATCCCGCGCTTGGAGCCCATCGCCCGGCGCAGCAGATCGGCGTCCTCCCCCGTGAGCCCGCCGACGGCCATGCCCATCTGCATGAGCTGCTCCTGGAACACCGGGATGCCGAGCGTGCGCTCCAGCACCGGCACGAGCTTCGGGTGGGCGTAGGTGATCTCCTCCTGCCCGAGCTTGCGCTTGACGAACGGATGCACCGCCCCGCCCTGGATAGGACCGGGCCGGATGAGCGCGATCTCGATGACCAGGTCGTAGAACCGTCGCGGCTGCAGGCGTGGGAGGAGGCCGATCTGTGCGCGCGACTCGACCTGGAAGACCCCGATCGAGTCGGCCCTGCACAGCATGTCGTAGACCGCCTTCTCTTCCTTGGGGATCGTCGACAGCTCCCAGTCCTCCCCCGTCGAGGCGCGGATCATGTCGAAGCAGTACTGCAGGGCCGCCAGCATCCCGAGGCCCAGCAGGTCGAACTTCACCAGCCCCATCCAGGCGGCGTCGTCTTTGTCCCACTGGATCACCGTGCGGTTCTCCATGCGGGCGTGCTCGATCGGCACGACCTCGCCGACGGGCCGGTCGGTGAGCACCATGCCGCCGGAGTGGATGCCGAGATGCCTCGGCGCCTTGAGCAGCTCGGCTGCGAACTCCAGCACCTGATCGGGGATGTCGTGACCCGCGCCCGTCTCGAGGAGCGCACCCCAGCCCTCGATCTGCTTCGACCAGGCGTCCTGCTGACCGGGCGAATGCCCGAGCGCCTTGGCCATGTCGCGCACGGCGTTCTTGGGCCGGTACTGGATCACGTTCGCGACCTGGGCCGCGCGGTCGCGCCCGTACTCCTGGTAGACCCACTGGATGATCTCCTCGCGACGATCCGAGTCGAAGTCGACGTCGATGTCGGGTTCCTCTTCGCGCAGGCTCGACAGGAACCGCTCGAAGGGCAGGTCGTACGCGATGGCGTCGACGGCCGTGATGTCGAGCAGGTAGCAGATCGCACTGTTGGCCGCGGATCCACGACCTTGGCACAGGATGCCGCGCCGCCGCGCCTCCTGCACGATCCCGTGGACGATGAGGAAGTAGCCGGGAAAATCCTTCCGCTCGATCACGCCGAGCTCCTTCTCGATGCGGGACCGGTTCTCCTCCGACAGATCCGGATACTTGCGCGGCACCGCATCCCACACGAGCTTTCGCAGCCAGGACATCGGCGTGTGCCCCTCGGGGACCTTCTGCTTCGGAAGTGCGGGCTTCGCCCTGCGAAGCGGAAAGGCGAGTTCGTCGGCGAGCGTCACGGTGCGGGCCACGGCATCGGGGAACCGCACGAACCGCTCGGCCATCTCGGCGCCCGACCGCAGGTGCGCGCCGGCATGCGCGGGCAGCCAGCCGTCGAGCTCGTCCAGGCCCCGGTTCGCCCGCACCGCCGCGACCGCCGCGGCGAGGAGCTGCCGCTTCGGCACGGCGTAGTGCACGTTGTTGGTCGCGAGGAGCGGGAGCCCCCGCTCCCGCGCGAGCCCGGCCAGCACGTCGTTGTCGCGTGTGTCGAGCGGATTGCCGTGATCGATGAGTTCGACGTTCACGGCTTCGCGTCCGAACAGCGTCACCAGGCGGTCGAGCTCACGGGCCGCGGCATCCGCCCCGGCCGTGCCGGGCGCGGAGGCGAGCGCACGGCGCACGGCGCCCTTGCGGCATCCCGTGAGCACGGCCCAGTGCTCGCCGGCCTGTGCCGCGAGCTCCTCGAGGTCGTAGACCGGCCGGCCTTTCTCCTCTCCCTGCAGCTGCGCGTGGGTGATCGCCCCCGCCAGCCGGTGGTACCCCTCCTCGCCGCGGGCGAGCACCAGCAGGTGCGCGCCCGCCGGATCGGCTTCGCCGTTCTGCGGCTTCGGCAGCCCGAGCGACAGCTCGGCGCCGAACACCGTCTGCAGGTGCAGTGCCTCGGCCGCCTCCGCGAACCGCACGATGCCGTAGAAGCCGTCGTGGTCGGTGATCGCGAGGGCGTGCAGTCCCAGGCGTTCGGCCTCTTCGGCGAGCTCCTCCGGCGAGGACGCCCCGTCGAGGAAGGAGTACGACGAGTGCGCGTGCAGCTCTGCGTACGGGATGGCATCGGCCGGCCGCGGAATCTCGGGCGCGACGTACGGCCCGCGCTTGCGCGACCACGCCGGGCTGTCGCCGCCGTCGGCGCCGACCGGGACCGCATCGGGCCGGCGGCGACCGCTCAGCACGCGCTCCATCTCAGACCACGGAACGCCCGGATTGTTGAATCCCATCAGCAACCCCGGCTTCTCGTCGGTCCGAGGCGTTTCGTCTCGTCGCTGCGCTCCTCGCCCAACGACCGGAGCTCAGTCATAGCTGGCCTCCGCGGTCCAGACATCGCCGTCGCACACCAGCAGCCAGGCGGCGCCGTCGGCGTCGACGACCTGGAACCGGTAGGCACGACGCGAGCGCGCGGCATCCCATCCCCGCTCGACCACAGGCCATGGCCCCGCCCAGGCCTCGATCGGGCGCCGACGCCCGCTCTCGATGAAGAACGCGGGCACGGCCGACACGTTGCCCCGTTGGTCGACGTCGACGAGCTCACCGCCGAGCGCCCGCACATCGACCGGCACCGGGTCGGCGAACACCGTCGCCGGCAGCGGATCGGGAAGGCTTCCCGGCCACGGCCGCGCGCGCTGAGCCGCCAGGCCCCCGCCGCCGTTCGCCTGCCGATCGCGCTCGTCGCGGTCGCCCCAGGGCACGAGCACCTGACGCTCGGCCAGCCATCTGCCGCCGCCGATCGCCGGGGTCAGCACGCCGCGATGCCCCAGCATCGCCTGCACGCGGGACAGCGCATGGTGCACCCGCTCCTCAGGGCCGCCGCCGAACAGCGCCGGAGCGTGATGGGATGCCGCATCCACCGCTTCCGGCGAGATCCGCACCAGCGCGACACCGCTGCGCAGTCCGCGCCCGGTGGTGTCGCCCGTGCCCACCTCCTCCGCGAGCTGCCACCGGACCCGGTCGACGACCGCCGCCGCGTCGAACGATCCGGGATGCAGCCACACCCGCTCGCTGCGCTCACCCCGGTCGCCGACGAGTTCGACCCGCAGCTCGGTGCACACGAGGTCCACCGCGCCGAGTACGGCCACGAAGTCGTCAGCGGTGACACGCATCGCGAACGCCACCTGGTCGGCGATCTCGAGCGGAGGCTCGAACGCCACCTCCCGCTGCAGCTCGGGCGGCGGCGTGCGTGGCTGCACCGGCCGCGAGTCGTACCCGGCGGCGAGCGCGTGGAACCGGACGCCCCGCTCGCCGAAACGCTCGCGCACGCGATCTGCCTCCATCGCGGCGAAGCCCCCCAGGGTCTGCACACCCAGACGCGCGAGAAGCCCCACCAGATCGGCGGCCTCCTTCGCGCCCGCCGCGCCGGCGCCCAGCATCGCCGACGCCTCGAGCGCCGAGACCGGCAGCGGCGCGAGGAACCCCGCTGCTCCCCCGGTGGGCACGACGAAGACCGGCTCGCCCCTGCGGGTGCCGTCGCGCGCCGCCTGCTCCGCGGTGAACGGCCCGTCGGCGACCCCCGCGCGGACGTCGTCGAATCCCTCCTCGGCCAGCGCCCCGATCAGCATGCGGGCGGCCTCGCTCTCGCCCCCGTAGTACCGTGCCGGACCACGGGCGCGCAGCGCGCACAGTCCGGGGCGCACCAGCTGCACGCCGGGAGCCCGCTCCTCGACCAGCGACACGACCGGGGCGAATGCGCGATGATCGCGCGCTGCATCCGCATTCACCAGTGTCAGCCCGGGGCACCGCGCCTGCGCGTCGCGGCGGCGCTGACCGCGGCGCACCCCCTCCGTCCGAGCGGATGCGGAGCACGCGACGACGAGATTGCGTTCCACGACGGCGACCGGATGCTGGGCCCCGCGCCCTGCGGCGGACCGCTCGCCGATCGGATCCGGTGCCGAGCCCGGGCGCTCCGCGACGACTCGGCCGGCTCCCTCCTCCTCCGCGACCGAGCCCGCCTCCCGCAGGAGAGCCGTGACCGGCCAGTCAGGGAACCACAGCACGAGGCTCCGGACGGGTGCTCCCGCCGTCATGTCACCCCACCGCCCTCGCGGGAAGCGGCAAGGACTCCTCTGACTGAGGCAGTGCCTCTACGCGGCGCATGCGCTCGGGTGCGGCCGACACGTGACCCGCGGCATCCGGAAGCATCACGCGAGCACGCCGCGATCTGGGCCACCGCCGGCTCGACGACGTGAGCGTCACGGCGCGGCCGGAGAGATACCCGTGCCCGCGGCCGACGCCCTCCCATGTCGGCTCCCCCGCCTCGAGCACCGCCTCCGCCTGCGGCCATGGGCCCTGCACGAGGAGCACGGCTCCGCGATCGCGCAAGCGCGCGGCCAGACGCGAGAGCTCGCCGTCTGCGGCCCTGCCGGAGGGACGCACCGCGACCACCGGCAGCACCTCGGCGACCGTCGAAGTCACCGCCAGCCAGCGCGCACCGGGATCCGGGATGAGCACGAGCCGCGACAGATCGACCCCCAGCGCCTCTGCCGCCTCGGCGCCGAGCCGCGGCATCCCGATCACTCCGCACCAGGACCCGGACTGGGACGGCTGGGCCAGCAGCGCGAGCAGCAACGACGTCGACCGGGGCAGGGAGTACGCCGCGCCGGGCCGCAGACCGCCCCCGGGGAGCAGGGATGCGAGGGCGGGATGCACCGGCAGCACCGGCGCGTCGAGCCGGCGCCCTTGCACCCGCTCGAGCTGTGCACGCAGCTGTGCGACGGTGCCTGCCTGCCCGATGGTGTTCGCTGCCGAACCGGCGGACCGCCGGCCCACCGCCTCGATGACGCTGGAGCCCCCGCCTGCCGGAGTCGTTCCGGCCGGCTCGTGCACGTGTTGAGCAGTGAGCTGCACGATCGCCCTCATTCCCACAGACTAGAACAGATGTTCTATCATCTCAATCCGAGAAGTCGAGAGTACCGCCAGGTTCCGACAATTATGTTCGAGCCGAACCCGTCCTGCGGTACTCGACCCCCGACGTGTAGCCTCTGGTCTCATGAGCGACTCCCGGATTCCCAGGCGGGCCTACGAGCAGGAGCTCCGTCGTCTGCAGGCCCGGCTGGTCGACATGCAGGCGTGGGTGCAGGCCAGCGGAGCGCGCATCGTCGTGATCTTCGAAGGGCGCGACGCCGCAGGAAAGGGCTCGACGATCAAGCGGGTGTCGGAATACCTCAACCCGCGAGTCACACGCACCGTCGCGCTCCCCACTCCGACCGAGCGCGAACGGAGCCAGTGGTACTTCCAGCGCTATGTGCCTCACCTGCCTGCGGCAGGCGAGATCGTGCTGATGGACCGGTCCTGGTACAACCGCGCGGGCGTCGAGAAGGTCATGGGCTACTGCACGAACGCCGAGTACCACCGCTTCCTTCATCAGGCGCCGATCTTCGAGCGGATGCTCGTCGAAGACGGCATCGTTCTGCTGAAGTACTGGTTCAGCGTCTCGCCCGACGAGCAGGAGGCGAGATTCCGCTCACGGGCCGACGATCCGATGCGCCGCTGGAAGCTCAGCCCCAATGACGTGCTGTCGATCACGAAGTGGGAGGACTACTCCCGCGCCAAAGACAGCATGTTCGTGCACACCGACATCCCCGAGGCCCCTTGGTACGAGGTGCCCTCGATCGACAAGCGTCGCAGCCGCATCAACATGATCACCCACCTGCTCTCGCAGATACCGTACGAGGACGTCGAACGCGAGGAGGTCGTCATCCCGCAGCGTCCATCGTCACTGGGGTACGAGCGACCTCCCCGCAACCTCGAGAACTACGTGCCCGACGTCGCCTCCACGCTCCTCGGCGGCGACCACCGCTGACGCGCCAGGCGCTGATGGGGAGAGAGCCCGTCACGCCGCGAGCGCGAGATACGGCTCCCAGCACGGGTCGGTGCGCTCCGTGCCACGGACCGTCCACTGCGCGCCGCGCGGCGGACGCGGGAGGATGCGCAACTCCCAGTCCATCTCCTGCGGGGTGCGGTCGCCCTTCACGTTGTTGCACCGGAGGCAGCACGCCACGAGGTTCTCCCACGAGTCGGCGCCGCCACGCGAGCGCGGCAGCACGTGGTCGATCGTCGACGCGGCCTTGCCGCAGTAGGCGCAGCGGTGGTTGTCACGCCGGAGCACTCCCCGGCGCGTCACGGGCACGTGGCGACCGCCCGGCACCCGCACATAGCGGGTGAGGATGATCACGGCTGGGCGTTCATACGAGCGTCTGGTGCCCCACACCGGATCGGACTCGGAGTGTTCCACCACGGTGGCCTTCTCGTTCATGACGAGCACGAGCGCCCGCTTGAACGACACGACGGCGAGCGGCTCATAGCCCGCGTTCAGCACCAGAGTGCGCATTGATCATCCTCTCGAATGGCCGGGACGGCTTCTCGGTATTCGACTTGCGCGACGATCAAGGGCGCAGGGGCATGAAAAAAGGCGCTGTCTTACAGACAGCGCCCTGGCACCACGGCAATGCCGCGGCATCCACTCGTGCAATGCCGAAGGACGAGGCGTCCAAGCGCATCCATGGTGCGGATGCGTGGTGTGCAGCCCATCGGCTCCCTCCGCTCTCTCAGCGTCGGGATTCAGGGTAACGCACGCAGCAGACACCGGGGCCGCCAGCGGGATGAACGACTTCGGGCGTGTCGAAGAACGGATGCCGCCTCCCGAGGTGGGAGGCGGCATCCGGGATCCGAGACGATCGAGCGGGAACGGCTCAGCCGGCGTTGGCCTGCAGCCACGCCCACGGGTCGACGACGGAGCCGTTGATGTGGACTTCGAAGTGGAGGTGGCACGCGGTCGAGCTGCCCGTGCTGCCGATGAGGCCGATGAGCTGACCGGGCGCTACCGACTGACCGACGGAGACCTGACGGCTGCCGTAGGTCATGTGACCGTAGAGCGTGTTGACCCGCTGGCCGCCGATGACGTGGTCGATCGAGACGGCGACTCCGTAGCCTCCGTAGCTCTCCTGCGAGACCTTGACCACGCCGCCCGCGGCCGCGTAGATGGGCGTGCCGCACGACGTCAGGAGATCGACACCCTGGTGGTACCCGGAGTCCCAGAGCCCGCGGCCCTTGGTGAAGTTGAGGAGGGGCCAGCGCACCTCGCCGCCGCCCGGCGACGTGAGGGCGATGTTCGTGGGGACCGATCCGCGGGAAGACGCTGCTGCCGCGGCGGCCGCGGCGATCTGGCGCGCGCGCTCCGCAGCGGCCTCCTCGGCCTTCTTCTTCTCGATCTCCTCGGCCGTCGTGGCGGCGTAGCTCTCGCGAGAGAGCTGCGCGGCGTTCGCGTCGGACGCGGCGACGAAGGACTGCGCGTCGCCGACCGCCATCTGCTGGATGGTCACAGGGTCGTCGGCGGTCCTTGTCGCGCCGGCCGCGAAGGCGGGGAGCGCGACGGTCGCGACGAGGCCGCCGACCATGCTCAGGATGACGAGGCTGCGCAGCGGCTTGGCGACGCGCGACTTCATCGAGGGGGCGGACGCCGCGGTCGCGCGAGCCGGGCTGGGCTTCGCGGGCGCAACGGCGCGAGAGCGTCGCGCGGGGGGCTTCCGTTTGCGCGCGCGACGGTCGTGGTCCGTCGCCGCGTGCTCGGGCACGTTCGCGTGCGACTCGATCTCTTCAGCCAAACTGTCCTCCGGCGCCTCCGCGCCGGAGCGCCTGGCTCGTCAGCACTTGTGTCGGGGCACGGTGTGCGGGCTTCACCACGTGTGGACGACGAGCCGGTGAGGCAATCCACGCGGGGTCCGGTCGGCGGGCTTCGTACCTGTCGGACTTTTCGAGGCTACCCGAAGGTCACGATTCTGTCACGCTCTGCGCCTGGCAATCCGCACACAGTGTGGAGAACGGATGCGGCGGCCGCAGCATCCTGCACGCGATCAGTGCGCTTCGTCGACCAGGAAGATGTGGGAGGCGACCTCGACAGGAAGCTCCAGGCCCTCGTCGCTGCCCTGCATCTGCACCAGGACGTAGCCCTCGTTGTAGCGGTAGTCGCCGATGGCTCCCGGCACGACGCCGGCGCCCTTGAGCTGCTGGAGGAGCTCGGGGTCGACCTGTGCGGGCTCGGCGAGACGGCGGACGGTGCCCGTGATGGGCTCGCCCGCATCGTTGAGGCGGCGCACGAGGCCGACGACGCCTTGCTCGAACCCGCCCGTCGGCGAGTCTCCGAGCTGGTCGAGGCCCGGGATCGGGTTGCCGTAGGGGGACTCCGTCGGGTGCCCGAGCAGCTCTACGAGACGCCGCTCGACCTGCTCGCTCATCACGTGCTCCCACCGGCACGCCTCTTCGTGCACGTACGCCCAGTCCAGACCGATCACGTCGGAGAGGAGGCGCTCGGCGAGCCGATGCTTGCGCATGACGTCGACCGCCTTCTGGCGACCCGCGTCGGTGAGCTCGAGCGTGCGGTCCTCGGAGACCACGACGAGGCCATCGCGCTCCATGCGCCCGATGGTCTGCGACACCGTCGGGCCGGAGTGGCCCAGACGCTCCGAGATGCGCGCACGCAGCGGCACGATGTTCTCCTCCTCGAGCTCGAGGATCGTGCGCAGGTACATCTCGGTGGTGTCGATCAGGTCGGTCATCGCGGTGTCCTCAGGGTTGTCAAGGGGCTCAGGACAGCCTATCCTCTGTCCCCGGCGCCCCGGCGGGGGGCGGGGGAACGGCGGCAGGCGCCGTGGGTCCCTCGGCCGCGGGAGGGGCGGGGCCCGGCCCGCCTCCCCAGGTCAACCGCGCCTGCACAGGACCCGCATCGGCGTGTCACGCCTGTCGAAGCCCGGTTGACCTGTTGAAGCGGGATCAGCATCGGCGTGTCTCACCTGTCGAAGCCCGGTCAACCTGTCGAAGGGGAACGGATGCCGCGCCCCGAACCCGAACCGGGGCAGCGGCGCCGTACCGGCCACCGGTGGGCGGCGGTCGGCGTCATGGGAACGGGAGCGCCGTGTGCGGCTCTCTAGAATCGAGGCATGGCGCACATCGAGCTTCCC
The DNA here is from genome assembly GCF_049912955.1 of Microbacterium sp. E-13. Classification (GTDB taxonomy): domain Bacteria; phylum Actinomycetota; class Actinomycetes; order Actinomycetales; family Microbacteriaceae; genus Microbacterium. The sequence continues at coordinate 2,849,265 of NZ_CP183973.1, forward strand.
CGAGAGATCCTGCCCGCCGACGGACGCTTCGGGTGCGGCCCGTCGAAGGTCATCCCCGCGCACCTCGAGGCCCTCGCCGGTCGCGGTGCCGCCCTGATGGGCACGTCGCACCGCCAGGCGCCCGTGAAGGATCTCGTCGGCCACGTGCGCGCGGGACTGCGTGAGCTGTTCCGGGCTCCCCATGGATACGAGATCATCCTCGGCAACGGCGGCTCGACGGCGTTCTGGGACGCCGCGGCGTTCGGCCTCATCGAGAAGCGCAGCCAGAACCTCGTGTTCGGCGAGTTCGGCGGCAAGTTCGCCAAGGCCGCGAAGGCACCGTGGCTCGAGACGCCGGATGTGCGCGAAGTGGCCGCGGGCACCCGCACCACCCCGGAGGCGGTCGACGGCGTCGACCTGTACGCGTGGCCGCACAACGAGACGTCGACCGGCGTCTCGGCTCCGGTCGAGCGGGTGGGAGGGGACGACGGCGCCCTGACCGTGATCGACGCCACGAGTGCCGCGGGCGGAATCGACTTCTCGGCGCATGAGGCGGACGTCTACTACTTCGCCCCGCAGAAGAACCTCGGCTCGGACGGCGGCCTGTGGTTCGCGCTGGTCTCGCCGGCCGCGATCGAGCGCATCGAGCGCATCGCCGCCTCGGGCCGGTACATCCCGGACTTCCTGAGCCTCAAGCAGGCGGTCGACAACTCGCGTCTCAACCAGACGCTCAACACCCCGGCGCTCTCGACGCTGTTCCTGCTCAACGAACAGCTCCGCTGGATCAACGGCAGTGGTGGGCTGCAGTGGGCCGACGCCCGCACCCGCGAGTCGTCGCAGGCACTGTACGACTGGGCCGAGGCATCCTCGTTCGCGACGCCCTTCGTCACCGACCCGGCCGACCGCTCCCCCGTCGTCGTCACGATCGACTTCGACGAGTCGGTGGATGCTGCGGCCGTGGCGAAGAGCCTCCGCGCCAACGGCATCGTCGACACCGAGCCGTATCGCAAGCTCGGACGCAACCAGCTGCGCGTCGCGACCTTCGTGTCGATCGACCCGGACGACGTGCGCCAGCTCATCCGCTGCATCGACTACACGGTCGAGCGGCTCGGCTGAATCGGGCGACTCGCCTCTGACCAGAGGGGAGCCCCGGCAGCAACGGCTGCCGGGGCTCCCCTCTTCAGTGCCGCGGGTCAGATCTCGCGGAGGTAGGACTCGTCGCCCTCGTCGTCCTCGTCGTCCTCGTCGTCCTCGTCGTCCTCGTCGTCCTCGTCGTCCTCGTCGTCCTCGTCGTCCTCGTCGTCCTCGTCGTCGAGGTCGGCGTCGGCGAGCTCGTCGATGTCGACCCCGTCCACGTCGCCCGCGTGCAGGATCGGCGAGCCGTCCTCGTCGAAGTCCGAGGCATCGAGGTCGTCGACGTCGTCGAGCTCTTCGTGATCGTCATCGGATTCGTCCTCGGCATGGGCCGCCTCGGCGAGCGCCGCCTGCGCGGCATGGTAGTCCGCGAGGCGAACGGCCCACGGCACCCAGTCCGGCGCGAGCAGCGCGCCCTCCCCGGGAAGGAGCTCGACCTCGAGCACGGTGGGATCTGCGTCCTCGAGACGAGCGAGGCTGACGGTCCAGAACCAGCCGGGGTAGCCCGCGAGGCGGTTCGCGAAGCGCAGCGAGACGACTCCTCCGGCCTCGACGCGATAGTCGGCGGGCTCGCCGATCGTCACCTCGGGAGTGATCTCCCGGAGCGCCGCCAGCGCCAGGTCGTGCGCAGCCAGCAACTGCGGGTCGGGATCGACGGGCTCGGCCGCCGGCTCCTCCTCGCTCGCGACCGGCTCCTCGGCGACCACCTCGGTGGCGCCGGTCTGCGCCGAGTCCCCCGCAGGCGCGGCGGACTCGCCGTCGAGATCCAGGAGGAAGTCGGCGGCCGGGTCGATGGGATCAGGCGTCGAGCTCATCGGCCACCTTGCGCAGCACCGCGGCGACCTTCTTCGCGTGCGAGCCGCTGGGGTAACGGCCGCGGCGGAGGTCGCCGCCGATGCCGTCGAGCAGCTTCACGAGGTCTTCGACGATGATCGCCATGTCGTCGGCGGGCTTGCGGGCCCGCTTGGCGAGGCTCACGGGAGCCTCGAGCACGCGCACGGAGAGAGCTTGGGGCCCGCGCTTGCCGTCGGCGATGCCGAACTCGAGCCGGGTGCCCGTCTTGGGCGCGGGCGTGCCGGCGGGCAGGGCGGTGGCGTGCAGGAAGACGTCCTGGCCGTCTTCGGAGGTGATGAAGCCGAACCCCTTCTCCTCGTCGTAGAACCTGACCTTGCCGGTGGGCATGGAGAACCTCGCTGGATCGGGCGCCGCGCGAACGATCGCGGGCGAAACAGTGCATGACGAAAGCGGGGCCTTCCGACCCCACCATCCAGCCTAATGGACCGGAGCGACATGAGCCCGTGGCGCGGGCGCCAGCGGGTAGGCTGGGGCGGATGAGCACGAACCCCGCCGGCGACGTCCCCGTGCGCCGTATCGACCGCATCCTGGCATTCATGTCGCTCGGCCTTCTGCTGCTCTCGATCGTGAGCTTCTTCGCGATCATGATCGGATCGGCGTCCGGCGCCGATATGAGCACCGGGATCTGGCCCCTCATCGGCGTGCTGGTGTACATCGCCCCCATCGTCGCGTTCGCGCTGCTGCTCACCGTGCTCATCATGAGCTTCGTGCGGAGGGCCCGGGCGAACCGAGGGGGCTGACCCGGTTGGCCTCCGACGCGCGCGCACTTGCGACGCGGCTCGCCGATCTCAGCGACGCCGCGCTCGCCAGGACGCTCGCCGCGCGCGGCGTCTCGCCGCAGGCCGGCTGGCACGACTTCTTCGATGCTGCAGAGGGCCTGCTCGAGCAGACCTCGATCGACCGGGCGCTCGCGCGCCTGGATCGCGACAGCCTCATCTCACTGGCCGAAGGCGTCCGGGTGCAGGGCCGCGCAGCCGCTGCGCTCGCCCTCCTCGATGCCGACGGAGCGCCGTACGCGGCGGTGACGGAGCGGGTGCAGGCGGCGGAGGCGGCGAACCCCGACGCCTTCCGTGCTCTGCCGACCCCTGCCCAGCCCACCCCGGCCGAGCTCCGCGCCGCCGCTGCGGCTGCGGAGCGCGCATTCACGACGGCCGGCTCCCTTGCTGACGTGCTTCTGGCGTGCCTGCACACCCCACTCGCCCGCACCGGAGCAGGCCCGGTCAGCGCGGTCGATCGTCGCCGGCTGATGGATGCCGGCGCCATCGAGCTCGCCGACGACCTCGAGGAGCTGCTCGCCTCTGCCGCAGCGGCGGGGCTCGCCACGGCCCAGGAACGGGAGTGGACGGTGACCGAGGCCGGTGAGCGCTGGCTCGAGGCCCCGACGCCCGCGCGCTGGGCGATCATCGCGGAGGGCTTCCGTGCAGCTCTGCCCGCCGGCATCCGCACACCCGAGAACGGGTTCCTCGCTCCCGCCTCGTGGCCCGGCAGGTATCCGCTCGACCTGGAGTGGCCGGCGCGGGCGGAGCGACTGCATCACATCGGCTCGCGCTGGGGACTCTTCGGCGACCCCCGAGGGGAGTTCCCGTGGACGGCGGCACTCCGCGCGGGCGAGCGAGCGGATGCTGCGACCATGGCTCCGTACCTTCCCGCCGAGATCGACCGCGTCTACCTGCAGGCCGACCTCACCGCGATCGCGCCGGGTCCGCTGGCGCCCGCCCTCGATCTGCGCCTGCGCTCGATCGCGCTGCGGGAGTCCCGCGCCCAGGCCTCGACGTACCGCTTCACCGCAGCGTCGGTCGGGGCGGGAATGACGGAGGGCGAGACCGCGGAGTCGATACGCGGGTTCCTCGCGGAGCTGTCGCTCACCGGCATCCCTCAGCCGCTCGAGTACCTCATCGAGAGCACGGCCGCGCGTCACGGCCTCGTGCGGGTGCGCGCCGACGAGAGCACCGGTCGCACACGCGTGGAGAGCGCGGATGCCGGACTGCTCGACGCGATCGCCGTCGATCAGGCGCTGCGCCCGCTGGGTCTGGTTCCGGATGCTGGCGGCCTGTCGTCGCGCGTGACGCGGGAGGCCGTCTACTGGACGCTCGCCGACGCCCGCTATCCCGTCGTGGCGCTCGATGCGAAGGGCGCCGCGGAATCCATCAACCGCCGCGCCGTCACGGCGCCGGGGGTCGCGCCCGCGACCCCGGAAGAGACCTATGCCCGGCTGATCGCCACGCTGCGCGGCGGTCACGGCACGCAGGGTGAGGAAGGATGGCTCGAGCGCGAGCTCGAGCAGGCGGTCCGCGCGCGCGCCGAGATCGTCGTGGTCGTGCGGATGCCGGACGGCTCTGAGCGTTCGTTCACCCTCGAGGCCGCCGGCCTGGGCGGCGGGCGCCTGCGGGGTCGGGATCGCGCGGCCGATATCGAGCGCACCCTGCCCGTGTCGAGCATCGTCAGCGTCGCCGGAGCCTGAGCCTGAGCCTGAGCCGACGTCGTGCCGCGACTCAGACGGGCGGAGCCGTGGGTCCCCCGACTCTGGTCGACGAGCGGGCGGCGGCCTCCTCGTGCCGGCGCAGGACGACGGTGAGCTCGTCGAGGTAGTCATCCACCTCGTCGGGGTCGTAGCCGTCGCCGGAGCGGGTCAGCGTGAAGCGCTTTCGCAGGACGTCGTCGGCGCGCAGACGCGGCATCCCCCCACCCGTCTCGTGCGCATGCAACGCCGCCGCGCACTCCTCGAGGAACGAGTCGACTTCGCCTGCGACGAAGCGGTCACCGAACAGACCCGCGATCCCGGCGGGGCGCGCCGAGAAGCTCTTGGCGCGAACGGCAGAACTGTGCATGACGCGAGGGTACTGGCCGCGCCCATCGCGATGACGTCCGACACGGGGCGAAGCGATGGCCCCCCGCGCCACGCCCCGTGCGACCGCCGGTAGACTGGCTCGTTATGGCTGACGGACCCCTCATCGTCCAGAGCGACCGCACCGTGCTGCTCGAAGTCGCGCATCCGGATGCGGAGAGCGCGCGTCACGAGCTCGCCATCTTCGCCGAGCTGGAACGCGCTCCTGAACACATCCACACCTATCGCATCACGCGGCTGGGACTGTGGAATGCGCGGGCAGCGGGCCACGACTCCGACGACATGCTGGCCACCCTCGACCGCTGGTCGCGGTTCCCCGTGCCCCCGTCGGTGTCGATCGACATCGCCGAGACCGTGGGTCGCTACGGCCGCCTCGTCATCGAGCGCACCCCGGTCGCGGAGGACGGCACCGGCGGCGAGCTGATCCTGCGGTCGACGGATGCTGCAGTGCTGGCCGAGGTCTCGAAGAACAAGCGGATCCAGCCGCTGCTCATCGGCCACCCCTCCCCCGACGCGTTCGTCATCGACGCGTGGGCGCGGGGCCACATCAAGCAGGAACTGCTGAAGATCGGCTGGCCCGCCGAGGATCTCGCCGGCTACACGCCCGGAACGCCGCATCCCATCGACCTCGCGGAGGACGGCTGGCAGCTGCGGCCCTACCAGCGGCAGGCCGTCGACATCTTCACCGATGGCGGATCGGGCGTGGTCGTGCTGCCTTGCGGCGCGGGCAAGACCCTCGTCGGCGCGGGTGCCATGGCCGAGACGAAGACCACCACGCTCATCCTGGTGACCAACACCGTCAGTGCCCGTCAGTGGCGCGACGAACTGCTCAAGCGCACGTCGCTGACGGCCGAGGAGATCGGCGAATACTCGGGCCAGACCAAGGAGATCAAGCCCGTCACCATCGCGACGTACCAGATCCTGACCGCGAAGCGGAAGGGGCAGTACGCGCACCTGGCACTGCTGGACGCCCTGGACTGGGGCCTCATCGTCTACGACGAGGTGCACCTGCTCCCGGCGCCCGTCTTCAAGCTCACGGCCGACCTGCAGGCGCGGCGGCGGCTCGGGCTCACCGCCACCCTCGTCCGCGAGGACGGGCGCGAGGGCGACGTGTTCAGCCTCATCGGACCCAAGCGGTTCGACGCCCCGTGGAAGGAGATCGAGTCCCAGGGCTTCATCTCGCCGGCCGTCTGCTACGAGGTGCGCGTCGACCTGCCCGCGGGCGACCGCCTGGAGTACGCGGCGGCGGCCGACGACGAGCGCTATCGCCTTGCGGCGACCGCCCCGGCGAAGATCGGCGTCGTACGCCAGCTCGTGGAACGCCACGAGGGCGAGCGCATCCTCATCATCGGCCAGTACCTCGACCAGATCGACGTGCTCGCCGACGCCCTGAACGCCCCGAAGATCACCGGACAGACACCCGTCGACGAGCGCGAGAAGCTGTACCAGGCGTTCCGGGTCGGCGAGATCTCGGTGCTCGTGGTGTCGAAGGTCGCGAACTTCTCGATCGATCTGCCCGAGGCATCCGTCGCCATCCAGGTGTCGGGATCTTTCGGCTCGCGCCAGGAGGAGGCCCAGCGGCTGGGGCGCCTGCTGCGACCGAAGCAGTCCAACCACACGGCCAGCTTCTACACGCTCATCGCGCGCGACACGGTCGACCAGGACTTCGCCCAGAACCGCCAGCGCTTCCTCGCCGAGCAGGGTTACGCGTACACGATCCTCGACGCTCACTCGCTCGCGGCCTGACCGCGACGCACACCGCCCCGGCGCTGCGAACAGCGCCGGGGCCTGGTGCCGTTACTGCAGGATGATGCGGTCGAGCGGTCCCGGCGTGTACGGGCTGTGCGCGCTCAGGTACGCGGCGAACGCATCGATGTCGAGTCCGCCGTAGTAGACGTTCCCCGCCTGGAGGAATGTTCCGAACCCGTCTCCGCCGCCCGCGAGGAAGTTGTTCGTCACGACGCGGTACACCGTGGTGTCGACGAGCGGTTCGCCGTTGAGCGTGACTTCGCCGAGCGTCGTACCGGAATACGTGTAGGAGAAGCCCTCGCTCACCTGGAGGATCTTCTTCGCGTCCGGCGTGTTCACCCCGCTCCACTGCTCGTTCAGCAGCTGCTTGATCTGCGCGCCGGTGAGGTCGAGCGAGACCAGGTAGTTGTTGAACGGCTGGACGTTGAACGCCTCCTCGAACGTGACCTCGCCATCCGCCTCTCCCCACAGGGACAGGTCATAGTCGAGGTCGGTCCGGATGCCGCCGGGGTTCATGAGGGCGATCACCGGCGCCGTGTAGGGCCCGATCACGCTCGGATCCCCCAGCTGCGCATCGGCGATCAGATCGCCGAGCTGCGATTCACCGCTGCTGTCCTTCGGGGCGTCCTTCAGCACGTCCGTGGCGATCGATCCGATCACCCTGCTCGCGATCGGCTCCACGAGCTCCTTGTACTTGGCGATCAGGTCGGTCTCGGCCGGGTCCTTCGGCACGTTCCGCGTCACCAGGACGTTCTCGCTCGCCACCGACGAGCGGACGATGTCCTTGGTGTGACGGTCGTACGTCAGGTTCGTCTCGGTGTACAGCCGGCCGAACGACGAGGCGGACGTCACCATGCGCGGCTGGCCTGCCGGGTCGGGGATGCTGCACACGTACGGCTGGTGCGTGTGGCCCGAGATGATCACGTCGATCGCCGGATCGAGCTGCTGCGCGATGGGGATGATGGGACTGCTCGCCTTCAGCTGGCCGTTCTCGGAGCACGTCACGTCGTAGGTCGGATTGACCTTGTACGCCTGCCCGTCGTGATACCACGTCTCCTGGTCGGGCGAGCCGCCCTGGTGGATCAGCACGACGATCGCATTGACGCCCTGCGCCTCGAGCACCGGCACGAGGGCGTTCGCGGTCGCGACCTCGTCACGGAACTCGAGTCCTGCGACACCCGACGCGGTGACGATGTTGGGGGTGTCCTCCAGCGTCATGCCGATGAACCCGATCTTCGCCCCGCGAACGTTCTCGATCGAGTAGGAGGGCAGGATCGTCTGATCGGTGCCGTCGTAGAAGACGTTCGCGGCGAGGTAGTCGAAATCGGCGCCCGCGAACGAGCCGTCGGGGCACGAGTCCTGGTTGTTCGCACCCGCGCCGTCATCGATGCAGCCGCCGTCGGCCATGCGCTGCAGCTCCTGGTAGCCCTCGTCGAACTCGTGGTTGCCCACGGCCGACACGTCGAGCTTCAGCGCGTTGAGGGCCTCGATCGACGGTTCGTCGTGGAAGGCGCCGGACAGCAGGGGCGAAGCTCCGATGAGATCGCCGGCTGCGACGGTGAGGGAGTTGGGGTGACCCTCTCGGGCCTGCGCCAGGTGAGTCGCGAGGTACTCGACGCCGCCGACTCCGGGCGGTGTGAGCGTGTCGGTGGTCACATCGGCGGGCGCACCCTCGGCCGCATCCCACGCGTGATCGAGCACCAGCCGGCCGCTCGAACCCGATGGAGGCTGGAGATTGCCGTGGAAGTCGTTGAACGACAGCAGCTGGATGTCCATCGTCGGCCCGTTGGGCGTGTTGCCGCCGTTGTTGGGACCCTTCGGCGCTGCCGTCGCAGCCCCAGGCCCGGCGAGGGCGAGCGCCACCGCGGTGACGGCCACCACCGCCCCGCCAGCCAGCCGTGCGACCGATGTCTTGCGCATGTGCACTCCCGTTCCGGCAGGCCGTGTCGCCCGCCCGCATGCACGCGTCCTCGTGGGCGCGATCAGGCAGAAACCTAATACACGGCGTCGACACGCGACAGGGGACGGCCCTGATCCTCATCCAGCCGTAACCCGCGCGCACTCACGGGGAGAGCGCGCCATCGAAAGCGTGTCACTACTTCTGTAGTAGACAGCATCCGCTTATGGTCGGTGCATGGCATCCACTCGTGACCGCGCACTAGCCGCCGCGCTGCAGCTCGTCGGCGAGCAGGGCATCCGGGCACTGACCCATGCGCGCGTCGACGAGCGGGCGGAACTGCCGAAAGGGTCGACGTCCAACTGGTTCCGCACGCGCGACGCACTGGTCGCCGGAGTCGTCGCCTATCTCGCCGAGAGCGAGCGCGCCGAGTTCTCCACGGCGGAGATGGGCCCGGTCGACACTCCGGAGCAGCTCATCGAGGCACTGACCGCGATGATCGCGGTGCAGACAGGACCGCTCGCACCCCGCACGCGGGCGCGCTACGCGCTCTTCCTGGAGGGCGCCGGCGACGCCGACCTGCTGGCTCCCCTCCTGGTGCAGCGCCGCGTGTTCGTGGAGTGGACCGTCGCCCTGCTCGCCCGCATCGGCGCACGCTCGCCCGAGGAGGCCGCCCGAGCGTTGATGGCAGCCGGCGACGGGCTCGTCCTGCACCGCGTGACGGTGGACCCGCATGCCGAGATACGGCCGGTCGTCGAGCGGGCTGTTCGCGCAGCCCTTGACTGAGCCCAGCCCCCGGATGACGCGAGGCGCTATCAGCGACCTGTGAGGAACGACTCGATGCGGTCGAACCCGCCGGGCCACACCACGGTCTCGAAGAAGTCGCGCATCTGGGCACTCGGGAAGCCTGTCTGTTCGACCGTCATGAGCGTCCCCCACACGGTCGCGTCGAGCGTGATGTCGATGCGTGAGTGCAGGGTCGGCATCGGCTGATCATTCACCACGGACTCGGAGACCAGGTCGGTGACGAGGCGATGCGGTCGATCGATCACGACGTACGTCTGCACGTCGTGCACCTGGGTCAGGTGGTCGGGACGGAACCGGGATTCCCACGCACCACCGACGCGAAGATCGACGGTCGTCTCGACCGCGTCCCCCGCGCCCGGCGGCGAGAGCCACAGCCTCTGCTTGTCGGGGTTCACGAGCGCGTCGAACACCGCGTCCTGCGTCGCGCGCAGTTCACGCCGCGCCCGAAGGCGAAGACCTTGGCGGGATTCAGTGAGGCTCATGATGGTGCTCCCTCCTGGCGAGCCTGGTGATGAATTGCTCGCATTGTACTACGTCTATAGTGCTAATTACTAGGGACGTAGTAGTCCCGAGATCGCCCAGGCGTCATGGCAGCAGGCTCTCCAGCGGCACGTCGGAATTCCCCAGGCGCGCGGGGTCGACCCGCGCCCCGGAGCGGATGAGCGCCTGAACCTTCTTGTTCACCTTCCAGACGTTGACGTTCATCCCCGCGACGACGCGGCCGCCGTCGGTCCAGAAGGCGATGAACTCGCGGGCGTCCAGGTCACCGCGGACCACGATCTCGGCGTCCGCCATCAGCGGCGCGTAGCCGGAGAGCTCCATCCCGAGGTCGTACTGGTCGGTGTAGAAGTACGGGATGTCGTCGAAGGATGCAGGCTTCCCGAGCATCGACCGCGCGACGACCTTGCCGGCATTGAGAGCGTTGGCCCAGTGCTCGCTGCGGACGTGGCGCTGCAGCACCGGGTGGAACGCGTTGGCGACGTCGCCCGCCGCGTACACGTCGGGGGCGCTCGTGCGCAGCGACGCGTCGGTGAGGACGCCGTTGAGCAGCTCGAGACCGGCTGCCTCGGCGAGCGCCGTGTTGGGCGCCGCGCCGACGCCGATGAGCACGAGATCGGCTGGCAGCGTCTCGCCGTCGACGACGACGCCTTCCGCGCGGCCGTCTCCGACGATCCGATCCACGCCGACCGACGTCCGGAGATCGACGCCGTGCTCGACATGGAGAGCGCGGAACACTTCGCCCATCTGCGGGCCGAGCGCCATCGCGAGCGGCACTGCGTCGCGCTCGAGGATCGCCACCTCGTTGCCCAACCCCCGCGCAGTGGCGGCGACCTCCATGCCGATCCACCCGGCACCGATGACGACGAGCCGCTTGCCGCCCTCGCGGAGCTCGGCGGCGAGCCTGTCGGCGTCGTCGAGCCGGCGCAGCGTGACCACGCCGGGCAGCTCGTGCCCGGGGAGCGGGATCATGCGCGGGCTCGCGCCCGTCGCCAGCAGGACCGCGTCGTAGTCGAGGCGCTCGCCGTCCGCGAGCTCGACGGCGTGGGCGCCGGGATCGAACGCGGTGGCGGACACGCCCGTGCGAAGGCCGATGTCGTTCTCGGCATACCATTCGGCGGGGTGGAGGATGACCGCATCCAGCCCGTCGCTGCCTCCCAGATAGCCCTTCGACAGCGGAGGCCGCTGGTACGGCGGATGCGGCTCTTCGGCGACGACGGTGATGTCACCCTCGAACCCCTCGTCGCGCAGCGCCTGCGCGGCGGTGCCGCCGGCGAGGCCTCCCCCGATGATCAGCATGTGGCCCATGACGACTCCTCTCGTCGCCCTGCTGGCTCCTTGGCAGCTCGTGAGTGCTCCTGGGCCCGACGTTAGAACTGGCGACTTCTTTTGTCACCACCCTCATCTGCGGGGCGAATCTCGAGCTGGTGCGGGGACTGGCGACGGCGACGGCCGACGAGCGCACGCCGATCCTCGCGCCGGCACAGGGGCGCTGCTGCGTCGAGATCCGCGGCAGCGACCTCTGACGAATCGGGGGCCGCGTCGCCGATATCCAGACGCGGCAACGGTTCCGCCGACATAATGAGGGCATGACCGCACCGCGCATCCTCGTCGTGGACGACGAACCGAACATTCGCGACCTGCTGATCACAAGCCTGCGATTCGCGGGATTCCAGGTACGGGCCGTCTCGAACGGCGCTCAGACCATCTCGGCCGTCCTCGAAGAGGAGCCGGACCTCATCATCCTCGACGTCATGCTGCCCGACATGAACGGGTTCAGCGTGACCAAGCGCCTCCGCGGCGCCGGCTACACCGCGCCGATCCTCTTCCTGACCGCGAAGGACGAGACCGAAGACAAGATCACCGGCCTCAACGCCGGAGGAGACGACTACGTCACCAAGCCGTTCAGCCTGGACGAGATCGTCGCGCGCATCCAGGCGATCCTGCGCCGCACCATGCAGGCCGACGAGGAGTCCGTGATCCGCGCGGGCGAGATCACGATGGACCAGGACACGCACGACGTACAGGTCGGCGAGGCATCCATCGATCTCAGCCCGACGGAGTTCAAGCTGCTGCGCTACCTCATGCTGAATCCCAACCGCGTGCTGTCGAAGGCGCAGATCCTCGACCACGTGTGGGAATACGACTTCAACGGCGACGCGGGCATCGTCGAGAGCTACATCTCGTACCTGCGCCGCAAGATCGACCCGCACTCGAGCGAGCCGCTCATCCAGACCAAGCGCGGCTTCGGCTACATGCTGAAGGCCGGCAAGACCGCGTAGCGCGCGGCACCGAGCGAGGGGGTCGACCTGGCGCAGAAGCCCGACGCGGTCACCCGGTGGTGGCGCGGCACGAGCCTGCGCGCGAAGGTCACCGGGGTGACCGTCGTGCTCCTCGCGGTGGGGCTGCTCGCCGCCGGCGTGGGCACGGCGGCGTTCCTGCGCAACTCGCTCATCGACGGCGTCGACACGCAGGTCGATTCCCTCGCCAGGACGGATGCTGCGAGCCCCCTGCTCGACCTCAGCGCCAACGAGGGCACGCTGGAGGCCGAGCCCATCACGAACGCCCCTCCGACGGACTACTTCGTCGCGGTCTACGAGCCGACCGAGGGGCGCCTGCTCCAGACGGCGGGCGGACGCGGCGGGCCGGCGCCCGCCTTTCCCCCGACGTTCCCGCTGGACGTGGCGCAGTCGCAGGAGCTCGGCATCGCCACGCTCCCCTCCGAGGACGGCGACACGGAGTTCCGTGCGACCGTCACCGTGCAGGAGCTGGGGAACACGGGCGTGCTCTACACGCAGATGGTCGCGGTGCCGCTGGCGACGGTCAACCGCACCATCGCCTCGTACATCGGCATCTACAGCATCCTCGCGATCCTCATCCTCGTCGGCGGGGCGGTCGCGACGCGCTACCTCGTCACCCTCACGTTCAGCAGCCTGGGCCAGGTCGAGTCGACCGCCGACGCCATCGCCGCCGGGGATTTCAGCCTCCGCATGACCGACATCGAGCCGACCACGACGGAGGTCGGTCGCCTCAAGACTGCGATCAACGCCATGCTCGACCGCGTCGATGCGGCCATCTCGCAGCGCGACGCCACCGTGCGCCAGATGCGCCGCTTCATCGGCGACGCGAGCCACGAGCTGCGCACCCCCCTCGTCACGGTGCGCGGCTATGCCGAGCTGTATCGCATGGGCGCCGTCCGCGGCGACGAGGACGTCGCGCAGTCGATGGAGCGCATCGAGAAGGAGGCCATCCGCATGGGCCTGCTGGTCGAGGATCTGCTCGCGCTGGCACGCCTCGATGAGCGCCGCGACGTCGTCATCGGGCCGGTGGATCTCCGGCCGGTCGCCCGCGACGCCGCGCTCGACGTGCGCGCGGCGTCGCCCATGCGCCCGGTCACCGTGATCGACACGACGTTCGAGGAACCGTCACTGCCCCTGGACGACGAGGAGGCCGTGGTCTCGCCCGAGGCCAAGCGCCGCAGCGGGGGCCCGTCCGCGATCTCGCGGGCCGGTGCCACCCTGTCACTGCTGCGGCGACGGCCCAAGCCCCTGCCGGCCACCGATGCGGCCGGTGCGCCGCTGCCACCGCTCCTGCCCGACGACGAGGCGCTCGCCTCCGCCGACGGCCTGCCGCCGATCGTGATGGGCGACGAGAACCGCATCCGCCAGGTCGTGACGAACCTCCTCGGCAATGCTCGGCGGTTCACCTCCGAGGATTCGCCGATCGAGTTGCGCGTGGGCGTCGACGCCCGCGCCCGGATGGGCTGGATCGAGGTGATAGACCACGGCGAGGGCGTGCCCGACCAGATCAAGGAGAAGATCTTCCAGCGCTTCTGGCGAGCCGACACCTCTCGCACCCGCGAGACGGGCGGCTCGGGGCTGGGCCTTTCGATCGTGGCCTCCATCGTCGAGGCGCTGCACGGATCCGTCGGCGTCGTCGACACGCCGGGCGGTGGGGCGACCTTCCGGGTCGGGTTCCCGCTCGCCGACGCCCGCGACGCGGCCGAGCACCTCACCATCCCCACCCAGCCGATTCCCCGGCTGGCCGACGCCTCGGAGTGACGGCTCCTCCCCAGTCGCCCCTTCGGCCGCACTATCCACAGAAGAGGACGGATGCCGCCTCACGGTGCGGGTCGGCGCCATAGCGTTGCGGTCACCGCGGATCGGCACCCGGCCACCGCACATCGATCAGGAGCCCGAAATGGCCGTCTTCACCGTCGACAGCGACAGCATCCTCACTTCGACCGCCACCGTGCGCGGCACGATCGACCGGCTGCAGGCCGAGTCCGACGCGATGCTCGCACAGCTCACGCAGCTGCAGTCGTCGTGGACCGGCTCGGCGTCCGCCGCCTTCGCCGGCGTCGTCGAGCAGTGGCGCGGCACACAGCGGCAGGTCGAGGAGTCGCTCGCGGCGATCAACGCCTCGCTCGCCGCTGCGGGCCGACAGTACGCCGACACCGAGCTGGCGACGACGAGCCTGTTCCGCTGACCACCCCCCTGGCGGAACGCAGAACGGCCCCTCCGCGAGGAGGGGCCGTTCTGTCGACGCGCTAGGCGTCAAGGTTTTGGTAGCGGGGTCTCGATACGCTCGTTCCTCGCTAGATCTCGATACGGTCGCTTCGCGACCTACTCGATCCGGCGCTCGACCGTATTGACCCGAACCGGCTCAACGCTCGCTGGCGCTCGCATTGAGCCGTCTCGCGTCAGAAGTCCATGCCACCCGTCGGGTCGCCGGCCGGAGCCGCGGCCTTCTCGGGCTTGTCGGCGACGACGGCCTCGGTCGTGAGGAAGAGGCCGGCGATCGACGCCGCGTTCTGCAGCGCCGAACGGGTCACCTTGGCGGGGTCGATGATGCCCTGCTGGAACAGGTCGCCGTACTCGCCCGTGGCGGCGTTGAGGCCGTGGCCCAGCGGGAGCTCCGAGACCTTGTTGGCCACGACGCCCGGCTCGAGACCGGCGTTGAGGGCGATCTGCTTCAGCGGAGCCTCGATCGCGACGCGCACGATGTTCGCACCGGTCGCCTCGTCACCCGAGAGCTCGAGCGCGTCGAGAGCCTTGCGGCCCGACTGGATGAGCGCGACGCCACCACCGGCGACGATGCCCTCCTCGACGGCAGCCTTCGCGTTGCGCACGGCGTCCTCGATGCGGTGCTTGCGCTCCTTGAGCTCGACCTCGGTGGCCGCGCCCGCCTTGATGACGGCGACGCCGCCCGCGAGCTTGGCGAGGCGCTCCTGCAGCTTCTCGCGGTCGTAGTCGCTGTCGGTGTTGTCGATCTCGCGACGGATCTGGGTCACGCGACCCTCGATCTGGCCCGCCTCGCCGGCACCCTCGACGATCGTGGTCTCGTCCTTGGTGACGATGACCTTGCGCGCACGGCCGAGCAGGTCGAGGGTGGCGTTCTCGAGCTTGAGACCGACCTCCTCGGTGATGACCTGGCCGCCCGTGAGGATCGCGATGTCCTGCAGCTGCGCCTTGCGGCGGTCGCCGAAGCCGGGAGCCTTGACGGCGACCGACTTGAAGATGCCGCGGATCTTGTTGAGCACGAGGGTCGCGAGAGCCTCACCCTCGACGTCCTCGGCGATGATGACGAGCTCCTTGCCGTCCTGGATCACCTTGTCGACGACGGGCAGAAGGTCCTTGATGTTCGAGATCTTCTGGTTCGCGATGAGGATGTACGGGTCTTCGAAGACCGCCTCCTGACGCTCCGGGTCGGTGACGAAGTAGGGGTTGATGTAGCCCTTGTCGAAGCGCATGCCCTCGGTGAGCTCGAGCTCGGTGCCGAAGGTCTGCGACTCCTCGACGGTGACGACGCCCTCCTTGCCCACCTTGTCGATGGCCTCGGCGATCAGCTGGCCGATCTCGGGGTCAGCGGCCGAGATCGACGCGGTCGCGGCGATCTGGTCCTTGGACTCGACCTCCTTGGCCGACTCGAGCAGCTCGGCGGTGATGGCCGCGACAGCCTTCTCGATGCCCTTCTTGAGCGAGATGGGGTCGGCACCAGCCGCGACGTTGCGCAGGCCCTCGCGCACGAGCGCCTGAGCGAGAACCGTGGCGGTGGTGGTGCCGTCACCGGCGACGTCGTCGGTCTTCTTGGCGACCTCCTTGACGAGCTCCGCGCCGATCTTCTCGTACGGGTCGTCCAGCTCGATCTCCTTGGCGATGGAGACACCGTCGTTCGTGATCGTGGGGGCTCCCCACTTCTTCTCGAGCACGACGTTGCGACCGCGCGGGCCGAGCGTCACCTTGACGGCGTCGGCCAGGATGTTGAGGCCGCGCTCGAGGCCACGACGGGCCTCCTCGTCGAAAGCGATGATCTTTGCCATGTGTGTGTCGTCCCTCCGGAACGTTGGCTTCTGGGTATTAGCACTCAACAAACACGAGTGCTAATTCATTCTGGCACTCGACCCTATCGAGTGCAAGCCGCGGTGACGGATGCCGAAATGCGAGGAGACGGGATGCCGCGCGGCATCCCGTCTCCTATCGCTTCGGCGTCGGACGCCGGTTCCCTGCTCAGACCACGCGAACCGACTCGGCCTGTGGACCCTTCTGACCGGACCCGACCGTGAACTCGACGGTCTGACCCTCCTCGAGGACGCGGAAGCCCGACATGTCGATGTTCGAGTAATGGACGAAGACGTCCTGGCCGTCGGTGACGGTGATGAAGCCGAATCCCTTCTCGGCGTTGAACCACTTCACGGTGCCCTGGGTCATGCGAATCTCCTGTAGCCGGCGGTGCAGGGCTTCATCGTATGCAGGCGCGAATGCGTGCTCAGCGGGATTCGTCACTTGTTGACACGGAGGCACACAAGTATTTACCCGCGTGAAACACGGGCCGCTCGGCTCAGGGCGTGGGCGCCGGCGTCTGCCCCGCCGCCGTGCGGTCCAGGCCGATCACGACGGTGAGCTGGGACGTGTCCTCGGAGGTCGGAGCGTACGCGTCGCTCTGCTCGATCGCGGCGCCGCCGATGACGTCGGCGAGACCCGCCGCGGCGCCCTCGTCGGCTGCCGCGACGTAGAACACGGTGGTCGTCGCGAAGTCCTGCGAGCCCGCTTCACCGGCGGTGACCTTGTCGTCGCTCCAGCCCGCCGCGACCACCACGTCCTTCAGCTGCGTCGCCAGCCCCTGCTCGGGCGTCGCGTTCAGGATGATGACGTCGTAGGACGGATCCACGACCGGCGTCACGGCCGGGGCGGGCGCGGCGGTCGGGCTGGGGGCGGGCGCCAACTCGATCCGGCCCGAGGCCAGCAGCGTGCCGAAGATGCCGATGACGATGAGGACCACGGTCGCCAGGGCCGCCCACAGCAGCACCACCCAGCCGCGCATGCGCGGGTTCTCCGCCCGGTGAGCGCCGACGCGGTCCGTCTCAGGCACATCGTCGAAGCGATCCCGGGCGAAGTCGGTGGTCGGCACCCGTCGATGTTACCCACCAAGGCGGGCCGTCCCGTGTACGACAGCCGGGGGCGCGCGAGCTGCGTCAGCGCGCGTCGGCAGCGCGGGCGGCGCGCTCGTGAACGCGCGCATCGCGGAGGCGGCGCAGCCGCTTCACCAGCATCGGGTCGTGCGCCTGCGCGTCGGCGGTGTCGATGAGCCGCCCGAGGAGCTGGTAGTACCGCGCCGGTGAGAGGCCCAGGCCGGCGCGGATGGCCTCCTCCTTGGCGCCCGCGTGCCGGCGCCACTCGGCCTCGAAGTCGAGGATGGCGCGATCGCGGTCGGTCAGAGGCACGCGTCCACGCTAGACCGCGGCATCCGTCCCCTCCGTGCGCCACGCGCGCCACTCCACGAACGAGCCGAGCGGATCGACCGCGGCGAGCGCCTCGCCGTCGCGCGCGAGCACGAAGCCGCCCCACGCGTCGGGCTCGAGGGCGGGAGCCCACCACCCGTGAAGGGCGGGCGGGTCGATCGTGACCCACACGGCGTCGAGGGCGCGCACGGTCTCGACGAGCCGCCGGCGACCGGCGCGGGGGATGTGCGGAAGCACGCCCGGTGTCGTCACGACGAGCGTCGCGTGAGGCGGCGCGAGCGCGGCCGCCGAGCGCAGCACGGCCGGGTCGGAGGCGTCGCCGCGGATGAGGAGCGGCGGATGCGCGGCCACGATGTCGAGGGCGGCGGCGATGCGCTCGCTCCGCCCGCGCTCGCCCGGCCACACGAGGCTCGTGAGGAAGCGGCGGTCACCCGCGTCCGCGGCGTCGAGCGGGTCGAGGTCGATCCCCGCACGCCAGACGATCTCCGGCAGACGCAGAGGCGGGTCGCCGGTGACGTCGCACGTCAGCACCACGGGCGAGGCACCGGCGGCAGGGTCGAGGGCGATGACGCCGCTACGCGACGTGTAGCGGTACGAATAGCGGTCGGGGAACAGGCACAGTCCCCCGCTCGCGCCGAGCTCGAGCAGCGCGATCGGTCCGTCGATCGCGGCGAGCGCAGGGAGGAGCGCCGCGCAGCGCTGAGGCTCATTGGTCTGCAGACGACGGCGGGATGCCTCGCCCACCACGGTGTCGGCATGGACACGCACCCAGGCGGCCCAGGTGGCGAACGGCTCCTCGGGCGCGCCGAGCATGCGGGTGATGGCGAAGACCAGCGGCGGCTGACGCCGGGTGGCGGGGATCCGCGCGAGGATGCCGGCCACCATCGGGTCTGCGGCGACCCCTGCCGCCCAGTCGGCGTAGAGCGCGGAGCGGCCGGGTGCCTCATCGCGCGCGAACCGCGTGTAGCGCTCTACGACGGCGGCCGTCTCGTCTGCGCCCTGGTCGTCCACGTTCCTCATCCTTCCCCACGCCGGTTCCCCCACGCCGGCGCCGCCCCACCGCACCGCCCGCTGAGGTTGAATGGAAGGTGCCCGCAGACCGGGCCGAGGAGGAAGCATGACCTACGCCGTCGACAAGAGCGACGCCCAGTGGCGCGCCGCCCTGAGCCCCGAGCAGTATGCGGTGCTGCGCCAAGCCGGCACCGAGCGCCCCTGGACGGGCGAGCTGCTCGACGAGCAGCGCGCCGGCCTCTACACCTGCGCCGCGTGCGGCGCCGAGCTCTTCCAGAGCGGCACGAAGTTCGACTCGCACTGCGGCTGGCCGAGCTTCTACGAGTCCATCCGCCCCGAGGCGGTCGAGCTCATCGAGGACACCAGCCATGGCATGGTGCGCACGGAGGTACGCTGCGCGAACTGCGGCTCGCACCTGGGGCACGTGTTCCCCGACGGCTTCGGCACGCCGACCGGCGATCGGTACTGCATGAACTCGATCTCGCTGCAGTTCACGCCGGGTGTCGACCCGGGCGACCACTGATGCCGGGAGCCCTCGACGCCGCGCTCTCGCGCCGGTCGTGGTCGAAGGTGACCGAGGCGTCGCCGACCCACGAGGAGCTGGTGGAGCTCGTCGCAGCCGCCGGCCGCGTCGCCGACCACTCGTCGCTGCAGCCGTGGCGGCTCATCGAACTGCGCGGCGACGACAGGGAGCGGCTGGGCCGGGCGATCAACAAGGCGGACGGCGAGAAGGGCATCTCGCCGAAGCCGCTGCGCGCACCTCTGCTCGTGGCGGTCGTGGCCAGCTACCACAAGAGCCACAAGGTTCCGCGGTGGGAGCAGGAGGCGGTCGCATCCGGCGTCGCCCACATGCTGAGCCTTCTCCTCGACGAGGCCGGCTGGGGCGTCATCTGGCGTACCGGGCACTACACCCGCGCGAAGGCCGTGGCGAAGGCCCATGGCCTGAAGAAGAACGAGGAGCTCCTCGGCTGGCTGTACGTCGGCGGCAAGCCGGAGCGCACCCGGCCGGAACGACGAAAGGGCATCGACGCGCGCAAGGTACTCAGCCGCATGCCCTGAGCTGCGGCGCCGGCACGCCGGCGGTCAGCAGAAGCCGGCGATGCCGTTCCAGGCCGGGTGCGACTGCTCCGCGCCCTCGCGCTGAACGGCGGCCTCGATGAGTCCGTACGGGCGGTCGGCCGCGAAGAAGACGACGTGGGGATTGTCGAGGCCGAACGGGGTGAGATCCACCGCGAAGTGGTGCAGGTTCGGCATCGAGAACCGGATCTCATCGATCTCGGCGCGCGCCTGGAGCACACGACGGCCCATCGCGAACAGCGTCTGCTGAAGGGCGAGCGAGCGAGTCTCGGCGAAGGACTCGAGCAGCAGCCCGCGCACGTCGGCGAAAGCCGCGTCGAAGTCGACCTCGGTGCTGTTGTAGCGCCACCTCGCGGTGACGGACGTCGCCAGGATCCGGTCATCCGTCTCTGCGAGGGTGGTGTACCTGTCACGCGCGAATCCGCGGAACTCCGAGTCCGTCGACTTCAGCACCGCGAGGTCTCGGAGCCCTGAGATCACGGCCTGCTCGCCGCCGTCGAACACGACGACGGCGGTGCGGGTCTCCGTTCCCCCGCGGACGAACGCGTGGTCGTGCGGCTCGCCGTCGACCAGGATGCGGTTCCAGGTGTACTGCTCCGCCTCCCATCGACCGCCCGTCACCCCGGCGCACTCCCCCGTGAAATGTCGTCCGAGCCGCAGCAGGAAGTCTTCGGGCGCACCCACGCCGTCGCGTGCGAAGGCGTAGACGGTGTTCTTCTGGGTGTCCGTGGCGATGATGTTCGCGTTGTCGCCGTCCAGGTGCGCGGCCGCGAAGTCGCCGCGCAGCTGCGACGTGATGCTGAGGTCGGTGATCTCGTGCCGCGGCGTGTCGCGGTCGATCCGCACCAGGCGCACCTCGGCCTTGCCGTACTGGTTGGGGCCGAGCACGATGCCGTCGCCCGACACGTCAGTTGCCCCGGTACGTCGAGTACGAGAACGGACTCAGCAGCAGCGGCACATGGTAGTGCTCGCCGGGGCCGGCGACGGCGACCTCGATCGACACCCGGGGGTAGAAGGTGTCGCGGTTCGTCGCGGCGAAGTACGCGCCGGTCGCGAACGTGATCCGGTACGTGCCGGGGTCGAGCCGCTCCGGGCCCAGGTCTGCGACGCGGCCGGCGTCGTCCGTGACGCCCGTCGCGAGCTCGAGCCCGTCCGCCTGGCTGAGCGTGACGGCGACGCCGCGGGCAGGACCGCCGAGCGCGGCATCCAGGACGTGCGTCGAGATCTGGCTCATCAGCGGACGGCAGCGAGCTGCGCACGCAGCCGCCCGACGTGGCCGTTCGGGTCTACGCGGTACTCGGCCGACTCCACGGTGCCGTCCGGACCGAGCACGAACGTCGAGCGGATGAGACCGACGCGCTCCTCGCCGCCCACGACCTTCGTTCCCCACGCGCCCCATGCCTCGGCGACGGCGTGATCCTCGTCCGACAGCAGCGGGAACGGCAGCTGCTCGGCCTCCCGCCACTCGGCGAGGCGCTCGACCGTGTCGGGCGAGATGCCGACCACGGCGACACCGGCGGCCTGGAGCGACGCGAGGTTGTCGCGGAAGTCGCAGGCCTCGGTCGTGCACCCCGGCGTGAATGCTGCGGGGTAGAAGTAGACGACCAGCCGGCTGCCCGCGAAGTCCTCCGGTCGCACGATCGCTCCGGTGGAGTCGGGGAGCGCGAAGCCCGGGTTCGCGTCGCCCTCGTCGAGGCGGGTCTCGTCTGCCATGTCATGCGTCCCTTCGGTGGTTTCGGGGTCTCCGGCGGTGCCGCTCACGACGTCGGGTGCACCCCGAACGCGATCGCCAGCTTCTCGATCTTCTGCGCACGGCCCAGGCGGGGCAAGTCGCTGCCGTCGCGCACCACGCGGCCGCGGCGTTCGAAGTCGGCGAGGAAGTCCATCGCCCATTCCACCTCGCTGGGCGTCGGGCTGATCACCTCGTTGATCACCGGCGCCTGCTCGGCTGCCAGGCACAGCTTGCCCGTCATGCCCATCGAGACGGTGATCGCGGAGTGCTCGCGGAGCGTCGGCATGCTGTTGCCGACGGTCGGCCCGTCGATCGGCCCCGGCAGATCCCCGACACGGCTCGCGACGACCAGCCGCGCCCGCGGGTAGGCCATGGCCTCGGCATCCGCGCTCATCCCGGTGTCGCGACGGAAGTCGCCGCTTCCGAAGGCGAGGCGGAACGCACCCCGAGCGCGGGCGATGTGAGCCGCGTCCTCCATGCCGAGCGCCGACTCGATGAGCGCCACGACGGGCACGCTGCCCCCGAGGCGATCGAACGAGCTGGTCACCTGGTCCGCCGACTCGGTCTTCGCGAGCATGATGCCCAGGAGGGACGGGATGCCCGCGAGCGCCGCCAGATCGTCGGACCAGAAAGGACTCGCCGCGTCGTTCACGCGCACCCACGCGCGACCGCCCGCGCGGAGCCAATCGGCGACGTCCTGCCGCGCCTGCGGCTTGTTGCTCGGGTCGACGGCATCCTCGATGTCGAGCACCACCGCGTCGGCGCGGGAGGCGGCCATGTCGTCGAACGACTCGGAGCGGGTTCCCGGCACCAGCAGCCACGAGCGCGCGATCGACGGGTCCACGGGTCGGTGGCGCACGGGGCGGGTCGTGATCAGGGATCGCAGGTCGTCCTCGGGATCGAGGACTTCCGCGCCGCTGCCATAGGGATCTGCCGACATCTGATTTCTCTCCGAACGATTCTTCTCTTGCGGCGCTGCGGCCGCGCATCCCGGCACTCCGGCGTCGCCGCGGCGCAGCGGGCGTCCGCGCGGGGCGGTGAGGTCGGCACGATCCCGCACGGGCGGCCGGTCGCGCCGACATCCATTCCATCACCTTCTCGAGGGGGATGCCGCAGGCCCCGGCATCCGGCCGCTCACGGCGTCAGGCGGATCTGACGGTTGACGTCCTTGTACAGCAGGTAGCGGAAGGGCTCGGGTCCGCCCGCGTAGCAGGCCTGCGGGCAGAAGGCGCGCAGCAGCAGGTAGTCCCCCGCCTCGCACTCGACCCAGTCGTCGTTGAGACGGTAGACCGCCTTGCCCTGCAGCACGTACAGACCGTGCTCCATGACGTGGGTCTCGGCGAACGGGATCGATCCGCCCGGCTGGAACGTCACGATGTTGACGTGCATGTCGTGCGACAGGTCGTCGGGGTCGACGAACCGGCTCGTGGCCCACGCGCCGTCGGGATCGGGCACCGCACGAGGCTCGACGTCCTGGTCGCGGGTCACGAACGACGCCGGCGCCCCCACGCCCTCGGCCGGCTCGTACGCCTTGCGGATCCAATGGAAGCTCGTGGGCTCATCGCCATCGTTCGCCAGCGCCCATTCCGCCCCGGGCGCGAGGAACGCATAGCCCCCGGGCTCGAGCACATGACGCTCGCCGTCCAGCGTCAGCGCGAGGGCGCCCGCCGTCACGAAGACGACGCCCTCCACCCCGACCTCCATCTCGGGCCTCACCGCACCGCCCCCGGGGGCGACCTCGAGGATGAGCTGCGAGAACGTCGTTGCGGAGCTGGGCGTCGGGCGCGCGAGGATCCACGCGCGCGTCCGCGTGAACCCGGGGAGCCTGCTCGTCACGATGTCGCGCAGCACGCCCTTCGGGATGAACGTGTACGCGAGCTTCACGACGGCGCGGTCGGTGACCAGCGCGGTCTGCGGCGGGAGTCCGCCGCGCGGCGTGTGATAGCTCATGGGGTCTCCTCGTCTGTAGCGAGCCGGGGATGCGCGCGGGCCATGAGCGTGGCGAGGTCGGCGCCCGCGGCATCCGTGACCTCGTCCGCCGACACGGCGCCGCACGCGGCTGCGCGGACGACGAAGGCCGCGAGCGCCCGCACCGTGGCGGGCTCGTCCAGCACCACGCCGCCGGCCCCCTCTGCGTCGTCGCGCAGGCGGGTCGCCGCCGGCACGAAGCCCTCGCGGTAGAACAGGATGTTGGCCACGAATCGCGGCACCAGCTGCGCCGGATGCAGGTCCCACCCCTGGTAGAACCCGCGCTCGAGAGAGCGGCGCGTGAGCCGGGCGCTCTGCCGCCACGACGCGCGCACGGCCTCCGCGTCGCCGACGGGCAGGAGGTTCGTCGAGCCGTCCGACACCCGCACGCCGGTCTGCGCCGCGGCGACCTGCATGACGCTCTTGGCGTGGTCGGCGGCGGGATGCTCCATCGACTGGTACGCGGCGGCGATCCCGAGCGACGCACTGTAGTCGTAGGTTCCGTAGTGCAGCCCGCTCACCCGCCCGCGTCCGGCGTGGATCGCCGCGGGCAACGGCGACGTGCCGTCAGGGCCGAGCACGAGCTGCGGAGTCTCGACCTGCACCTCGAAACGCAGCCTCCCCTCCGGCAGACCGTAGTGCTGCTCGAACCGCTCGCACAGCCGCGCCATCGCCTCCACCTGCCCGGCGGTCGTCACCTTGGGCAGCGTGAGCCGGAGCCCGGGCGGCAGCTCACCGCCCTCGAGCAGCGTCGCCAGGAAGAGATCGAGCGAACGGATGCCGCGTCCCCTCGTCGGCACCTCCAGGCTCTTGAATCGGATGCCGATGTGTGCGGGCGCGCTCCCCCGCTCGACGGCGGCGAGGATGTGCTCGGCAGACCGGCGCACGTCGGCGTCCTCGGTGACGTCGCCGCGGTCTCCATAGCCGTCTTCGAAGTCCAGGCGCAGGTCCTCGATCGGCTCGGCCCGCAGCTTCGCCTCCGCGCGGGCGGCGACGTCGGCGACCAGATCGTCGGGCGCGCCGAGCAGGCGCACGACCGCCGGCATCCCTCCCTGCGCCGAGACGGCGGCCAGAGCGGCCGCACCCCATTCGTCCGGGAGGGCCGGCGTATAGCGGTCGCCCGGCACGTAGACGGTGTGAACCGGCTGCCGGCTGCCGTCGTCGCCGGGGTAGCGCTCCGCGAGGAGCCGGTCGGTCGGTGCGAGGAGCCGCTCCACCTCGGCGAGCGCCGACGGCCCGAGCGCGGGTCCGGCGGCCGGGCGCCGGTCGGCCCGTGCGCCGTCGTCGGCGCGGGAACGGTCGGCACTGCTCGGCGGTGACGCTGTCGGCACGGTCTCAGCTTGCCACCGGACGGTCGTGAGAGGCGGCCTCGATCTCGCGAGCCGTGGACCGGCGTCAGCGGCCGCGTCGCGGCATCCGTCCCCACGGCACGGCGGCGACCACCACCGACAGGATCGCGAGGGTCGACATGAGGAGCGATGAGCCGAGCGACGGCGCCGCGGATGTCGGCCAGACCGCGTCGATGAGCACGGACGTCACGACCTGCCCCACGACGGTGCCGAGGCCCAGCAGCAGAACCCCCGTGTACGGGACGAGGGTCGCGGCGAGGAAGATGTAGGCGACGCCGATGACGCCGCCGAGGTAGAGCCACGGGTCGGAGGGGAACGAGCGCGGCGGGCCGGCGACAGCCGTGTGGATGAGCTCGGCGACACCGAGCACCGCGGTGCCCCCGATGAAGTTCACGAGGGTGGCCGTGAGCGGGGTGCCGACCCGCTGCCGCAGACGCCCATTGACGGCCGACTGCCACGCGATGCCCGCGCCCACGAGGAAGGGCAGCACGATGAGCACCGGTGGTGCGTCCACTCCCCCGGCGAGCGAGACGCCGGCGGCGAGCATCGCCAGCGCGCCCCCGACGAGGCGGGCCGGCGTGACCGCGACGATGCCCGCCGGTCCGATGCCCGCTCGGTCCAGCAGCAGTCCGCTCAGCGTCTGGCCCGCGACGACGCCGACCGTGAACAGGGCGACGCCGATGATGCCGACGGCGAGCGACTGGGTCGCGACCGAGAGCGCGCCGGCGACGCCGCCGCACATCATCCAGATCGGGATGCTGCGCCCCTTGGCCCCGGCGACCAGGGCCGCGAAGCCGCGGCGACCCTGCGGCAACGCGGCCGACAGCACGATGAGCACGAGCAGGCCCGAGCCGAAGGAGATGACCGCCGCGGCGAAGCCGTCGCCGATGCGGACGCCGAGCTGGCCGTTGATCCGTGCCTGCACGGCCGTGAGAAGGCCGATGATCGCCGCACCGCCGATGCCGATCCAGGCGGGCAGGCGGCGGACGGTCACCCGATCCATCTTGCCGTCTCGCAGGGGCTCCGAAGTCCGTGAGAGCGCGGCCGGGCGGTCAGGGGCGCGGCGGTTGGAGCCGACTACGGGACTCGAACCCGTAACCCCCGTATTACAAGTACGGTGCGCTACCAATTGCGCCAAGTCGGCAGAGCGCCCAGTCTAGCGGCGCGCCGGGATGCTCCCCGCCAGGCCGCGACAGCCGCCGCTCAGGAGCTCGGCGTCGGGGTGGGGGTCGGCGTGGGGGTCGGCGTGGCCTTGTAGTACGCGTCGCTCGCGACGGTCAGCACGAACTGCGCGAACTCCTTGGGGTCGTCGAGCTTGCCCACGTACTGCGTGCCGTTGACGAGCACCATCGGAGTGCCCGTGAGGGCGACGCCGTCGGTGCCGGGAAGCTCTTCGAGCGCCTGCTCGGTGGCCGCCTTCGCCCAGGACGCGTAGGACTGGTCCTCGATGCACGAGCGCACGACCTTGGGTCCGTCCAGGCCGGTCGCGATCGCCAGGGCGGCGAGCTCAGGGTCGCTGTAGCCGTCGGAGTCCACGTCGGGCTGCTGGCGCAGCAGCGCGTCGTTGAAGGCGAAGAAGTAGTCGGGCGAGTTCTGCGCGACGCAGGCGGCGGCGCCGGCGGCGCGGAGCGAGTACTTGGTGCCGTTCGACTTCGCCGTGAGCATCGCCACGGGGTAGTAGGTCAGCGTCGCGGCGCCGTCCTCGACCCACTCCGACAGCTGCGTCATGTTCGCGAGCTGGAAGTCACGCGAACCCGTCGACAGATAGTCGACGTAGACGCGGATGTCGACGGCAGCCTCGGTGGGCGTGGTCGTGGGCGTCGGCTCGGGCTCGGGTGCGGTCGCCTCGGGGGTCGGGGTGACCTCGCCCTGTACCGAGCCGTCGGGGTCGGTGGCCTCGGTCGCGATGCCGCTGCCGGTGACGCCCGTCACCACGAAGCCGCCGTCGACATCGTTCGCGGGGCTCATCGTGGGCTTGGACGCGCTGGACGAGACCGTCCACGTCACCACCACGGCGATGATCGCCACGAAGGCCACCGCCGCCACCGCCAGAGAAGTACGCCGGATGAGCCGCGCGCGCGACTGGCGCGCCTTCACCTGCTGCGCCTTCTCGCGCACGGCGTCGCGGCGCTCGCTGGGCGCGGCGTTCGGTGACTCGTCGCTCGACATGGGACCTCTCGGGGCGTGAAGAATGCCGGTATTCCGGCGGGGCCAGACGGGAAAGCGGCCGTCCACGATGCTAGTCAGCCACCCTGGGAAATGCCCAGACGCAACCTCCGCGCGCGCCGTGTCATACTGTTCGTGCGCCCGATGGCGGGCGTGCGGGTAAGCCCCCGCTCATTCCTCACTACGGATCGTCCGGCACGTACCTGCCGGTGAAGGAGAAGAGAACATGGCGTCCGTCACGTTTGACAACGCAACTCGTCTGTACCCCGGGGGCACACGCCCCGCCGTCGACAAGCTCAACCTCGAGGTCGGTGACGGGGAGTTCCTCGTCCTCGTCGGCCCGTCGGGCTGCGGCAAGTCGACGTCGCTGCGCATGCTGGCCGGCCTCGAAGAGGTCAACTCCGGCCGCATCCTGATCGGCGACCGCGACGTCACCGACGTCCCGCCGAAGGACCGCGACATCGCGATGGTCTTCCAGAACTACGCGCTGTACCCCCACATGACGGTCGCGGAGAACATGGGCTTCGCGCTCAAGATCGCCGGCGTCGGCAAGGAAGAGCGCGCCGCGCGCGTGCTCGAGGCCGCGAAGCTGCTCGACCTCGAGCAGTACCTCACCCGCAAGCCGAAGGCCCTCTCGGGTGGTCAGCGTCAGCGCGTCGCCATGGGCCGCGCGATCGTGCGCCAGCCGCAGGTGTTCCTCATGGACGAGCCGCTGTCGAACCTCGACGCCAAGCTCCGCGTGCAGACCCGCACGCAGATCGCGTCGCTGCAGCGTCGCCTGGGCGTCACCACCGTCTATGTCACGCACGACCAGACCGAGGCCCTCACCATGGGCGACCGCATCGCGGTCCTCAAGGACGGCCTGCTCCAGCAGGTCGGCACCCCGCGCGACCTCTACGAGAAGCCGAACAACGTGTTCGTCGCCGGCTTCATCGGCTCGCCGGCGATGAACCTGTTCCCGGCGCACATCGCCGAGGGTGGCGTCAACTTCGGCGACACGGTCGTGGGCGTCGAGGCCGACACGCTCGGCAAGGCGCACGGCTCGGAGGTCACCATCGGCGTCCGCCCCGAAGACATCCAGGTCGCGCCGGCTGACGGCAAGGGCCTCGAGGTGATCGTCGACCTCGTGGAGGAGCTCGGCGCCGACGGCTACCTCTACGGTCACGCCGATGTCGCCGGCAAGCGCACCGACATCGTCGCCCGGGTCGACGGCCGCCGTCACCCGATGGCCGGCGACAAGGTCACGCTGGCTCCGGTGCCCGGACACGTCCACGTGTTCGACATCGAGTCGGGCGAGCGTCTCACCGACAAGGCGATCGCCGCGGCGTAACGGTTTCGCTTCGCGACGGCGCGGGTGGGAGGATTCCCCCCGCGCCGTCGCTCGTTTTCCAGGAGGGTACGTGCCTGACGCCCTGAGCATCACCGCCAGCAGCGTCGACCCCGGCCTGCTGACGCTGCCGTGGGCGACCCCGCTCGGCGACTGGCCGTCGAGCCACATCGTCTTCCTGCCCAAGGGCATCTCGCGCCACCTGGTGCGGTTCGCCAACCTCTCGGGCCGCGTGGTGGCCATCAAAGAGACCACGCAGGCGATGGCGCAGCGCGAGTACGACATGCTCGGCAACCTCGCCCGCCTCGACGTGCCCTGCGTCGAGCGGGTCGCCGTGATCGCCGGCCGGACGGATGCCTCGGGCGAGCCGCTTCCGGCGGCGCTGGTCACCGCGCACTTGAAGTTCTCACTCCCCTACCGCGCGCTGTTCACGCAGGTGCTCAGGCCCGATACGGCCACGCGTCTCGTCGACGCGCTCGCGCTGCTGCTCGTGCGGCTGCACAACGTGGGCTTCTTCTGGGGCGACGTGTCGCTGTCGAACACCCTGTTCCGCCGCGACGCCGGCGCCTTCGCCGCATACCTCGTGGACGCCGAGACCGGCGAGCTGCACGAGAGCGGCCTGACTCCGGGCCAGCGCGCCCACGATCTCGATGTGGCCCGCACCAACATCGCCGGCGAGATCATGGACCTGGAGGCCGGCGGCAGGCTGGAGGGCGGGGTCGACGCCATCGCGATCGCCGACGGCATCGTGTCGTCGTACCACGCACTGTGGGCGGCCCTCACCGACAAGGAGACCTTCCGCGCCGACGAAGCGTGGCGCCTGACGGAGCGTGTGCAGCGCCTGAACGACCTCGGCTTCGACATCGGCGAGATGTCGATCCAGGCCACCACCGACGGCACGCGCGTCTCCATCCAGCCGAAGGTGGTCGACTCAGGTCACCATCAGCGGCGGCTTCTGCGCCTGACCGGTCTCGACGTCGAGGAGAACCAGGCCCGGCGCCTCCTCAACGATCTCGACGAGTTCCGCGCCCGCATCTCCCGTCTGGGCGACGACGAGGAGATGGTCGCCCATGAATGGCTGACGCGCGTGTTCGAGCCCGTGGTAAAGGCCATCCCGTGGGACCTCCGCTCGAAGCTCGAGCCCGCTGAAGTCTTCCACCAGCTGCTCGAGCACCGCTGGTACCTGTCGCAGGCGAAGGGCAAGTCGGTGCCGCTCGCCGAGGCGCTCACGGCCTATATCGACAACGTGCTGCGCCATCGTCGCGACGAGGCGACCCTCATGGGACCTCCGACCGAGACGGTCTCGCTGTCGGTGATCACCTCGCCGAATCCCGTCATCGACGAGGAAGAGGACCAGATCGACTGGCGCGATCTCGTCTGACCCGGCTGTCTCGCCCGACCTTCCTCGACGAGATCAGGAGAGCTGGCCGAGGCAGGACAAAACGGCGCCCAACGTCCTGTCCCCGCCAGATCTCCTGATCTGGCGAGGCGGCGCTGCGCTGGAGGGCGCGCGGACGTCCAGGCGACCGACCCGCCGCGGTACGCGAAAGGGTGGCTCTCCGCCGGAG
The DNA here is from genome assembly GCF_049912955.1 of Microbacterium sp. E-13. Classification (GTDB taxonomy): domain Bacteria; phylum Actinomycetota; class Actinomycetes; order Actinomycetales; family Microbacteriaceae; genus Microbacterium. The sequence continues at coordinate 2,878,968 of NZ_CP183973.1, forward strand.
AGAGCCACCCTTTCCGGTCGAGCCGTCAGTACCCGACGGTGAACCGCTTGCGCGGGTGCTGCGGGTGCTCGATCTCGTCGACGATGGCGACGGCGAGGTCTTCGCCCGAGATGTAGGACTCGCCTTCGTGGTCGGTGACGATGACATCGCCGCCGGTGCGGTACGAACCCGTGCGCTCACCGGGGTTGTAGGCGCCGAAGCCGCCGGCGGGGTGGATGTAGAACCAGTCGAGCGACTCGGGTGCCTCCTTGAGGTCCTCCAGGATCTCGATCGCCTCGAGTGCCTCGGCCTTGTAGTCCTCCGCGAAGGACGGCAGGTCGACGACGCGCTCGCCGCCCTCGGTGACGAGGCTGCCGCCGGCGCCGCCGATCACACCGATGCGCACCCCCTCGGGCAGCAGCGACGCGAGCGCCGCGATGTTGGGACGCACGAGCCCCTGCATGTCGCCACGCGGCGCGACCGCCGACACCACGACATCGACGCCCTCGAGCTGCGCGAGGAGGCCGGGCACGTCGGTGAGCGACCCCTCGACGTACAGGGCGCCCTCGTGGCGCTCCGCCGGGAGCCGGCGGGCGATCGAGAGGACCGTGTGTCCCCGGCTCACCGCCTCAGCGACGATGTGACGGCCGGCGTAGCCGGATCCTCCGATGACGGCGATGCGTGCCATGTGCTGCCTTTCGACGATGTTGCCGGCCGGAGCCGGTTCGCGTGGCCGGCGGGGGCCGGCTCTCGGTGGGTGGAACGCGCGGCCGGCGGGTTCATTCCCGTGAATGGGTACGGTTTCCTCCGCGCGGCGCCCGTCAGGCCGCGCCGGCGGCCCGGAGCGTGGCCACCTGGTACAGGGCGACGGATGCTGCGATGCCGGCGTTGAGCGACTCCGTGCTGGCCGAGATCGGGATGGAGACGATCTGGTCACAGGTCTCCGTCACCAGTCGCGAGAGGCCCTTGCCCTCGGAGCCGACGACGATCACCACCGGCCTGTCCGCCAGTTCGAGGGCAGGCAGCGAGACGTCGCCTCCGCCGTCGAGCCCGAGCACGAAGACGCCCTGCTTCTTGAAGTCCTTCAGCATCGCTGTGAGGTTCGCGGCGATCGCCACCGGTATGCGCGCCGCCGCGCCGGCACTCGTCTTCCACGCGGCGGAGTTCACGCTCGCCGAGCGGCGCTGCGGCACGATGACCGCCTGTCCTCCGAAGGCCGCGGTCGAGCGGAGGATCGCACCGAGGTTGCGGGGATCGGTGACGCCGTCGAGCGCCACGAACAGCGGAGTCTGGCCGGCGTCGATCACCTTCTCGAGGAGGTCCTGCGGGTGGGCGTACTCGTACGGCGGAACCTTGAGGGCGACCCCCTGGTGCACGCCGTCGAACCCGGCCATGCGGTCGAGCTCCGGCCGCGTCACCTCGAGCACCGGGATGTCGCGGTGGGTGGCGATCGCGAGCATCTCCTTGACGCGATCGTCCATCTCGACGCGCTGCGCGATGTAGAACGCCGTGGCGGGGATCTTGGCCCGCAGCGCCTCGAGCACCGAGTTGCGTCCGGTGACGGTCTCGGTGTCGTCGTCCTTCTTGGCAGGACGCGACGATCGTGGTGCGGACTGCCCCGGCTTTCCCGTGCCGCCCGCCGCCGCATACCGCTCGGCGGCGGCCTTGCGCTTGCCGGCCGGGTGCCACGCGCGGTCCTCCGCCTTGGGCGTCGGCCCACGGCCCTCCAGCGAGCGCTTGTTCTTGCCGCCGGTGCCCTTGGTCGGGCCCTTCTTCTTGCTGTTACCGGCGCCGGGGCGTCCTGGCTTGGCCATCAGTTCTCCTTCATGCGGGGCATCGCCCCATCAGTTGCCCGCCGCCGGACGAGGAGTGTCGGCGACACTCCAATGCGTTCCGTCGGGACCGTCTTCGAGGGCGATGCCGGCCGCCGCGATCGCGTCGCGGATGCGGTCGGCTGCTGCCCAGTCCTTCGCGGCGCGCGCGTCGGCGCGCTGCGCGATCATCGTCTGCACGAGGGCGTCGAGAGCGGATGCCTCGGCCGAGGCATCCGTCGTCCGCCAGTGCGGATCGAGAGGGTCGATGCCGAGCACGCCCGCCATCACGGCGACGTCGGCGAACGCCTGCAGGGCGGCGTCGCGATCTCCCGTGTCCAGCGCGGAGTTGCCCTGACGCACGGTCTCGTGAAGCACGGCGAGCGCCTGCGGCACGCCGAGGTCGTCGTCCAGCGCCTCCGCGAACGCCGCAGGGACCGCGGCATCCATCCTCACGTCCTCCGCACCGCGGAGCGCCCGGATGGCCCGCTCCAGGAAGGTGCGGATGCGGTCGAGCGCCGCCTCCGCCTCATCGAACGTCGAGGTCGTGATGTCCAGGCTCGACCGGTAATGGGCCGCGGCGAGCGCATAGCGCACGACGAGCGGGTCGCGCTCCCGAAGCAGGTCGTCGGCGAGCACGAAGTTGAAGAGCGACTTCGACATCTTCTGCGCGCCGACGGTCACGAGGCCGTTGTGCACCCAGTAGCGCGCGAAGCCGTCGCCGGCCGCGGTCGACTGCGCCAGCTCGTTCTCGTGGTGCGGGAAGCGCAGGTCCAGCCCTCCGCCGTGGATGTCGAACTCCTCGCCGAGGTAGCGCCGGGCCATCGCGGAGCACTCGATGTGCCACCCCGGGCGTCCTGCGCCCCACGGCGAGGCCCACCGGGCGGACGGCGGCTCGTCGGCCTTGGCGCCCTTCCAGAGGGCGAAGTCGCGAGGGTCGCGCTTGCCGCGAGGGTCGGCGTCGGCGGCCGGCTCCATCGCGTCGAGGCTCTGCCGCGTCAGCGACCCGTAGTCGGCCCACGACCGGACGTCGAAGTACACGTCGCCCGCGGCATCCGTCCCCTCCGCCCCTGAGCCGGTCGAGGGGGCGGCGTACGCGTGGCCCGAGTCGATGAGCCGGGCGATCAGCTCCTGCATCTGCGGGATGGATGCGGTGGCGCGGGGCTCGTAGGTGGGCGGGAGGATTCCGATCGCGGTGTACGCGCGGGTGAATTCCAGCTCCATGCGATACGCGAGCGCCCACCAGGGCTCGCCGTCGGTCGCGTTCGCGAGCACCTTGTCGTCGATGTCGGTGACGTTCCGCACGAACGTCACGCGCCCGAACCGATGCGCGAGCCAGCGGCGCAGGATGTCGAAGGTCAGCGCGCCGCGCAGGTGCCCGATGTGCGGTCCCGACTGCACGGTCGGGCCGCAGACGTAGATCGTGACGTTCCCGGGGTCGAGGGGCACGAAATCGCGCAGGGCCTGCGCCTTGGTGTCGTACAGCTGAACCGTCACCGCACCAGCCTACCGGCGGGCGCCGCGCCGCCCCTGAGAGCCGGCGCGGGCAGGCCGGCGGGGGCGCCGGTTCGGATATAAACGGGAGGGTGCACGTGCTCGCCGTCCTCGCCGCCGCCCTGCTCTTCGGCACGACCGGCACCTCGCAGGCTCTCGGACCCGCCGGGACGACGCCGCTGTCGATCGGCGCCGTGCGTATGGTGGTGGGCGGAACCGGCCTCGCCGTCATCGCCTTCTCGCTCGCGGCGCGCCACGCCCGCAGGCGCCCGGTCGGCGAAGCGACCCCTCGGTGGGGTCTTCGGCCCGTCTCGCTGATGGTGCTGACGGGCGTCTGCATCTCGGTGTACCAGCCCCTCTTCTTCCTCGGCACCACCCGCAACGGGGTCGCGGTCGGCACGGTCGTCGCCCTCGGCTCCGCGCCCATCCTCGCGGGCCTCCTCGAATGGGCGTTGACGCGACGGATGCCGACTCCGACGTGGATGGGCGCGACCGCGCTCGCGACCGTCGGCGTGGTGCTCCTCGGTTTCGGCGGCGAGGCCGGCGCGGGGGGCGGCACGGACCCGCTCGGGCTGCTGGGCTCGGTCGGGGCCGGCGCCTCCTTCGCCGTGATCGCCAACGCGCAGCGGCGGCTGCTCGACGACGGCTGGGATCCCTTCACCGTGGTCGGGGCGATGGGCGCGAGCTCCGCGATCATCTGCGCGTTCGCGCTGCCGTTCGTGGATCTCTCGTGGCTCTCCTCCACGCCGGGGACGGTGATGGCGCTCTGGCTGGGCCTGGCGACCATCTCCCTCGCGTACGTGCTCTTCACGTGGGGGCTCAGTGGGCTCACCGCGGCGACGGCGGCGACCCTCACGCTCGGCGAGCCCCTGACGGCCGCCGTGCTGGGCATCGTCGTGCTCGGGGAGCGGCTGTCGGCCCTCGCGGTCGTCGGACTGGTGGTGCTCGCGGCGGGACTCGCCCTGCTGGCGTGGGGGTCGCGCACGCCCCGCGATCCGGTGCCCTTCGCCGTCGAGGCCTGAAGCCCGGGGCAGCAGACCGAAACCTGGCCGCAATCCGGGCGTGGCACACTGGGCGCGACATGCAGCGCACCATCGAGATCCGCACGGACGACCTGAGCGGCGAGGCGACCCGGCGCCTCATCGCCCTCCATCTCGCCGGCATGCACGACACCTCGCCGCCCGAGAGCGTGCACGCCCTCGACGTCGACGCCCTGCGGCAGCCGTCGCTCTCGGTGTGGTCGGCGTGGGTGGACGGGCAGCTCGCCGGCGTCGGTGCGCTGAAGACCATCGACGCGGACCGCGGCGAGATCAAGTCGATGCGCGTCGACGACCGCTTCCGCGGCGCGGGCGTCGGCCGGGCGCTGCTGCGGCACATCGTCGGCGAGGCCCGGGATCGCGGCATGTCGAGTCTGTGGCTCGAGACGGGCACCACCGACGACTTCACCCCCGCGCAGCGTCTGTACGAGAGCGAGGGGTTCGTGGTCTGCGGCCCCTTCGACGACTACGCGCCCGACCCGTTCTCGGTCTTCATGACGCGCGCGCTCTGAGCACGCCCTCGTCCTCCGCCGAGGCGCCCGGCGTCAGGCGGGCACCACCAGCGCCACGGCGAACGCCGAGACCCCTTCGCCGTTCCCCGTGAATCCCAGGCCGTCGGTGGTGGTCGCCGACACCGATACCGGCGCTCCCCCGAGAGCTGCGGACAGAGCCCGCTCGGCCTCGGCGCGGCGCGCCGAGAACCGCGGCCGATTCGCCTGCACCTGGACGGATACGTTGCCGATGCGCCAGCCCGCCTCGCCCAGGAGGGCCACCGTCCGGGTGAGGAACGCGTCCGCATGCGCCCCGGCGTACTCCGGGTGATCCGTGCCGAAATGCGTGCCGATGTCGCCGAGGCCCGCGGCGGCCAGCAGCGCGTCCACGATGGCGTGGGCCACGGCGTCGCCGTCGGAATGACCTGACAGCGGCGTCTCGTCCGGCCACTCCAGGCCGGCCAGCCACAGTGCGCCCTCGCCGCCGAACGCGTGGACGTCCGTGCCGACGCCGACGCGGGGAGCGACCGGCGGGTTCTCGAGCCCGACCCGAGCGCGGGCGCCGGGCTGCGTCAGCAGGTGACGCGCGCGGTCGAGGTCGGACGGACCGGTGATCTTGAAGGCGAGGGGATGCCCCGCCACGGCCGCGACCGCATGACCGGCGTCGGCGACGAGGGCCGCGTCGTCGGTGAAGTCGGTCACGGCGGCGGCATATGCCGCGTCGAGCACATCGCGACGAAAGCCCTGCGGTGTCTGGGCGGAAGCGAGCTCCGCCCGGTCGACGGCGGCGACGATCTCGTCGCCCGCCACCCGCTTGAGCGTGTCGACCACCGGCAGCACCGGAACGGCGCCTGCCGCTCCGCCTTCGACCGCGGCGATGACGCGCTCGAAGACCTCCGGTGGCGTCAGGGCGCGGGCGGCGTCGTGCACCAGGACGGTGTCGACGTCGGCCCACAGCGCGGCGAGGCCCGCCGCCACGGACGCCTGGCGGGTCTCGCCTCCGGTCACGACCGACACCAGATCACGACGATCCCCCGCGGCTGCCAGCGCCTCGCTGAGGGCATCGCCCTCGCGGTCGCGGGGCGCCACCACGACGACCTGCGCGGCGGGAGCGGAGAACACGCCGTCCAGCGCATGGCGCAGAATGCTTCGACCGTCGATTCCGACGAACGCCTTGGGAGCGCCGGCCGCAAGGCGGGTGCCGGAGCCGGCAGCGACCACGATGACTCCGACGCGGGGCACAGGAGTGATGCTCACCGGATCACGCTATCGCGATCGGTCCGGCCGCTCGCTCACGGTGCCGCACAGCAGAAACGGCGCCCCGGAGGGCGCCGTCTCGTCTGTCTCAGCTTGCGAGGACCTCGTCGAGGAGGACGCTGGCCTTCTCTTCGTCGGTCTTCTCCGCGAGGGCCAGTTCGGAGACGAGGATCTGCTTCGCCTTGGCGAGCATGCGCTTCTCTCCGGCCGACAGGCCGCGGTCCTGATCGCGGCGCCAGAGGTCGCGGACGACCTCGCTCACCTTGATGACGTCACCCGAGGCGAGCTTCTCGAGGTTCGCCTTGTAGCGGCGCGACCAGTTGGTCGGCTCCTCTGTGAAGGGTGCGCGCAGCACCTCGAAGACCTTGTCGAGGCCCTCCTTGCCGATGACGTCGCGGACGCCGACGAGGTCGACGTTCTCTGCGGGGACTTCGATGATGAGATCACCCTGCGTGACGTTCAGCTTCAGGTACTTCTTCGTCTCGCCCTTGATGATCCGGTCTTTGACCTCGATGATCGTTGCCGCCCCGTGGTGGGGGTAGACGACCGTCTCGCCAACCTCAAAAAGCATGGAGTTATGTCCTTTCGGCAACCTCCAGGATACCACAGGCGAAATACGCTAAGGTTCTCCGCCCTCCCGCCGGGCCGCGAGACATCCCCGGTCCGGCATCGGCGTCGCCCCGCTCCGCGGGGTGAACGGCGAGCCCCTAGAATGCTGGAGAACCGTCATCCTCAGGAGGATTCGTGAACCGTCGGCTGATCGCGTCGCTGGCCATCGGGGGCGCACTCGTCCTCACCACCACCGGGTGCAGCATGATCTCGCCCCAGGCGACCACGATCGGCTACTCGGCTGCCGAAGGCACCAACGTGCACGACTCGGGCCCCGTCGAGGTGCGCAATGCCCAGATCGTCGCGAACGAGGACGGCTCGGAGGGCAACTTCGTGGCGGCTCTCGTCAACCAGACCGAGGATTCGCACCAACTCAGCATCGAGTTCGGCGAAGGCGGCACCGCCGTGACCGTGCAGGTGCCCGCTAAGACCACGGTGAGCCTGGGCTCCGACGAGGACGAGCCGCTGCTCGTCGAGAACCTCGACGCCCTGCCCGGCACCGATGTGACCACCTTCTTCCAGTCCGGCGAGGCCGAGGGCCAGCTCGTCTCGGTCCCCGTCCTCGACGGCACGCTCGACTACCTGGCGCCGCTGGCTCCCTGAGCCTCAGGCTCCTCCGCTCCGCAGACACGAAGGGCGCCCCGCAGGGGCGCCCTTCGTGGCGTCGGCGGGCGGTCAGCCCTCGAAGCGATACCCGAGCCCGCGCACCGTGACGAGCATCTCGGGCGAACCGGGGTTCTTCTCGATGCGCGAGCGGATGCGCTTGATGTGCACATCGAGCGTCTTGGTGTCGCCGAAGTAGTCGCTCCCCCACACTCGGTCGATGAGCTGGCCGCGCGTGAGCACGCGGCCGGCGTTCCGCATCAGCACCTCGAGGAGCTCGAATTCCTTGAGCGGCATGTTGATCTCGCCGCCGTCCACCGCCACCGTGTGCCGATCGATGTCCAGCACCACGCGCCCGCCTTCCAGCACGCGATCCTCGAGGTCGGCGTCCAATTGCGAGAAGCGGCGCAGCACGGCACGCATGCGGGCCAGCAGCTCTCGAGCCTTGTACGGCTTGGTGACGTAGTCGTCCGCGCCCAGTTCCAGTCCCACCACGATGTCGACCTCGGAGTCCTTCGCGGTCAGCATGATGATCGGCACGGAGCAGGTCGTGCGGATCTGGCGGCACACCTCGGTTCCCGGCATCCCGGGCAGCATCAGATCGAGCAGGACAATGTCGGCGCCCCGGTCGCGGAACGACGCGAGCGCGCTCGGGCCGTCCTCGGCGATCTCGACGTCGTAGCCCTCGCGGCGGAGGAGGTAGGCGAGCGGGTCGGCGAGGTCGGGCTCGTCCTCGACGATCAGGACGCGGGTCATGCGAGTTCTCCATTCCCGGCGGACGCCGGCGTCGTCGTGGTCGCCCGGGGCTCGCCGGGCGGCGGCACCGCGGGCGGCGTCGCGGCAGGCCGCTTCTTCTTGCGGCCTCGCTTGGGCAGGCGGCCGATGTCGGGCGCGTCGATCTGCGGCAGGCGGATGGTGAAGGTCGAACCCCGCCCCGGACGCGACCAGAGGCGCACCTCACCGCCGTGGCGCTGGACCGCGTGCTTGACGATCGACAGTCCGAGCCCGCTGCCGCCCGTCCGGCGCGCGCGTGCGGGGTCGGCGCGGTAGAACCGCTCGAAGATCCGGTCCTGATCTCCCTCGGCGATGCCGATGCCGCGATCCGTGACCGCGATCTCCACGACGCGGTCGGCGGCCTTCACGCCCACCCCGACGCTCGAGCCCGGGGGCGAGTACGCGATGGCGTTGGCGATGAGATTGCCGACGGCCTCGCTGAGCACCTGGGCGTCGCCGCGGACGTACAGCCCCCGCCCGCCGCCGCGGATCACCTCGACCCCGGCCGAGGCCGCCTGAATCGCGTGCGCGTCCAGCGCGGAGGCGACGATCTCGTCGACCGAGACGTCCTGCTGCGGCATCTCGTCGGAGGCCTGCAGGCGCGACAGGTTCATGATGCGCGATGTCAGGAGAGCAAGACGCGATGCCTCCGCCTGCAGGCGCGCGGCGAAGATCCGCACCTGCGGCGGATCGTCCGCGGCGGACTCGATGGCCTCGGCGAGCAGGCTCACCGCACCGACCGGCGTCTTCAGCTCATGGCTGGTGTTGGCGACGAAGTCGCGGCGCATCTCTTCGACGCGCTCCCTCTCGGTGACGTCGCGGAGCACGAGGAGAGTGAGGCGTGGCGAGATGCGCGTGGCGCGCACCGCCACGAGGCGGGGCTCCGCCGGGGGCGCTCCGCGCCGGAGTCGCATCGTCCGGGTCGCGGTCGTCTCAGCCGCCGCCGAGTCGCTCGTCCGCACGCGGCGCGCCAGCGTGCGCAGCTCATCGCTCGGCAGCGTCCCGCCCTCCGCGAGCTCGAAGGCCCTCGCTGCGGCCGATGCAGCCAGCACCGTGAAGGACGTGTCGACGACGACGGCGGGATCGTCCATGCCGTGCAGCACCCCCCGCACGCCGTCGGGGATCTCGACGGAGGTCTCGGCCTGCGCGCGCTCGCGGGCTCGCATCGCCGCGACCACGACGGCTGAGATGGAACCGCCGATGAGTATCCCCGCGAGGAGGGCGAGCAGCGCGAGCTGCGTCGTGTGCATGGGACCAGCGTAGGCGCACCGTCACCGCCGGATCGGCCGGGAAGCGGGGCCCCGGCGCAGGAGCGGGGTACTGTTCACCGCGGCGGCACCATCCGTTAACCTTCCCTGGCGACAATCGCCGGGGCCAGGCGCGAGCCGCCCTGAAACAGGAAAGGTGCGTCGGAATGCGCGAAGTCTTCCACCAGTCCCTCGAGGACGTGCAGGGGCGTCTCGTCGAGATCGCCGAGCTCGTCACGGTGGCCATCGACAAGGCGACGCGCGCGTTCGGCACGAGTGACGTCGCGCTGGCCGAGGAGGTCATCGAGGCCGATGCGGTCATCGACGAGAAGGCCATCGAGCTGGACGAGCTCGCCATCGAGATCCTGGCACGTCAGCAGCCGGTCGCCCGCGACCTTCGCATCGTCGTCAGTGCGCTCCGCATGAGTGCGTCGCTGGAGCGCATGGGCGACATCGCCGAGCACATCGCGCAGCTGACGCGGATGCGCTTCCCGGAGCGTGCCATCCCCAAGGGCCTGAAGTCCACGTTCCTCAAGATGGGCGAACTCGATGTCGAGGCGGCGCGCCAGCTCACCGAGCTGCTGCGCACGCAGGACGGCGACCTCATCGACGAGATCCGCAACGCCGACGACAAGCTCGATGAGCTGCACGTCTCGGTGTTCGAGAAGGTGCTCAGCGACAGCTGGCAGGGCGACCCGTCGGCCACCGTCGACGCCACGCTCGCGAGCCGCTACCACGAGCGCTTCGGCGATCACGCGGTGTCGGTCGCGAAGAAGGTCGCGTACCTCTCCACCGGGGACTGGACGACCAGCACGGACGCCATCGACATCATCACGCGCGGCTGAGCCGGCGCACAGAAGAAGGGACCGGATGCCTCAGCCCGAGGCATCCGGTCCCTTCTCGCACATCTGCTACTTCTTGCCCTGGGCGGCGACCGCGGCGGCACCGGCGGCGGCGGCCTCGGGATCGAGGTACTCGCCCTCGCCGATCGGCTCGAGGTTCTCGTCGAGGCGGTACACCAGCGGGATGCCCGTGGGGATGTTGAGCTCGGCGATGTCGGCGTCGCTGATGCCGTCGAGGTGCTTCACGAGACCTCGCAGCGAGTTGCCGTGCGCGGTGACCAGCACGGTCTTGCCGGCCTTCAGATCGGGCACGATGTCGCTGTGCCAGTAGGGCAGCATGCGATCGATCACGATCTTGAGCGACTCGGTGTCGGGCACCTCGCCGTCGATGCCCGCGTAGCGGGGGTCGCCCACCTGGCTGTACTGGTCGTCGGCGGGGAGCGGCGGCGGCGGCACATCGAACGAGCGGCGCCACAGCATGAACTGCTCGTTGCCGAACTCCTCGAGCGTCTGCGCCTTGTCTTTGCCCTGGAGGGCGCCGTAGTGACGCTCATTGAGGCGCCACGAGCGCTTGACGGGGATCCAGAGCCGGTCGGCGGCGTCCAGCGCGATGTCGGCGGTCTGGATGGCGCGGCTGAGCACCGAGGTGTGCAGCACGTCGGGAAGGATGCCCGACTCGGCGAGCAGCTCGCCGCCGCGCTGGGCCTCGGCCTTGCCCTGGTCGGTGAGGCGGACGTCGACCCACCCGGTGAACTGGTTGGTCTTGTTCCACTCGCTCTGGCCGTGTCGGAGGAGGATCAGCGTGTAGGGCGCGGTCATGCGCCCCATGATATCCGGGCGGTGTGGCCGCCTCCGCGCCCGTGACGGCCCCGGGCGGCGGCTGCTGACATCATGGAGGCATGGCGCGGGGACCGGTCGGGCAGATCACGCGCGGCACCACCGGCACGAACCGGCTGCGGCGGGTGGACCGGTGGATCGCACGGCACGTGTCTCTGCGCCGCGCCGCCGACCCGCTCGTGGTCGATCTCGGCTACGGGGCGAGCGGCGTCACGGCCCTGGAGCTCTACGCGCGCCTGGCCGCGACACGTCCCGACGTGGAGGTGCTGGGACTCGAGATCGATCCCGCCCGCGTCGCCCGTGCCCGGGAGCAGCTGCGGCTCGTGCGCGCGGGCGGCACCCCGTTCCCGCCGGAGGCGCGGGTCTCCTTCGCGCGCGGCGGCTTCGAGGTTCCCGTCCCGGCGGGGCGCCGCCCGGCGGTCGTGCGGGCGTTCAACGTGCTGCGGCAGTACGACGAGTCCGACGTCGAGGGAGCGTGGGCGTCCATGGCCGCGCGGCTCGCGCCCGGTGGCGTCCTCGTCGAGGGCACGTGCGACGAGATCGGCCGCATCGCGACGTGGGTGGCCGTCGGGCCCGACGCCGTGCCGCGCACGCTCACGGTCTCGCTGCGGCTGGCCGGGCTGCAGCATCCGTCCGTCGCCGCGGAGCGGCTCCCGAAGGCTCTCATCCACCGCAACGTGCCGGGCGAGCGCGTCCACGCGTTCCTCGTCGCGCTCGACGACGAATGGCACCGTGCCGCGAGCGTCTCGCCCTTCGGACCGGTGCATCGGTGGCGCACGGCGCTGTCCGCCCTCGCCGACAGCGGCTGGCCGGTGCTCGAGCGGCCGCGCTGGCGGCTGGGCGAGGTCACCGTGCCGTGGGATGCCGTGGCCCCGACCTGACCTCCCGGCTCACGCGTGGTTCACACCCGGGGCAGAAGTGCGCGCGCCTCGGCCGGCGGCATGCCCGTCGCGGTGAGGAGGTCCACGGCCAGGGGCCGGAGCGCCGTGATCAGGTTCTGCTCGCCGAGAGAGCCGTCGGGCAGCAGCCGGGCGGGATCGAGCCGGACCGCGACCGCTCGCAGCGCCTCGCGCGCCGGCACCTGCAGCGAGATGTCGTCGAGGCTCTCGCCGACGAGCTCGGACGCCCGCATGAGCTCGGCGAGGATGTCGGCCGGGACCGGGCGGCGCTGCCCGTCTTCGCACAGGTACACCGCACGGCGCGCGACCACGCGCAGGTTGCGTGTCGCGAAGTCCATCGCCTGCAGCACGGCGTGATGGCGCTGCAGCTCGGCACGCTGCGGCCGCAGCCAGGGTGAGAACCCGGCGACCGCGAGCCCGGAGTCCAGCGACGCGCGCCACTCGTCGATCCGCGGCGCGATCGCGCGGGCCTTGTCGAGGCCGCGCCCGGCCCGCAGGGCGTCGCCGCGGCGGAGACCCTGCACGATCGCCCGGGCCGAGCTGTCGGCGGCCGCGAACACGGCGTGGCCGTCGCGGGCCTCCTCCCGCCGCGGGTTGCGCGGGATGAGGGCCGTCACCACGAGCGCGGCGATGCCACCCACGATCCCGTCGGCGAGGCGCGCGAAGGGCTGCGTCGCCGGGAGCGACATCACGATGCACGCCTGGACGCCGGCCATGATGGCGAAGGGCGGATAGGGCGAGAGGAACCGGGCGACGACCAGGGTCACGCCGAGCGCCAGCGCGAGCTGCCACCATCCCGGCCCGACCACGAGGACGAACCCCTCGGCGACGAGGATGCCCACCAGCATCCCGACGACCGTCTCGAGCACGCGGCGCGGCCGGGCATCCCGCACGAGGCCGAGGCTCGAGATCGTCACCGTGGCCGCCAGCAGCGGTGCGGCGTGCCCGGTCACGTAATGCGCGAACGCCCACGCACCCGCCGCGGCGACGGTGATCTGCAGGATCGCGATGGCCGATACGCGCACACGCGCGAGCCGCGGCCGCACCTGCACCCGGGCACGCCAGCCCGTCGGCACCGCCTGGGTGATCGCGGCGGTGTCGCCGTCACCGCTCACCGTGGTGCGCCCTACTGCGCCGCCGCGCGGCGCGACAGTCGGGTGATCCTGGGCACGTTCGCCGTGGCGCCCGCGTTCGGCGGGACCACGACCTCCTGCGCCGCGGCGACCGGGCCGTCGGCGGTGTCGACCGTGAGCGCCGCATCTACCGGCGTCGTCCTGCGGACGACCGCCAGGGCGATCGGCCCTTCCTCGTGGTGCAGGGCGGCGGAGGTGACGATCCCCACCGCGTCGTCGCCCAGACGCACGGCCGCGCCGTGCGCGGGCAGCACGCTGCCGGAGCCGTCCAGCTGCAGCGCCACGAGCCTCCGCGGCGGGTGGCCCAGGTTGTGCACCTTGGCGATGGTCTCCTGCCCGCGGTAGCAGCCCTTGTCGAGGTGCACGGCGGTGCGCAGCCAGTCGAGTTCGTGCGGCAGGGCCCGCTCGTCGACATCGGTGGTCCAGCGCGGACGCCACGCGGCGACACGGAGTGCCTCGACCGCGGCGAGTCCTGCCAGCGCGATCTCGCCCCGGGCCGCAGCATCCGCGATCCGCTGCTCCTCGGCGCGCGTGACGATCGCCTCCGACCAGTCCCGCTCGGCGCCGGGGTGCGGGTCGACCGCCGCGTACGCGTGGCCGCCGGGCGAGACCGAGGGCCAGGGGTCGCGCCAGACCAGCGGCAGCCCGGCCGGGCTGGCGGGAGAGACGCGCTCGAGCGCCGCCGCCGTGCCGCCCACGACGGCGTACTCGTCGTCGGCGATGCGGGGATCGACCCGCAGGCGGAAGCGCATCTTGCGGAGCCAGTCGTGCAGGGCCGTGCCGTCTGCGCGGTCCGCGATAAGCCACGTGGTCGCGCCGTCATCGACGACGGATGCCGCGTGCTCGACGTGCCCCTGCGGGTCGAGGATCAGCAGCTCGGTGCTGACACCCGGCTCGAGCCGGGCCAGCGCCTGCGACGAGAGCGAGTCGAGCCAGGTCAGCCGATCGTCGCCGGGGACCGCGATGACGACGCGGTCCGCGCGCGGCGCGAGTGCGGCGCCTGCGGCCAGCCGCCGCTGCTCGACGAGCGGGTTGCCCACGTGCTGCAGCCCCACGTCGTCGACGACGGCGCCGGGGACGGCGGCGAAGAGCCCGGCCCTGTCCATGCTCACTCCGCCTTTGCCAGACGGGCCGACGCGTGGGCCGAGAGCTCGAAGCCGAGGGCCGCGATGTCCCACGCCCACAGCAGGTGGCCGTCGACGAGTCCGTACATGCGAGCGGCCGCCGCGTACGACTTCGCGCCGGCGGGGCGCACCACGGCATCGGTCGCGATGTCGATCCGGGGGCCCTTGATCTGACCGAGGTACAGCTCGCTGACGCCGTCGGCGTGGACCAGCGCGGCCTCGAGGTCGAACCCGCCGTCGGAATTGCGGAGCTTCTCGATGTCGTCCGCGGTGCGGACGACAGGGGCGACGAGCGCCGGCAGCAGGCCGGGACCCGGGTCGCCCTCGGTGGCGGGGATCGCCAGGCGCCAGTAGCCGAGCTCGGCCACGAGACGGGTGCGCTGGTCGGGATCGTCCGCGTCATGCAGCCACGCGTCGGCCGAGTAGTTCAGATACCCGCCCCCGTCGTGGCTGAAGCTCACGCGGTGCGTGAACTCGCCGGCATAGGAATGCTCGCCGTAGTCGATGACGCCGGTGCCCTCCCACACGCCGATGAGCCACGAGAGCGGAACCAGCTCCGCGGGAAGGCCGGTCGGGATGTCGAGCACGACGCGACCTGTCAGCGCTGGCCGCGGTAAAGGTTCTTGACGACGACCGCCGAGACGAAGACGATCGCGAGCGACGCCAGACCGAGCAGACCCACGTAGAACAGTTCGAGCGCGACGAGATCCATGCGTCCAGTCTAAGGGGAACCGGATGCCGTGCCGGGCGGTGCTACGCGGGAACGAGGGCCGCCAGCCCGAAACCCAGGCTGATGACGCCCATGACCAGCGCCGCGCCCAGGACGCTCGCCGCGACCCGCTCGGTGAAACCCTGCGACCGGCCCGACCAGAGCTGGATCGCGAACGCGGCGATGAGGCATCCGCCCAATCCGACGCCGAGCCACGCTCCGCGCCAGTCCGGCGTCGCCAGGACGCCGATCACGACCGCGATCACCGCCGCGAACACCCAGACGGCGATGATGCCGCCGAACGTGCGGCGAGGGGCGAGTTCAGGCACGGCCACGAGTACATCTTCCCGCATCACGCCCCACCCCGCATCCCGCGCGCCCGCGTGCCCGAACGTCACGAGCGCGGAACGCTCCGCCGGCACGCCCTACACTGGGGTTCGCGGCGTGCCCCCACGCGCCGGGAAGGCATCCATTGGCACAGCTCCTGGTCCTCAGCTCCACGCACGGAGGCGGCCCAGTCCTGCCTTCGCTCGAACTGCTGAGCCACCGCGTGCGCCTCATCCCGGCAGAACCCGCCCAGCTGGTCAACGCCCCGAGTGCCGACATCATCTTCGTCGACGCGCGCGTGGACCTCGTGGGCGCCAAGTCGCTGTGCAAGATCCTGAACACGACCGGGCTCGACGCGCCGCTGCTGCTGATCGTGACCGAGGGCGGCCTCACCGCGGTCTCGCCCGACTGGGGCGTCGACGACGTCATCCTCTTCACGGCCGGCCCCGCCGAGGTCGACGCGCGCATCCGCCTGGCCGTCGGCCGCCAGTCGGCCGAACAGGTCTCGACGCGCATCCAGACCTCCGGCATCACGATCGACGAGTCCTCGTACTCGGCCAAGGTGCACGGTCGGCCGCTCGACCTCACGTACAAGGAGTTCCAGCTCCTGCACTTCTTCGCCACCCATCCCTCGCGCGTCTTCACGCGCGAGCAGCTGCTCAGCGAAGTGTGGGGCTACGACTACTTCGGCGGCACGCGCACGGTCGACGTGCACGTGCGGCGGCTGCGCGCCAAGCTCGGCGACATGGAGCAGCTCATCGGCACCGTGCGCAACGTGGGCTACCGCTTCAACGTCTACGAAGACGAGCCGGAGCCCACCCGCGAGCGCACCGAGGCCTGAGGGCGCACGCTGCGGTCGCAGCATCCATCCGGTTCACCCTCTCGTCACATGACCCTGCAATGATGAGGGGATGATCGAACCCGAGGTGCTCGACGCCGGACTGGGCGACGCGGACGACGACGACTTCGACCTGTCGGAGGTGTTCGACTCGCAACTCCCCGACCACCGCTATCTGGACCGCGAGCTGAGCTGGCTCGCCTTCAATCAGCGGGTGCTCGAGCTCGCCGAGGATCCGAACCTCCCCACCCTCGAGCGTGCGAACTTCCTGGCGATCTTCGCGAGCAACCTCGACGAGTTCTTCATGGTGCGCGTCGCCGGCCTCAAGCGTCGTATCGTGACGGGCCTCGCCCTTCCGACGAATGTCGGGCGCTCCCCCGCCGAGGTGCTCGCCGACATCTCCGCCGAGGCGCACCGCCTGCAGCTGCGCCACGCAGAGGCCTGGACCTCGCTCGTCAAGCCGGCGATGGCCGATGCCGGCATCGAGGTCGTGTCGTACGACACGCTCGACGACGACGAGCGGGCGGCCCTGTACGACTACTTCCAGGCGCAGGTGTTCCCGGTTCTCATGCCCCTGGCGGTCGATCCGGCCCACCCCTTCCCCTACATCTCCGGCCTGTCGCTGAACCTCGCGATCCGCATCCGCAGCGCGCGCACCGGGCGGCAGGAGTTCGCGCGTCTCAAGGTGCCGCCGATGCTCCCGCGCTTCGTCGAGCTTCCGCCCGTCGACGGCACGGTGCGCTACCTGCCGCTCGAGGACCTGATCTCCAACCACCTCGACGACCTCTTCCCCGGCATGGAGGTGCTCGACCACCACGCGTTCCGCCTCACGCGCAACGAGGACGTCGTGATCGAGGAGGACGAGACCGAGAACCTCATCCAGGCGCTCGAGGCCGAGCTGCTGCGGCGGCGGTTCGGGCCGCCCATCCGCCTCGAGATCACCGACGACATGGACGACGTGACACTCGACCTCCTCATCAAGGAGCTCGACATCACGGAGCAGGAGGTCTACCGCCTGCCCGGCCCGCTCGACCTTCGCGGCCTGTTCGACCTGGCCCGCATCGACCGGCCCGACCTCCACTACAAGCCCCACCTCCCGACCACCGCGCTGGCCTTCCAGCCGGGCGACAACAACGAGCGGCCCGACATCTTCGCCTCGATCCGCAAGGGCGATGTGCTGGTGCACCACCCGTACGAGTCGTTCGCGACGAGCGTGCAGGCGTTCCTCGAACAGGCCGCGAAGGACCCGCACGTCCTCGCCATCAAGCAGACGCTCTACCGCACGTCCGGCGACAGCCCGATCGTGGAGGCGCTGATCGATGCGGCCGAGGCCGGCAAGCAGGTGCTCGCGCTCGTCGAGATCAAGGCGCGTTTCGACGAGGCCAACAACATCGTCTGGGCGCGCAAGCTCGAGAAGGCGGGCGTGCACGTCGTGTACGGCCTCGTGGGCCTCAAGACCCACTGCAAGCTCGCGCTCGTCATCCGCGAGGAGAACGGCGTGCTGCGCAGCTACAGCCACGTCGGCACCGGCAACTACAACCCGAAGACCAGCCGGCTGTACGAGGACTTCGGCCTGTTCACCGCCGACGACCTCGTGGGCCGCGACCTCACCCGCCTGTTCAACGAGTTGAGCGGCTACGCGATCGAGAAGAAGTTCAAGCGCCTTCTGGTCGCACCGCTCCACCTGCGCAAGGGCCTGCTGCGCCTCATCGAGAAGGAGCGCCGCAATGCGCTCGCGGGCAAGCCCGCCAGCGTGCGCATCAAGGTGAACTCCATGGTCGACGAGCAGATCATCGACGCCCTGTATCGCGCCAGCCAGGCGGGCGTGAAGGTCGAGGTGTGCGTGCGGGGCATCTGCTCGCTGAAGCCGGGCGTCGAGGGGATGAGCGAGAACATCACGGTTCGCTCGATCCTCGGCCGCTACCTGGAGCACTCGCGGATCTTCGCGTTCCACAACGACGGTGATCCCGTCGTCTACATCGGGAGCGCCGACATGATGCACCGCAACCTCGACCGCCGTGTCGAGGCGCTCGTGCGCGTCTCGACCCCCGCTCACGTCAAGGAACTCAACGACCTCTTCACCCTCTCGATGAGCGACCACACCAGTTCGTGGCATCTCGGCCCCGACGGCGAGTGGGTGCGTCACAACCTCGGCCCGGACGGCAAGCCGCTCGTCGACCTGCAGGACCGGACGATGACCAACGTGCAGCGCCGCCGGCGCGCACGGGCGGTGCGATGACGGAGACCGCCGTCTACGCGGCCGGCGGCGTCGTCTGGCGCATCGTGGACGACAAGGTGTGCGTTCTCGTGATCCACCGCACGAAGTACCGCGACATCACCCTCCCCAAAGGCAAGGTGGATCCCGGCGAGATGCTCGCCGAGACAGCGGTCCGCGAGATCCGCGAGGAGACCGGCATCCGCGTCTCGCTGGGCGTCCCGGTGGGCGTGTCGAGATATCGCCTGCCGAGCAAGCGCACCAAGATCGTGCACTACTGGGCGGCAGAGGCGACGGATGCCGCCATCCGCTCATCCGCCTTCGTTCCCAACAAGGAGATCGCCGCCATCGAGTGGCTCTCACCCAAGAAGGCCCTCATGAGGCTGAGCTACCCCGTCGATGTCGAGATCGTCGAGAACTTCCTGCGCCTCATCGACGAGGGCGTGCTGCGCACCTTTCCCATCGTCGCTCTGCGTCACGCCAAGGCGGTCTCGCGTGAGGAGTGGAAGGGGAAGGATGCTGCGCGCCCGCTGGCCCCGCGCGGGAAGAAGCAGGCGAACTCGATCGTGGGTCCGCTGCTCGCGTTCGGCGTTCGCAGGATCGTCTCGAGCCCGGCCACGCGCTGCATGAAGACGGTCGCTCCCCTGTCGTCGGCGCTCGGCCGCACCATCGACACCACGAAGCTCATCAGTCAGGACGCGTGGGAGGAAGGCAAGTCCGACGCCCGCACGGTGATCGGCGACCGGGTGCGCTCGCGCAGGCCCGCCGTGCTGTGCAGCCACGGGCCCGTCCTGCCCGACATCCTCAGCGAACTGGCCCTCGCGACCGGCACATTGCGCGGTTCCTATCTGGGCAGCGCGTCGGCGCTCGAGCCCGCCGCGTTCTCGGTGGTGCACCTGTCGGTCGACAATCCCGGCTCGGGGATCGTGACGATCGAGACCCACACGCCGAAGGTCTGACGCCCTCGCGCACCTGCCCACCTCCTGCCGTTCACCTTCCGTTCACCGGCGAAGCGCAATCTCTTAAGGGTCCGAGCCTACGTTTCAGAGCGAACCCCGCACCGGGTTCTCACCCGAAGGCCTGCTACGGGCCTGAATTCCCTGACACGTGAAGGATTCACACAGTGAAGATCTCTCGCATCGCCCAGGTGGGCGCTGTCGCCGCGATCGCGGCTCTCACCCTCGCCGGCTGCGCCGCGAACGAGGCCTCCGGCGGCACCACCGGCGAGACCACGGCTGCGTCCGACCTCTCCGGCGAGATCGCCGGCGGCGGCGCGTCGTCGCAGGAGGTGGCAGTCCAGGCCTGGACCGCAGGCTTCCAGCAGGCCAACCCCGACGTCACGATCACCTACGACCCCTCCGGGTCGGGCGCGGGACGCGAGTCGTTCCAGGCCGGCGCATTCCCGTTCGCCGGCTCGGACCGCGCGTTCAAGATCGAGGAGATCGAGGCCGGACCGTTCGACGCGTGCGTCGACGGCTCGGGCATCATCGAGCTCCCGACCTACATCTCGCCGATCGCGGTCATCTTCAACGTCGAGGGCGTCGACTCGCTCAACCTCGACGCCGCGACCACCGCGGGCCTGTTCGCCGGCACGATCACGAAGTGGAACGACCCGGCGATCGCCGCGCTCAACGAGGGTGTCGACCTCCCCGACCTGGCCGTGACGCCGGTGCACCGCGCTGATGACTCGGGCACCACCGAGAACTTCACCGACTACCTGTACCAGACCGCCGGCGACGTCTGGACGTACGAGCCCGACGGCGTGTGGCCGTCGACCCCGGCCGCCGGCGAGGCCGCCCAGGGCACCTCCGGCGTCGTCTCCGCCGTCTCGGGCGGCAACGGCACCATCGGCTACGCCGACGCGTCGCGCGCCGCCGAGGAGGGCCTGTCGACCGCCGCGATCCAGGTCGGCGACGAGTTCGTCGAGTACTCGCCCGAGGCCGCCGCCGCGGTCGTCGACGAGTCGCCGTTCGAGGACGGCCGCGGCGAGGGCGACCTCGCCATCGCGCTCGACCGCACGTCGGAGGTCGCGGGCGTCTACCCGATCGTTCTCGTCAGCTACATGATCGCGTGCCAGGAGTACGCCGACGCGGCCGTCGCCCCGATCGTCAAGGGCTACCTCGAGTACGTGGCCAGCCCCGAGGGGCAGGACGCGGCTGCCGCCGCGGCCGGCAGCGCCCCGATCTCCGACGCGCTCCGCGAGAAGGTGAACGCCGCGATCGACTCGATCGTCACCGAGTAACACACACCGATACCCGGTCCGGTCTCACGACCGGGCCGGGTATCACCCCTGAGAGACCCGAATCCAGAAGGACACCATGACCACCACGACCGCCCGCGAGACGGGCAGGGTCAAGCAGCGGCCGGGCGACCGCTGGTTCTCGGGAACCGCGCTCGGCGCCGGCGTGATGATCCTCGTCACGCTGGCTGCCGTGGCGATCTTCCTCATCATCCAGTCGATCCCGGGCCTGACCGCCACGAGCGACACCGCCAGCATCCTCTCGGGCAGTTTCTGGGAGTACGTGTGGCCGCTCGCGTTCGGCACGGTGTGGGCATCGTTCCTGGCCCTCCTCATGGCCGTGCCGCTGGCCGTGTCGGTGGCACTCTTCATCTCGCACTACGCACCGCGGCGCCTCGCGCAGGGTCTCGGCTACATCGTCGACCTGCTCGCCGCGGTGCCTTCCGTCGTCTTCGGCCTGTGGGGCATCCTCGTGCTGGCGCCCGCCGTGCAGCCGGTCTACGCGTGGCTCAACGCCCACATGGGATGGTTCCCCCTCTTCGCCGGCACGGTCTCGAGCACCGGTCGCACGATCTTCACGGCGGCGATCGTGCTCGCCGTCATGGTGGTCCCGATCATCACGGCGATCTGCCGCGAGATCTTCCTCCAGACCCCCGTCCTCCACGAGGAGGCAGCCCTCGCGCTGGGCGCCACCCGCTGGGAGATGGTGCGCATGGCCGTCTTCCCCTTCGGCCGCAGCGGCATCGTCTCGGCGTCCATGCTCGGCCTCGGCCGTGCGCTCGGCGAGACCATGGCGGTCGCCATGGTGCTCTCGGTGGCGAACGTCGTGACGTTCAAGCTGTTCACGTCCGAGAACCCGGGCACGATCCCGGCCAACATCGCCCTGACGTTCCCCGAGGCGTACGGGCTCAACATCAACGTCCTCATCGCGACGGGCCTCATCCTCTTCATCGTCACCTTCGCCGTCAACGCCGTCGCCCGGTGGATCGTCAGCCGGCGCAAGGAATTCTCGGGAGCCAACTGACATGACGCTCGTGACCGCTCCCCCGCAGACCCCCACTCCCCGGCCGGCCGAGCCCAGCCGCCGGCTGACCAGCGGGCACTTGAAGCGCTCCGTCCCGTGGGCGCTCCTGGGCGCCAGCGCCGGTCTGTCGGCCCTCCTCTTCGGCATCGTGGCGATGGCCGACGACCGCGGCTTCGATGTGGCCGCGTGGCTCATCGTCTCCGCTCTGCTCTACCTCGTGCTCATCACCGTCACCTCGAGTCTCGTCGAGGGCCGGCGCAAGGCCGTCGACCGCCTCGTCACGGGCGTCGTGACGCTGGCCTTCCTCATCGCGATGGTCCCGCTCGTCTCGGTGGCCGTCACGGTGGTCGTCAACGGCGTCGCCGGTCTGTCCGCGGAGTTCTTCTCCAACTCGATGCGCAACGTCGTCGGTGAGGGCGGCGGTGCACTCCACGCCATCGTCGGCACGGTGCTCATCACCCTCGCCGCCGCCGTCATCTCGATCCCGATCGGCATCTTCACAGCGATCTACCTGGTCGAGTACGGCCGCGACGGGCGCCTGAGCCGCGGCATCACGTTCCTCGTCGATGTCATGACCGGCATCCCGTCGATCGTCGCCGGCCTGTTCGCGTACGCCCTGTTCGCGCTCTTCCTCGGCCCCGGCATCCGCATGGGCATCATGGGCTCGGTCGCACTCTCAGTGCTCATGATCCCGGTCGTCGTGCGCTCGACCGAGGAGATGCTGCGCCTCGTCCCCAACGAGCTGCGCGAGGCCTCCTACGCCCTCGGCGTGCCCAAGTGGCGCACGATCGCGAAGGTGGTGCTGCCGACCTCGATGGCCGGCATCACCACCGGCGTCATGCTGTCCATCTCGCGCGTCATCGGCGAGACCGCGCCGCTGCTTCTCACCGCCGGGGTGGCGACATCCATGAACTACAACCTCTTCGAGGGCCGCATGATGACGCTCCCCGTCATGGCCTATTCCCAGTACATGAACCAGGGCATCCCGGCCCAGGCGTACATCGACCGCGCGTGGGCGTGCGCGCTCGTCCTCATCGTCCTCGTGATGCTCCTGAACCTCATCGCGCGCATCGTCGCCAAGGTCTTCTCGCCCAAGCTGGGCCGCTGAGCATCCCCCACCCGAAAGCACCGACAGGAATCATGTCCAAGAGCATCGAAGTCAACGACCTCAACGTCTACTACGGCGACTTCCTCGCCGTCGAGGGCGTCGCGCTCGAGATCGAGCCGCGCAGCGTCACCGCGTTCATCGGCCCCTCCGGCTGCGGCAAGTCGACGTTCCTGCGCACCCTCAACCGCATGCACGAAGTCATCCCCGGCGCCCGCGTCGAGGGCGAGGTGCTGCTGGACGGCAACAACCTCTACGCCCCGAACGTCGACCCCGTGCTCGTGCGCCGCCAGGTCGGGATGGTGTTCCAGCGGCCCAACCCGTTCCCGACGATGTCGATCAAGGAGAACGTGCTGGCCGGAGTGAAGCTGAACAACAAGAAGCTCTCGAAGTCGGACTCCGACGCGCTCGTCGAGAAGTCGCTGCGCGGCGCGAACCTGTGGAACGAGGTCAAGGACCGGCTCGACAAGCCCGGCTCGGGCCTCTCGGGCGGTCAGCAGCAGCGTCTGTGCATCGCGCGCGCGATCGCCGTGTCGCCCGAGGTGATCCTGATGGACGAGCCCTGCTCGGCGCTCGACCCCATCTCGACGTACGCGATCGAGGAACTGATCGGCGAGCTCAAGAACGACTACACCGTCGTCATCGTCACGCACAACATGCAGCAGGCGTCGCGCGTGAGCGACAAGACGGCGTTCTTCAACATCGCCGGCACCGGCAAGCCCGGCAAGCTCATCGAATACGACGAGACCCGGACGATCTTCACGACGCCGTCGGTTCAGGCGACCGAGGACTACGTCTCGGGCCGATTCGGGTAGTCGCGACGACCGGATCCGGTTCTCGAGTGGCGAGGAACGAGCCGTATCGAGACACGGGTAGCAGCCGGAAGCGTCAGTCGCGGGGGCTCAGCAGGTAGCGGTTGAAGGATGCCGTGAGCTCGGCGTCCACCGGCACCTCCACGCCGTCGATCGCCGTGACGGGAGCAGCCAGACGCACGCTCGACAGCAGCCACGCAGCATCCGCCTTCCCCATTGCACCGATCGGAAGCGTCTCGTAGCCCGTCGCGAGTCCCTGCTCTTCGAGATGAGCGAACAGGCTGAGCTGCGTGGTGCCGTGGAGGATGCCCCCGTTGGGCGCGGGCGTGACGAACCGGCCGTCGATGCGCAGGATGAGCGACGCCGTCGGCGCCTCGAGCACGAACCCGTCCGAGGTGACGAAGATCGCGTCGTCTGCGCCGCGCCGCTTCGCCTCGCGGAGGGCCGCCATGTTGACCGCGTACGACAGAGTCTTCGCGCCGAGGAGCAGCCAGGGAGCGCTGGCCGGCGTGTCGATGCCATAGCCGCGATCGAGCGTGACGACGCGGATGCCGCGCTCCCGGGCCGCGGTGTTGTCGGGGGCCGCGTTCACCGTGACCCACGCGGTCGGCGCCGGCCCGTGCTCGACCCCGCGGCTCAGGATGAGCTTGATGACGCCCTCCCCCTGGCTGGGCGCGTGCTGCGCGGCGATCTCGACCGCCTGGCGCCACTGCTCGAGGTGCGGGACCGGGAGGTCGCAGATCTCCGCCGAATGGGCGAGGCGCTCCAGGTGGGCCTGTGTCTCCTGCGCGTGCCCGTCGACGACACCGATCGATTCGAAGATGCCGTCGCCGCGCTGCGTGCTCAGCTCGCCGACGCTCAGTGCGGGAGCCGACGGGTCGATGACCCGGAACGAGCCGCCGAAGTCGGGGCGGGGGTCATCCGATGCCGCGGGCTCGATCACGAGCGCGAAACGCAATGCCATCCCCTGAGCCTAGAGGGTCGGAATACGGTGCCCTCCGCCTCGGTTAGACTGTCATGGCCGGGCCGCAGTAACCCCGGGCTCCAAAATTTGCCGCTTCGAGCGGCACCGCGCCGAGAGGCGTTCTGCGGCCCGGCACTTTCATGCCCGGCGTCCCCGCCGCCACAAGCTCGGAGATATTCACGCTGTCGGAGGACCCCGCCGACCGGCTCCGACGCGACGGCGGTCTCCGACATTGTGGCGAGCCCGAGCCACGGCGGCGACAGCGACGACGGAGGCGGAAGGCGGATGCCGCGGCCCGGCGTGTCGCGACATCCGCGACACGGCGGAGGTTCAGGTCAGGGCGTCGCGACGCCAGAGGGCCGCGCAGGCGGCGAGGTCTGCGGCATAGTCGGACAGACGCAGGGCGCGCGTGGTGAACGCGGACGCCCGCTCCGGCTCGGTCGCCTCGTAGTCGTCGGCCACGTGCGTGGCACCCGACGCCTGCACGCGGCAGAAGGCCGCCGCCCGGTCGAGCGCGACGGCGAAGTCGCCTTCGAACAGTCCGCGGAGGATCGTGTCGACGAGCGCGACGAGCTCCTCGGGACCGGCGGGCGACGGCGCCCCCGCCACGACGTCGTCAGCCGAGCGGAGCTCGACACGACCGCGCTCGTACAGGAAGGCGGCCGTGCGCGGGTCGTCGTGGATCATGAGCTGCACGAGGTACAGCCGCCACAGTGCGCCGGGGAGCGTCTTCGCCGGCGAGCGCGACCACAGCTCGGCCAGGTCGTCGATGCCGTGCTCATCGGTGAACGCGACGAGCCGGTCGACGATCGCCCCATCGGGGTCGGCACGCACCCGTGCGAGCAGGGCATGCGCGGTCGTGTGGGCGACGCGCGACACCTCGGCCGGGTCCTCGGCGGAGAACACCCGGTCGAAGAGTTCGCCCGGTCGGCGGACGGGCTTGTGGAACTCCCTGGACGAGTCGCTCATTCCTTCCAGGCTACCCGCCGCCACGAGCACGGGCTCGCGCTGCATCGCGGCCACCCACGGGAGGCACATGACCCGACCCCCGGCTCAGCCCTGGTTGATCCGGATGTGGTTGCCCGCAGGGTCGCGGAATGCCGCGTCGCGCGGACCCCACCCCTGCTCCTTGGGCTCCTGCAGCACCTCGGCGCCGAACGCGCGCAGCTTCTCGAACGTCGCGTCGAGGTCGGTCGTCGTGAAGACGTAGGGTCCGGGGCCCGAGCCCTTCACGACGAGCCGCTGGAGCGCGTCGCCGTCCTCCGGCGAGCGGCCGGCAGTGGGATCCGATACCACCAGCGAGAGCCCGGGCTGCCCGGGGAAGCCGAAGCTCACCCAGCGGTGGCCGTCGTAGGCGACGTCGTTGACCACCTCGAGGCCGAGTCCGTCACGGTAGAACGCAAGGGCGGCGTCGACGTCGTCGACGGTGATGGGGCTGTACGCGAGTGAGATGTTCGTCATGCCGGCCACGCTACGGTGAGCGCGCGGCGGGCGCTTCTCCGATCCTGCTCGATTCCCGCCGCCGTGCCGCCTCAGGCGTAGCGCGTCGGTCGCGTCAGGATCTTCGCCACGCACAGCGGCATCGCCTCCGCCGCCTCGTGCGGGCGTGAGCGATACGAGCTGGGCGTCTCCCCCACGATCTCGGTGAACGTCGAGCTGAACGAGCCGAGTGAAGTCGCGCCCACCGCGGTGCAGGCATCCGTCACCGACACGCCATCGCGCAGCAGCGCCATGGCGCGCTCGATGCGCCGGGTCATGAGATACGCGTACGGCGTCTCGCCGTACGCCGCCTTGAACTCGCGCGAGAAGTGGGCGGGAGACATGAGCGCCTTCGTCGCCATCGTGGGCACGTCGAGGGGCTGCGCGTAGTCGCGGTCCATCAGGTCGCGGGCCCGGCGCAGATGTGCGAGGGTCTGCGTCGACTGCCCCGCCGGTGTCTTCTGGGAGACGGATGCCACGCCCTCACGCTACCCGGAAGAGCGGACTCCCGCCCGGCGTGCTTTCCCCTGCCCAGCGATCTGGTTCGGCGTCATGCAGTGGGAATCGCCACGATGGGGTCGGACGAGGGCTTGCCGTCCGGCGAACCGCCCTCCGGCTCGATGGTGACCGCGATCGTGTCGCCGGGCTCCATCGCGCCCTCAAGCAGTGCGGTCGCCGAGCCGTCGGTCGACTCGAAGACTCCTGCCGACACCGGAGTGCCCGCACGCACGAACCACAGCTCGAAGCTCTGATCGTCGGCGATCTCGGGAAGACCCTGCGACTGGAGCACCACCTTGCCGACCGATTCCGACCAGTGCGCCGTCGCGGTGCCGCCGTCGGTCACCGCCACCGTCGCCGACTGCGCGTCGGGCGCGTCCTCGATCTGCTGCAATGCCACGATCTCGGGCGGGCGATTCATGTAGTCGTTGAGCAGTGCGGCGCCGAGCCCGAGTGCGACCAGCAGCACCATCGATGCGGCGAGCCCGAGGATGCCCCGGGTCCAGTTGCGGCGCGAAACCGCCTGGATCACCGCCGTGGGCGGCGGCGGCTCGACCTGCGGCTGCTCGGGTGCGGGCGGCGACCACTGCTGCACAGGCTCGGCCGACGCGGCGACCGACGGGTCCATCGCCGGCACCTGGGGGGTCGCGGCGATGCGCGACATCAGCGTGGAGCGCAGCGTCAACGGCGGAAGGGCGTCGGCGACACCGTCGGCGAGTGCGGCCGCGGTGGCAGCATCCGTCCGCACCCAGTGATCCCACTCGGGGTGCGCGCGACGGGCGACGTCGAACGCCCGCTGATCGGCAGGTGACAGCGCGTGGAGGGCGGCGCCTGCTGCCAGTTCGGCGAACTCCTTCTCTTCCATCATGCGGTCACCCCCATCTCGGTCCTCAGGCGGGACAATCCGTCCCGCATCCTCGTCTTGATCGTGCCCAGCGGCGAGCCCACCATCGCCGCGATCTCGCTCTGACTGTAACCCCCGTAATAGGCGAGGGTCAGCGCCTCGCGCTGGGCGTCGGGCAGCGCCGAGAGCGCTGCCGCGACCCTCTGCCCCTCGATGCGCAGCTCCACCTGCTCGGAGACCGCGTCATGGGCCACGTCGAGATCACGGAAGCCCGCACGCACGTCCCGATCGGTGCTCGCCTGCGACGACCTCACTCGGTCGACGGCCCGACGATGCGCGATCGTGAGCACCCACGACCTTCCCTGACCCCTGTTCGAAGCGAACCGCGAAGCGGATTGCCAGATCTCGAGGAAGACCTCCTGCAGCACCTCTTCGCTCTGCGCCCGGTCGACCAGCACACGCAGGATGAGGCCGAAGACCCGCGGCGAGAGCATGTCGTAGACCCGGCCGAAGGCGGCCTCGTCGCCCGCTGCCACGCGCCCGAGGAGCTCGCCGACGTGGTCGACCGGCTCGGTGCCGTCCTCGGGCACGTCGATGCCGTCGATCACCATGTCCACCAGCATGCCCTACCCGCCCCCCTTCCGAACCGACACCGCTCATCCGAACGTGAACGAGTACACTTCCACCCCTGGCGGCACCGACGCGGTGAGATCGTGGGGCGAACCATCCGTCGGGAGTTGTTCGCCCCACCGCGGGTTTCGGATTGGACCGGGTGCGGGACGCGTCTTCGTCTCGCGCAACACGCGGGACGATCCGGCGGATGCCGCCTGTCGCGACACCGGAAGCGGCCGTGCCGCGGCATCCGTTCCGGCACAGACTTCCAATCCGAACCCGGAAGCCCTCCGAAGAGTCCGTGCAGCCGCTCCAGCGGCTCGCTCCCCGCACCGGGGACCACCAGCAGACCGCGGTCGCCACGACCGTTCTGAGGAGGAAGACATGTCTCGCATCACCGGGAAGCGACTCTCTGCGGGCCTCG
Organism: Microbacterium sp. E-13; assembly: GCF_049912955.1. Lineage (GTDB taxonomy): Bacteria > Actinomycetota > Actinomycetes > Actinomycetales > Microbacteriaceae > Microbacterium. The sequence goes on from NZ_CP183973.1 coordinate 2,907,195, forward strand.
CCCTCGCCGTCGCCGCGACGTTCGCGCTGTCCGCGTGTTCGATGGGCGGCGGATCCGCTGCCGAGTCCACGACGGAGCCGTCCGCGGCCCCATCCATGGAGGCCACCGAAGAGGCGATGACGGCAGACCCCGCCGCCGACCTCGTCGGCCCCGGCTGCGCCGCCTACGCCGATGCCGTCCCCGACGGCGCGGGCTCGATCGAGGGGATGTCGGCCGATCCGGTCGCGGTCGCAGCATCCAACAATCCGGTGCTGACGACGCTCACCGCCGCGGTGAGCGGCCAGCTGAACCCAGACGTGAACCTGGTCGACACCCTCAACGGCGACGAGTTCACGGTGTTCGCCCCTGTCGACGACGCCTTCGCGGCGATCGACCCGGCCACCATCGAGGCGCTGAAGACCGACACTGCGACGCTGACGTCGATCCTCACGTACCACGTGGTCCCGGGCCGGATCGAGCCGGCCGACATCGCCGGCACGCACACGACGGTGCAGGGCGCCGATCTCGAGGTCACCGGCGAGGGTGACGCATGGATGGTCAACGACGCCAACGTCATCTGCGGTGGCGTGCAGACCGCCAACGCCACGGTGTACCTCATCGACGCGGTCCTGATGCCTCCGGCACAGTGACCGACGCCGGCTCCGGCCGGCATGCAGGGGGGCGCGAGACCGCCGGCGTTGCCAGACGCCGGCGGTCTCGTGGTGCCTATGCACGCTTGGACGGGCGCGTCAAGGGGTTCTTGTCCGTACGGTGGTCCGCATAACGTGAAGACAGCCTGGGGCAGCGCCGGAGGGGTGCGGGCACCCGAGTGGGAGGGCATGTGACGGACCTGCGCGAGTCGGGAGAGATCTCGACAGGCGAGCTCCTGGACGATCGCTACGTCCTGCAGGAGCGGATCGGCGAGGGAGGAATGGCGCGCGTCTACCGCGCCGACGACACCCATCTCCAGCGATCCGTGGCGGTGAAGGTCTTCCGCGAGCCCACCGACGGCATCGATTCGGTCGAGCGCGCCCTCTCGGAGACGACTCTGCTCGCCTCCCTCAGTCACCACTCGCTCGTCACCGTCTTCGACGCGCGGGTCGGTTCGGACGAGACCAGCTACCTGGTCATGGAGCACGTCGACGGCATCACCCTCCGCGATCTCATCGCCAGGGGGCCCGTCGATCCGAGGGTGGTGGCGTCGATCGCCATCGACATCGCCGAAGGTCTGCACGTCGCCCATCAGCACGGAGTCGTGCACCGCGACATCAAGCCGTCCAACGTTCTCCTGCGGGAGTCGCCCCGGCCGGGTTGGGAGTGGCGGGCGAAGCTCGGCGACTTCGGCATCGCCTACCTCATGGACTCGGCCCGTGTGACGACCCCGGGAGTCATCGTCGGCACCATGGCGTACGTCGCGCCGGAGCAGGCACGCGGAGTCCCTCCCGCACCGCCCGCCGACATCTACGCGTTCGGGCTCCTGCTGATCGAAGCGCTGACCGGCGAGCGCCCCTTCGGGGACGCGGAGGGCATCGGCACCGTCGTGGCGCGGCTGTCGTCGGCCCCCCAGATTCCCGAGACGCTTCACCCCTCGTGGCAGGGCCTGCTCCGCGGGATGACGGCCATCCGCCCCGAAGACCGGCCGACCGCGCTCGAGGTGGTCACGGCATCCTCCCGCCTGGCGGCGATGGAGAACAGCCTCGCCCGCGAGAAGGCCGACCCCGCGACCGCGCCCATCGCGACGCCCATCCCGACGACCGCCACCGGCCCGACGCAGGCTTTCCCGTCGCCCCCGCTCGTCCCCGCACCCGTTCCGCCGCCCGGCGTTCCGGGCACGCGCGCAGCCCTTCGCCGCGATGCCCGCATGACCGCCGCCGCGCCGGTGGTTCTCGCCGAGACGGCTGCCGCGGCATCCGTCCTCCCCACCGTCCCGGATGAGCAGCGCCGGCCGACCCGCCGGGCGATGATCATCGGGGCGATCTTCGCGGCGCTGCTCGCGCTCGCACTGGCGCTCGGGGCGCTGCTGCTGACGAACGGTTGGGCGGCGCAGCCGCAGCCGGAGCCGACGACGCCGGTGGAGGAACAGGCTCCGGCACCGACCGAGGAGGCGCCCGCCGAAGAGGTGCCGGCCGAGCAGGCGCCGGCCGACCAGACTCCCGTGGACCAGCCCGCCGAGCAGATCCCGGCGCCGAACCAACAGCCCGTCGACAACACCGGCGGGGGAACGACCGACAACAGCGGCCCCGGCAGCAACAACGGCAACGGCAAGGGGAACGGCCCCGGCAGCAACAGCGGCAACGGCAAAGGCAAAGGCTGAGCGCCGAACGACAGAGCCTGGGCGGCGAAATCCGCACCTTCTGACAAGTAGGCTTGTCGTCGAGGGCCTCTAGCTCAGTCGGTAGAGCATCGGACTTTTAATCCGCGGGTCGTGGGTTCGAGCCCCACGGGGCCCACCTCGGGTGCTTGCTTCAGCGGGCTCCCCGCCGCTCATGGGGCACCACTCTCTTCTCGGACTCGACCGAGAACACCCGGCAAGATAGGCGCTGCGCCCTCAGTCGAGCCCGACCTCGTAGTGAACGAACCCGGTGTGCGTCGCGACGCGGTCGTACAGCGTCCGCGCGGTCAGGTTGGTCTCCTGCGTCAGCCAGTAGACCTTCGCGGCGCCGTGCTCGCGCGCCCACTCGGTCACGTGGCCGATGAGCGCACGGCCTGCCCCGGCGCCGCGCACATCGGGCGCGACGTACAGGTCCTCGAGGTACACATAGGGCACCGCCGACCAGGTGGCGGCATGGGTGAGCCAGTGCACGAAGCCGACGGTGCGACCCGCGACATCCAGCGCGACCGCACCGTGGATGGGGAACTGCGGGTCGAGCAGTCGGCTCCACGTCAGCGCAGTCTGCTCGTCCGAGACCTCCGACTCGTAGAAGTCGATGTACGCCTCCCACAGCGGCAGCCAGGCCGCGTGGTCGGCGGCGGCGAGAGGGCGGATCGGGGTCACGGGCCGGCCGGTGCGCCGGGTCTCAGGCATCCGTTCCCGAGTTCCCGGCGCCCGAGGTCGCCAGCTCGGCTCCCGCGTGCGCCAGTTCGGCGAGAGCGGCGTCGCTCGTCTCGGCGGCGACGCCCGCGACGAGATCGGTGAGGATCCGCACATGCCGGCCGTGCTCGATCGCGTCGAGCGCCGACGCGCGCACGCAGTAATCGGTCGCGAGGCCGGCGATGTCGACGTCGACGACGCCGTGCTCCTCGAGGAGCTGGGCGACGGTCACGCCCTCGTCGGTCGTGCCCTCGAACAGAGAGTACGCGGGCACGCCCTGGCCCTTCTTGACGTGGTGCGTGACCGCCGACGTGTCGAGGCCGGGGTCGTACTCCGCGCCTTCGGTGCCGCTCACGCAGTGCACGGGCCACGTGTCGACGAAGTCGGGCTCCGGATGGAAGTGCCCGCCGTTGTCGCCCTCGCCGTGATGCCAGTCCCGTGAGGCCACGATGACCGAATACTCCTCGGCGTGCGTGACCAGGAACTCCGAGATGTGCCGGGCGACGGCGTCGCCGCCCTCCACGGCGAGCGCACCGCCCTCCGTGAAGTCGTTCTGAACGTCGACGATGAACAGCGCTTTGCTCATGACTCGAGCGTACGCCGGTGCTCCTCGCGGGTGAGGCCATGCCCGTCACCTGCTACCAGCTCACGATCGGATGCCGCGGGCAGCGGCGATCCGGCAGGTGTCACGACTCCCCCTGGCGCCGCCGAAACAGGCTCGGCGGCAGGCGCACCGGCCCGGTTCGGCACGGCCGAGGAGGAGTTGCTGCCCGCGCCCGCGTCCCCTCCGCCATCCCGGCGCCACAGTCCGGAGGGCCACCAGATCGCCTTCCCGATGTCGTACGACAGCGCCGGGACGAGCAGCGAGCGAACGATGAAGGTGTCGAGCAGCACGCCGAACGCCACGACGAACGCGATCTGCGCGAGGAAGAGGATCGGGATGACGCCGAGCGCCGCGAACGTCGCCGCCAGCACAAGACCCGCCGACGTGATGACGCCGCCCGTGGCCACCAGCCCCCGCAGGATGCCCGGTCTCGTGCGATGGACGAGCGACTCCTCGCGCACGCGCGACATCAGGAAGATGTTGTAGTCCACCCCGAGCGCGACGAGGAACACGAACCCGTAGAGCGGGACCGCGGGGTCGGCGCCCGGGAACCCGAACACCTCGTTGAAGACGAGCGCGCTCACGCCGAGGGCCGTGGCGAACGACAGGATGACCGTCAGGATGAGCAGCACCGGCGCGAGGATCGACCTCAGCAGCAGCATCAGGATGACCAGGATCACCGCCAGGATGACCGGGATGATGACGGTGCGATCGCGGATCGACGTGTCGTTGGTGTCGATGTCGGTCGCCGTCTCGCCGCCCACGATGGCCGCGCCCGCCCCGAGCGCGTCGTCGAGGCCAGCGCGAAGCTCGCGCACGGTGTCTTCGGCCGCGACGGAGTCCGCCGGATCCGTCAGCGTTCCGATCACGAGCACGTCGCCGTGGGAGCTCGTCGGCTCGGGAACGGCGGTCCCGGGCGGACCGACCGGGGTCAGCACGGCCTCGCCGTCCTCGATCTCCACCGCCGCCTGTCCCGTCGGCGAGTCCTCCGAAGCGACGGCCACGGAGTCGACCCCGTTCGACGCCGACAGCACCTGTGCCGTGTCGGAGAGGTCGTCCTGGGGCACGATGACGTACACGGGTGAGCCGGAGCCGGCCGGGAAGTGCTCGGCGAGCACGGCCTGACCGTCGCGAGCCTCGGAGGCGCCGAGAACCAGGTCGCTCGTGGGCACGCCGTCGGCCTTCAGCTGCGTGATGCCGAGCGCTCCCGCCAGCAGCACGACGGTGCAGGCGATCCACACGAGCCGCGCGTGCCGCGCGACGAAGCGCGCCTGTCGCGGCCAGAGACCCTTCACCGGCTGCGTCAGGTCGTCGGGGATCATCGCCAGGGGCTGCCTCGGGATGAACGGCCAGAACGCCGCACGCCCGCACAGCGCCAGCAGCGCGGGAAGGAACGTCAGCGCCGACAGCATCGAGAAGGCGATCCCGATGGAGGCGATGGGACCCAGTGCGCGGTTCGTGGCCAGGTCCGAGAGCAGCAGGCACAGCAGGCCCGCGATCACCGTGCCGCCTGAGGCCAGGATGGGCTCGAAGGATCCACGCCACGCCCGGGTGGTGGCATCCCATCTCCGCATGCCGGTCGCGATGGACTCGCGGAACCGCGCGACGTAGAGCAGGGCGTAGTCGGTGGCGGCGCCGATCACGAGGATGAAGAGGATGCCCTGCACCTGGCCGTTGAGCACGACGATTCCCGCATACGCCAGCCACCACACGGTGAGGAGCGCCACGCACAGGGCGAAGACGGATGTGAGCAGCACGAGGATCGGCAGGAGCGGCGAGCGGTAGACGATGACGAGGATCAAGAACACCGCGATCAGGGCGACCGCGAGCAACAGGCCGTCGATGCCCAGGAAGCCCTCGACGAGGTCGGCGGTGAAGCCCGCGGGACCCGTGACCCACCCGTCGAGGCCTGCGGGGAGGTCGTCGGCGACGAGCGAGCGGATGTCCTCGACGGTCGGTCCGACCTCCCCCGCGGCGTCGATCGGCACGAAGATCTGCACGGACTGGCCGTCATCGGAGGGAATCGGCGGCGAGACATCCGCCTGAACGCCGTCGACCGCCGCGATGTCGTCGGCGAGCGTCTGCACCTCGGCGATGTCGCCCTCCGACAGCTCGCCGTCACCTGTGACGACCACGACGGCGGGGATGCTGTCGCTCCCCAGGAAGTCGCCGAGCCGCTCGTTCACCTGCGTGGCGTCCGCGCTCTCGGGCAGGAACGACGATCGGTCATTGCTCGAGACCTCGTCGACCTTGCCGAAGTACGGCCCTCCGATCGATCCCACCGTGAGCCACACGAGGACCAGGACGACGGGAATGCCGATGCGTAGCCAGCCGGGAGCGCTCCGGCGCGAGGGATGAGGCGAAGTCATATCGCTAGCTTATCTAGCAATCTAGATTCGCACGACCGAGGTCGAAGCTCTTCTCAGCATTCCGCCCCCCTAAGCTGGTCGCGATGCTGTCCGCCGTCGTCGCCCTCGTGGGGGCCGTCGTCTACGGCTCGGCGGACTTCCTCGGCGGCCTGGCCGCGCGGCGCCTGCGTTCGATCGTCGTCACCGCCGTCGCCGCCGCCTCGGGGCTCGTCGCGCTGGCGATCGCGCAACCGCTGCTCGGCGGGCTCTGGACCCTGCCCGACGTGATGTGGGGCATGCTGGCCGGAATCGCCGGCGTCCTCGCGGTCGCGCTGCTCTACGCCTGTCTCGCCATCGGTCCGATGAGCATCCTCTCGCCGCTGACGGCGCTGGTCTCCGCGATCGCTCCGATGCTCTGGGGGCTGCTCGTGAAAGCCGACTCACTCGCACCCATCGGGTACGGGGGTCTGGCGGTGGCGCTCGTCGCGGTCGTGCTCGTCGGCTTCCTCCCCGGAGCGAACATCGTGCGGCCGACCGCGCGCGGCCTTCTGATGGCCACGGGATCGGGGCTCGCCATCGGGGCGTTTCTCATCCTCATCGATCAGACCTCGTCCGAGAGCGGCCTCGTGCCACTCGTGACGAGCCGCGCCACCAGCGCGCTCGTCACCGTCGCCTTCGTCGGGGTGATGGCCGCGGCAGCCGTGCGCCGGGGCGCACCGGCCCGGTCGGTGCTCCAAGTGTCCGGGCCTCCGCTCGGGGCGACGCCGACCGGACACGCCGACCTCGAGCACGCGACCTCGGCTGAGGTTGGGCTCGCGGCGCCGGCGCGCCGTGCGTGGTGGCTGGCCATCGCATGCGGAATCGCGGATGCCTCGGCCAATGCGCTGATGCTGTTCGCGCTTCGGAGCGGCGACCTGTCCGTCGTCTCGGCGCTGACCGCGCTCTACCCCGCCGGCACCATCCTGCTCGCCGCCATCGTGCTGCGGGAGCGCGTGGCCCCCGTGCAGTGGATCGGTCTCGCCCTTGCGCTCACGGCAGGGGGGATGCTCGCCGTCGCCTGATTCAGCGCCGGCGATGGCGCGGGCGCGGACTCGCACTGCCGGGGGTGTCGCGAGCGGGGTCCGGACTCACCCTCGCACGAAGAGCATCACGAGCGAGGTCACGACCGCGACCAGCCCGAGCGTCAGCATCCCGATCGCCATCAAGGCCACCGCGCGCACCGCCGGTGAACGCCGGGTCAGCCGCATCCGGTTCGGCGATCCGCGACGGATGTAGATGTCGGCCATGTCGGCGTCGCCGATGTGGTGGTCCTGGTCGTGCGTGAGGTGCGCTTCGCCCACGCCGCCATCCTCGTCGAACCAGCGCACCAGGCGGCCCTCGGGAGTGGTCTCGACGACGGCCCGCGCCGGCACCCACGTGCCGTCGAGCAGGTACATGATCAGGGCCACGCCCGCCAGCAGCGCGCCGACACCGAACCCGACCCACGAGAAGATCTCGGCGAGGGCGTCGATCGCCTCGGACAACGCACCACCGTCCTTCGGATACGGAAAACGGCCGCTCGCTCGCGGCCGTTCCGACTGCGAGCATACCGGACGCATCGCGTCATATCGGTACGTCTCTGCCCGACATTGCCCGCCAGCCCCGCTCCTGGCACCACTGGCGCGGCGGATGCGAACCGATACGTCAGCTCTCGATGCGCGAGTGGTTCCCCAGACGGTGCCACGTTCGGTTGTGGTAGACCAACGCGTCGCCGTGCACGTCAGTGTCGACGCCGCGCTCGATGTGGGACTGCAGCGCATGCGCGGCGATGACCGTGGAGGTTCCGGCATCCATGCGATCGATGACAGCGCAGCGTACCCAGGCGCGGACATCGAGGTACACCGGCTCACCGGTGACCAGGCGCGACCAGCGGTGCGTCTGGTCGAAGCGATCGACGCCCCTGGCCGCCCCGGCCTTCGCCACCTCGAGGTCGTGTGCGTCGAGAAGGTGCACGACGACGGTGTCGGCGCGCGCCAGTACGCCGGAAGCCGACGACAGTGACGAGATCGAGAAGATGAGCAACGGGGGCTCGGCGCTCACCGAGGCGACCGACGTCGCCGTGAGCGCGACGGGTCCCTCACCCGTGTCGGCCGTGATGACGGCGACACCCGCGGGGTGCCCGCGGAACAGGCCTCTGAACTCGTCGGGCGAAAGGGACGACGAGAAGCCGCTCTTCAGCGGCCGGATCGGGTCCGCCGCGAGGGACGCATGCGGGTCAAGGCTGGTCAACGGCCAGCTCCTCCCGAAGGATGTTCGTCCCCGCGCTGAGCGCGCTCAGCTTTGCCAGTGCAACGTCACGAGGCAACGGCGCCATGCCGCAATTGGTGCTGGGCACGAGCTTGTCGGCGTCGACGAATCTGAGCGCCTTGCGGAGGGTGTCCGCGACTTCCTCGGGAGTCTCGATCGCCTCGCTCGCTACGTCGATGGCGCCCAGCATGACCTTCTTGCCACGGATGAGCTCGATGAGGTCCATCGGGACGTGGGAGTGCTGGCATTCCAGCGAGACGATGTCGATGGCGGACCGCTGCAGGAGCGGGAACGACTCTTCGTATTGCCGCCACTGCGACCCCAGGGTCGCTTTCCAGTCGGTGTTCGCCTTGATCCCGTAGCCGTAGCAGATGTGAACGGCGGTCTCTGCGCGCAGCCCTTCGACCGCTCTTTCGAGCGCCGCAACGCCCCAGTCCCGCACCTCATCGAAGAAGACGTTGAACGAGGGCTCGTCGAACTGGATGATGTCGACACCCGCTGCTTCGAGTTCTCTCGCCTCCTGATTGAGGATCCCCGCGAACTCCCAGGCAAGCTTCTCGCGGCTTCTGTAGTGGGCGTCGTAGAGCGTGTCGACCATCGTCATGGGGCCGGGGAGAGCCCACTTGATCGGACGATCCGTGGACTGGCGGAGGAACTTCGCGTCGTCGACGAAAACGGGCCGCTCGCGACCGACCGACCCGACGACGGTCGGTACGCTCGCGTCGTAGCGATCGCGGATGCGCACCGTCGCGCGCTGCTCGAAGTCCACGCCGCTGAGGTGCTCGATGAACGTCGTGACGAAATGCTGGCGGGTCTGCTCACCGTCGCTGACGATGTCGATGCCGCGTCGGGTCTGCTCCTGGACGACGACACGCAGCGCATCCTGTTTTCCTTCGACCAGTGCATCGTCCTGCAGCCTCCACGGAGACCAGAGCGTCTCCGGCTGTGCGAGCCACGACGGTTTCGGGAGGCTGCCGACGATCGAGGTCGGCAGGAATGTGTTCGAAGCTGAAGATGCCCCGCTCATCATGCGGCTCGGGTGAGGTAGCCGGCAGCCCATCGCTCCAGCACATCTCTGTGCGGCGTGATGAAGTGCTCCTCCGTGTACTTTCCCTGGGTGACTGCGAGTTGGCTGCGCTCGACGCGGTCATACCCGATCTCAGTCCGCGAGTAGTCCTGCGCTTCCAGGCTCGGCCGGTAGACCGCCGGGGCGGCCGAGTTCGCGTTGTAGATCTCGGGTCGATAGATCTTCTGGAACGTCTCCATCGTGCTGATCGTGCTGATGAGCTGCAGGTTGGTGTAGTCGTTCAGCAGGTCGCCGCGGAAATAGAACGCGAGCGGAGCCACGCTGCCGCGAGGCATGAAGTAGCGAACCTGCAGTCCCATCTTCCCGAAGTACTGGTCGGTCAGCGAGAACTCGTCCTGCTGGTATTCGACGCCGAGGACGGGATGCTCGTTCGCCGTCCGATGGTAGGTCTTGCTCGTCGAGACGCTGATGCAGATGACGGGCGGCTTCGGGAAGCGGTCCTGGTACGTCGTCGAGCCGAGGAAATGCTGGAACAGCTTGCCATGCAGATCCCCGAAGTCGTCCGGGACCGTCGGCTTGGTGGCGCCGTCATTGAACGCCGGCAACACGACGCTGAAGTCGAAGTCCCGAACGTAGGACGAGAAGTTGTTGCCGACGATCCCATGCTGGCGTGCACCCGTCCATCGGTCGACGATCTGGGTGTCGAGGATCTCGAGCAACGGGAATTCCCGGTCTTCGCCCTCCGCGGCGAACCGCAGCTGCACGGAGACGATCTCGAGTTCGACCGCGTAGCGATCCCCGTGCGGGTTGTCCCAGCGCGCGAGATCGTTGAACCGGCGATTGATCATCGTCAGCGTGTTGCGCAGGTTCTGCTGACGCTGGTCGCCGCGGGCCAGGTTGGCGAAGTTCGTTGTGATCCGTGAGCTCTCCGACGGCGAGTAATCCTCGTCGAAGCGGGTGGTGGTGAAGCTGAATGTGAACTCGTCCGACATGGGCCAATCCGGTGGGTGATGGGCCGAAGCCGGCCTTCGCAAGTGATGCCTCAATGGTGCAGGTGTCCGGTTGATATCGGGTAACTCGCCGCGTCTATGGATGGGTATAGCGTTGACCTATGGCACCAGGGTCGAGCGGGCTCACGCTGCAGCAGCTCCGCTACTTCATCGAGGTGGCAGCAGAGGGGTCGATCTCCGCCGCTGCCGACGTGCTGTACGTCGCACAACCGACGATGTCCGCGGCCATGAAGGACCTCGAGGCGAGGGTGGGCCGAGCCCTCCTCGCCCGCTCCGCCCGCGGGGTCACGCTCACCGTCGACGGCGCGGAGTTCCTCGGGTATGCCCGACAGGTCGTCGAGCAGGTGGCGCTGCTCGAGCAGCGCTACCTCGGCCGACCGCCCTCGCGGCGGCTGCTCGGAGTGTCGGCGCAGCACTACTCGTTCGCGGTGGATGCGTTCGTTCGGATGGTGAAAGCCAGCGGGGCGGCCGAGTACGAGTTCTCGCTGCGTGAGACGCGCACGTGGGACATCATCGAGGACGTCCGGACGCTCCGCAGCGAGATCGGGATCCTGTACCGGAACGACTTCAACCACAAGGTCATCGACAAGCTGCTTCGGGAATCCGGACTCGCGTTCCACCCTCTCTTCCTCGCCGACCCGCACATCTTCATCTCCCGGACCAACCCGCTCGCCTCGCGGAAGCGTGCGACTCTCGCCGATCTCGCCGATCTGCCGCGGCTCACCTTCGACCAGGGGGCGAACAACTCGTTCTACTTCGCCGAGGAGATCCTCTCCACCCTGTCGAGCAAGCAGCAGATCCGGGTCGCCGACCGAGCGACCATCTTCAACCTCATGATCGGGCTTGACGGTTACACGATCTCGACGGGCATCATCAGCGAGGAGCTCGACCCCAAGATCGTCGCCATCCCGCTCGACGTCGACGAACGCATCGAGATCGGCTGGATCGGCCACGCCGCGATTCCCCTGACCGAACAGGCGCAGCGGTACCTTGCTGAGGTGCGAGCTGTGGTCGCCGAGTTCGGCGTCGCACTGCTCGGCTAGTCACTGGATCAGCGGGCAGCGCATTCGTGAGGACGAAGAAGGCCGTCGGTGATCAGGTGAATGTGGAGCCACCTAAGGGAATCGAACCCTTGACCTATTCATTACGAGTGAATCGCTCTGCCGTCTGAGCTAAGGTGGCGCGCCTCGCTTGCGCGATGCACGAGTAACGATCTTACAGTGTCGCGAGAGTGCTCGCGAACCACAGGCCGCTCCGCGGGCGCCCTGACACCGCGTGCCGCTCCTGCCCCGACTGGGTGTCGACGTGTTACGGACGTTTCGAGATGTCGGCGACGCCCACGTAGGTTCGAACGCGGTCCGCGACGAAGCGTGCGCGGTCCGTGGATCGTGCGCGCGGTCACAAGCCGACACGGGCCTCGATCTACAGGAGCACGCACATGTCCACGTCCAAGAAGCTCACCGCCGCAGCAGCACTCGCGCTTCCTCTCGCCCTCCTCCTCGCCGGCTGCGCCGGGACCGGAACGGATGCCGCCACCGGCGCTTCCGACGAGAACGAGGTCGTCCGCATCGGTGTGGTCGGGGCCGGCGACCCGTACTGGGAGACCTACAAGGAAGCCGCGGCCGACGAAGGCATCGAGGTGGAGCTCGTCGACTTCAGCGAGTACACGCAGCCCAACCCCGCCCTGTCGGCCGGGGAACTGGACCTCAACCAGTTCCAGCACATCATCTACCTCGCCACGTACAACGTGCAGAGCGACGACGACCTCCAGCCCATCGGCGCCACCGCGATCTACCCGCTCGGCCTCTACTCGACGCAGTACCAGTCGGTCGAAGACATCCCCGAGGGTTCGAAGGTCGCCGTGCCCAACGACGAGTCCAACCAGGCCCGCGGCCTGCTCGTGCTCCAGTCGGCGGGCCTCATCGAGCTGAAGGACGGCGGCTCGGTCTTCTCGACCGTCGCCGACGTGCTGCCCGAGTCGAAGGTCACCGTCGAGGCGCTCGACGCCGCGTTCACCGCGACGTCGCTGCCCGACGTCGCCGCGGCGATCATCAACAACGACTTCGTCGAGGACGCGGGCCTGAAGTTCGAAGACGCCATCGCCACCGATGACCCGTCCGACCCGAGCGCCTTCCCGTACATCAACATCTTCGCGGCCAAGGCGGAGGATGCCGACAACCCGACGTACCAGAAGCTCGTCGAGATCTACCAGAACACGCAGGACGTCCTGGACGGCGTGCTCGAGGCGTCCGGCGGCACCGCGGTGCTCGTGAAGACCCCCGCCGATGAACTCGTCGCGTCCCTCGCCGACGTCGAGGACGACATCCGCGCCAACTCGTAAGACCCCGCGATATCGCGGCAGCCGCCCGTGCGGCCCGACAGCGCCTCGTGCGTCCGGGCCGCACAGGCGCGTTCTGCCCTGGAGCACCCATGACCCTCATCCGCCTGACCGGCGTGACCAAGACCTTCCCGCCGCCCTCCAGGGACGCCGCGCCCGTCGTCGCGGTCGATGACGTCTCTCTCGACGTCGCGGCGGGAGAGGTCTGCGGCATCATCGGCTACTCCGGCGCCGGAAAGAGCACCGTGCTGCGTCTCGTGAACGCGCTCGAGACGCCGACGACCGGCTCCGTCGAGATCGACGGCCGCGACATCACCGACCTCCGCGAGCGCGAACTGCGCGAGCTGCGCGGCGACATCGGCATGATCTTCCAGCAGTTCAACCTGTTCGACTCGCGCACGGTCGCGAAGAACGTCGCCTACCCTCTGGAGGTCGCCCGACGCCCGCGCGCGGAGATCGCGGCGCGTGTGGACGAGCTGCTGCGCTTCGTCGGTCTCGCCGACAAGGCCCGCAACTACCCGGAGCAGCTCTCCGGGGGCCAGAAGCAGCGGGTCGGCATCGCGCGTGCCCTGGCCACGAGCCCGCGCATCCTGCTCGCCGACGAGGCGACGAGCGCGCTCGATCCCGACACGACGCAGGAGGTGCTCGCACTCCTCCGGCGCGTCAACCGCGAACTCGGCGTCACCATCCTCGTCATCACCCACGAGATGGACGTCGTCCGCACCCTTGCCGACCGCATCGTGGTGATGGAGAACGGCCGCATCATCGAGAGCGGTGCCGTCTTCGACGTGCTTTCGGCGCCGCAGCAGCCGGCGACCCGACGGTTCGTCGCCAGCATCATCGAAGACGTCCCCGTTGGCGAGCAGTTGCGCACCCTGCACGCCCGGCACCCGGGCAGGATCGTGACGTTCACGATTCGCGAGGGCGACGTCACGCAGGCCGACGTGTTCGCCGCGCTGTCGTCGCACGGCGTGCGTTTCGAACTGGTGCACGGCGGCATCAACGACATCGGAGGGCGCGTCTTCGGGCATCTCACGCTGGCGCTGACCGGAGACCCGGATGCCGTGCAGCAGGCCATCCAGTCGGCCTCGGCGTTCGCTCCGCTCATCGAGGAGGACCTCCATGGATAGGCTCGCCGACCTTCTTCCCGAACTGTGGGCCGCGACGGCCGAGACCCTCTACGTCGTATCGCTGAGCCTCGTGTTCGGCGGCATCGCGGGACTTCTCGTGGGCCTCGCCCTCTACGCGACGCGACCCGGGAGCCTGTTCCCGAACCGGTTCCTCTTCGGCACCATCAACGTCGTCGTCAACTTCTTCCGTCCCATCCCCTTCGTGATCCTGCTCGCGGCGGTGCAGCCCATCGCGCGCAGCCTGGGCATCCCCGGAATCGGACCCGAGTTCGGCATCTTCGCCATCACGATCGCGTCGCTGTTCGCCATCAGCCGCATCGTCGAGCAGAACCTGCTCACGGTGCGCCCCGGGGTCATCGAGGCGGCACGAGCCACGGGCGCGAGCCGATCGCGCATCCTCCTGCGCCTGCTCCCCCGCGAGGCGCTCGGCCCGCTCATCCTCGGCTACACGTTCATCGTCGTCGCCCTGGTCGACATGACGGCGATCGCCGGTGCGGTGGCAGCCGGCGGACTGGGCGAGTTCGCCATCGTGTACGGCTTCAAGCAGTTCAACCCGTGGGTGACGTGGGCCGCCGTGCTCGTCATCATCGTGATCGTGCAGGCGGTGCAGTTCATCGGCAACGCCCTGGCCCGCCGCGTGCTGCGGCGCTGACCAAGCCCGTTCACGCACCGCATGAGTGAAGCGGATGCCGCGGGGCGCGGCATCCGCTTCACTCATGCCCGGCGGGTCACTCGCAGCGCAGGCCGTCCTTCGGCGGGGTGCCTTCGAGGAGGTAGGTTTCGACCGCGTCGTCGACGCACTCGTTGCCCTTGTTGTAGCCGGTGTGCCCCTCGCCGACGCGAGTCACCAGCACACCCGACGAGAGCTGATCGGCCAGCGACACGGCCCACTCGTACGGCGTCGCGGGATCGTTCGTGGTACCCACCACGACGATCGGCGCGGCGCCGTCGGCCGTGATCGGCTGACGCACGCCGGTCGGGGGGTAGGGCCAGACCTCGCACGGGTCGGGAGCGACCGCCCAGTACGGCGCGATCGTCGGGGCCTCGTCGGCCAGCACCGCCTGGGCCTCCGCGACCTGCTCAGGTGTCGAGTCGAGCGGATAGTCCATGCAGTTGTATGCGCGGAACGCCTCGGTCTGGTTGCCGACGTACTTGCCGTCCTGTCGGTCGTTGTAGAAGTCCGCGAGCTGGAAGGCGACCTCGGCGTTGCCTTCGAGCACGTCTGTGAGCGCCGTCGTGAGGTAGACCCAGCTGTCCTGCGAGTAGAGCGCGGCGACGATCGCCGTCATGAGCGAGTCGGCGCCCAGCATGCGGCCGTCGGCGGCCCGGATGGGGTCGCGGTCGACGGTGGCCAGCAGCGTCCCGAGGTCGTCCATCGCCTCGTCGACCGTGCCACGGAACGGGCACTCGTCGTCGTCGAGGCAGGAAGCCATGTAGGCGCGCAGCGCCGACTCGAAGCCGATGCCCTGCGTCACATTGACGTCGAGCATCGAGGCCGAGGGGTCGACAGCGCCGTCGAGCACGAGTCGCCCGACCTTCTCGGGAAAGAACTTCGCGTAGGTGGCTCCGAGGAAGGTGCCGTACGAGTAGCCGAGATAGTTCAACTCGGTGTCGCCGAGCACGGCACGTAGGAGATCCATGTCGCGGGCGGCGTTCTCGGTCGTGATGTACGGCAGGATGCCGTCGCTGTTGGCTTCGCACGCCGCGCCGAAGGCCTCGTGACGCGCGAGGAGTTCGGCGGCCCAGGCATCCGTCCCGCGCGGACTGTCTGGGATGTCGTAGAGGTATGCGTCCATCTCGGCATCGTCGAGGCATGTCACCGCGGTCGACTCGCCCACTCCGCGGGGGTCGAAGCCGATCACGTCGTACTGCTGGCGCACCGGATCGCTCACCGCGAACTCCACTGAGTCGCGCACCAGCTCGACACCGCTCGAGCCGGGCCCGCCCGGATTCGTCAGCAGCGACCCGAGCGGTTCACTGGTGCCCTCGGCACGGCTGCGGATCAGCGCCAGCTCGATCTCGCCCTTCGCCGGGTCGGCCCAGTCGAGCGGCGCGGTGACCGTGGTGCAGTCGAAGTCGTCGCAGGCGGTCCAGTCGAGCGTCTGCCCGTAGAACGGCAGCAGGTCATCGTTGATGCCGCTGGTGTCGGGCGACTTGCTCGTGGTCGGGCGCGCGGTGTCGGGGATGGCCGCGTAGAGACAGCCGCTGAAGGCCAGGGATGCCGCCACCAGGCCGGCCACGATGGCGAGACCCCTCGACAGGCCGCGCACCCGGAATCGGCCGCCGTGGCTCGAAGGGCCGGCGGGCGGGGCGGAGCGCGGGTCACGGGTCTCGTGCGGGTCACGGGTCTCGTGCGGGTCACGGGTCTCGTGCGGGTCACGGGTCGAGTTCACGGGGTCCTTCCGCTGGCGACGGTGACGAGCATGCTCTCGAGGGCGAGCGCGGGCGCGGCGTTCAGCTCGAGGTTCTCGCGGGTGACGCCGATGCGGTCCACCACCGTGAGCGTCCGTTCGGGCGTCCACGCCGCCGCGAGGGCGCGCAGATCGGGCTCGAGTTCTCGGTTGATGAGAATGCCGTCCCGGCCGAACTGCAGCATCAGCACGTCGCGGAACATGGACTCGAGGTCGGTGAGCACACGGTCGATGCCGTCGCGCAGGCTGCGGGTGGCCCGCCGCTTCTGCTCGTCCTCCAGCGCCGAGAGCTGTGACCGCACCGCGGGTGGGATGGGGCCGCCCTCGGCGATCCCCAGCGTTCGCAGAAGGCTCGCGCGCTCCGCCTCGTCGCGCTCGGCCGTGAGTGCCTTCGCGTCGTCGGTGGCGGCGGCCACGATCGCCCCGGCCACCTCGACCGCGTCGCCGACACCGCGCACGGCGAGCACGCCCCGCAGTGTGGCATCGCGACGGGCGCGGGCGGCAGCATCCGTCGCCAGCCGCTGCGCCATGCCGATGTGACGCTGCGCGTGCCGCGCGGACTGCTCCGCGACGACCGGGTCGGCGCCCGTGCGCTGGACGATGAGGCGAGCGACGTCGTCGACGTCGGGCTCGCGCAGCCGCAGGGTGCGGACGCGGGAGCGGATCGTCGGCAGCAGGTCGGCGTCGCTCGGCGCGCAGAGCACCCACACGGTGCGTTCCGGCGGCTCTTCGAGCGCCTTCAGCAGCACGTTCGATGTGCGCTCGGCCATGCGGTCGGCGTCTTCCATCACGATCACCCGGTAGCGCCCGAGCGAGGGCGCGAAGTACGAGCGCTCGACGAGCGCACGGGCGTCTTTGATGGAGATGATCACGCCCTCGGTGCGCAGGGCGGTGAGGTCGGGGTGCGTGCCGGCGAGCACCTGGCGCATCGTGCGCTCGTCGCCCGGGTCGGCGATGAGCGCTGCCGCGAACGCGTGCGCGAGCGTCGAGCGCCCCGAACCGGGCGGCCCGGTGATGAGCCAGGCGTGCGTCATCGACGCAGGATCGGATGCCGCCTCCCGCAGCGCCGCGACGGCGTCAGGCTGCCCCCACACGTCGCCCCACGGCACCGCTCCCTCGTCGGGAGCGACGGCGGTGCCTTCGGGTGCGCCCGCAGTCGGGGTCTGGGTCGCGGCATCCATCCCGCCCAGCCTAACCGCCGTCACCGACACCACCATCGCGCTTCTCGGGCTGCGAGGCACCGGCGGCTGTCGCCCTGTCGCGCCCCGGCTGGGCCGCGACAGGGCGTCGGGTCAGTCGCCCACGCGAATCCAGTTACCGCATCCGTACGACTCGAAGCCCATACCCGCGGGCACCACCGCCTCCAATCCGTACGCATCGCCGTAGTAGTTGGTGGAGATGTCGTCGAGCGTGCCGCCGAAGCCGTAGAGGATGGCGACGTAGCAGCTGGATCCCACGCCGTCGTTCCAGTAGGTGCCCGCCTTCATGGTGACGCCGACGGCCTGCATCCCGTCGCCGACGGTGGTGGCCTGCGTGCCGATGGCGACCAGCGGCGTCCACGAGCCGCAGTCCTCCGTGTAGAAGTAGGCGTCTGACGCGCTGATCGTGACGATCTGACGACCCGGTGTGCCCACGAACGCGTTCGCGATGATGCCCTCGAGGCTGCCGGTGCCATCGGAACGACGCTCCCAGTAACAGCCGTACGGCGCGTTCGCGTAGTAGGTGCCCGGCTTGATCTGCGTGCCGACGTGATACATGCCGTTCGACTTGATCGCGGGCGAGGGCGCCGTGATCTTCGCCGTCACAGCACTCGTCACCGACTTGGTCACGACGTAGGTGCGTTTGCCCGTCACGGTCACGGTGATCGTCTTGCCGTAGTCCGACGCGGTCAGGCGGTACGAGCTGCCGGTCGCTCCGGAGATGGCGGTGCCGTTGCGGTTCCACTGATACGTGAACGTCGCGGACGGAGACCACGCGCTCACCGATGCCTTGAGCGTCGACAGCACCCGGGTCGTGCCCGTGATGGTCGGCGCCGGTGCGGAAGCGAACGTCCTGACGATCGTGCTGGTCTCCGCGCTGGTGCGCGACGCCGTCGAGTAGCCGGTCTTCCTGGCCGTCACCTTCACACTGATCTTCCTGGTCCAGTCGGCTGCGACCAGCGTGTACGTGGAGGACGTCGCGCCCGCGATCGTCGCACCGTCTCTCAGCCACTGATACGACAGGGTCGCGCTCGGCGACCACGTTCCCGGGGTCGCTGTGAGCGTGGAGCCGACGCGCTTCGTCCCGGTGATCGTGGGAGTCGGTGCAGTGGTGAAGATCCCCGCGCCGACGGTGACCGCGGATGTGGTCTGCGTCACCGAGGTGTATCCGGTCCGCGAGGCCTTGACCGTCAGCGTGAGGGTCTTGCCCTTGTGCTCGACCTTCGGCGTGAAGGTCTTCGACGTCGACACCGTCGTTCCCGACACCTTCCAGGCGTATGAGAAGGTCGCCGTGGGAGACCAGGTTCCGGGCACCGCCGTGAGGGTCGACCCGACGCGCACCGAGCCCGACACGGCCGGCTTCGGCTTAGCCGGGAAGACGCCATAGCCCACGGTGACGGCCGATGTCGTCTGCGAGACCGAGGTGTAGCCCGGGAGGGAAGCCCTCACCGTCAGCGTCAGCGACTTGCCGAGGTGCTCCGACGTCGGGCGGAACAGCTTCGCCGTCGACACTGTCACGCCTGCCACCTTCCATGCGTAGGCGAAGGTCGCAGAGGGGACCCACGTGCCGGGAATCGCCTCGAGGGCCGTCCCGACGCGCACGGCGCCCGAGATGACCGGCTTCGGCTTGCTGGAGAACACGCCGGCGGCCACGGTGACCGGTGCTGTCGACTTCGTCACGGTGTCGTAGCCCGTCCGCGAGGCGCTGATCGTGAGCACCAGCGGCTTGCCTGCATCCGCAGCATCCGGAGTGTACGTGGACGCCGAAGAGCGCAGCTCACCGCTGATGCGCCACTCGTAGACGAGGGCGGCTTCGGGAGTCCACGCGCCGGCGACGGCGGTCAGCGCCGTTCCGACCCGCACCGTGCCGCTGATGGAGGGCTCCGGAGTCGCCGAGAACACTCCGCGGAGGAGCCGGCCCGCGCTGGTGACCTCGACCGGCGTGTAGTCCGGATGCGATGCCCGCACCGTGAGGCTGACCGTGAGACCGACGTGCTCCTGAGCGAACACGAAGTCCGCCAGATCGGCCGTCTCGGCCACGGGCGTTCCGTCGACGCGGAAGACGTACGTGAGCGTCGTTCCCTCCGGCCATTCGCCGACGTCGGCGGTGACGGGCTGCCCGGCATAGACGTCGCCCGTGAACACCGGAGTGGGAGGCGCCGGGAAGTCGGGCAGCGCGTCCACCACGGAGGCGCTCGTGACCACACCGGCAGCGGTGAGGGCGATCGTGGTGGTGTCGTAGCCGGGCGCGGCCGCGACGACGTCGGCGGTCACCACCTTTCCGACCCACGCCGGCCGAAGGGTCAGATCGAGAGGATCGGCCGCCTCGACCTCGTCGACGACCTCCACGTCATCGACGAACCACGCGACGTCGAGCGTCACGTCAGCGGGGGTCCAGCCCTCCGACTCGAGGGTCAGAATCTGTCCGACCTCGAGCGCGCCCTCGATCGCGAGGTCCGCGGGTGCGGCGATCGGTTCGCCCGCGTACGCCGGGAGCGCCACGATGGTCGACGCGATCACGGCCGCGGCGGCGGCGATCGCGAGCCGCGCCCGCCCGCGCGCAGGCGCGCCGAATACTGCCTTGTTCATGTAGCTCCGTCCCCAGCCATCCGCCACCCGCTGTGGACGGTTCCCCGTGCAGCGCAGAAAGCACCGCGTCGGAGCGATTCTATGCACAACCTGAGAGTTTGCCGTACGCGACCTCCCACCTTCGATACGGTGGACCATCAGGAGCGCCGCCTCCGGCAGGGCGCGGCCGGCGCCGAGGCGAGCCGCGTCAGGTCAGGAGGGCCCGAACCCGCGCGCGCACGGCGGTGGCGAGCGCTTCGGGCGGAAGGGAGGCGTCGAGCACGAGGAACCGGTCGGGCTCTGCCGCGGCGAGCGCCAGGAACTCCTCGCGCACGCGCGCGTGGAAGTGCTCCTTCTCGGCCTCGAGGCGATCGAACGGCTTGTCGTCGGCGTCCAGCCGCGCACGTGCCGAGGCGGGGTCGAGATCGAGGAGCACCGTCACGTCGGGGAGCAGGCCATCCGTGGCCCACAGCGACAGTTCGCGCACCTCGTCGCGCCCGAGCACGCGCCCGGCACCCTGATAGGCGACCGACGAGTCGATGTACCGGTCCTGGATCACCACCTCGCCGCGTGCGAGCGCCGGCCGCACGAGCGTCTCGACGTGGTGAGCCCGGTCGGCGGCGTACAGGAGGGCTTCGGCCCGCGGTGCGACCTCGCCCCGGTGGTGGAGCACGATGTCGCGGATGAGCACTCCCACCTCGGTGCCGCCCGGCTCGCGCGTGCGCACCACGGTGCGTCCGGCATCCGTCAGCCACTCCTCGAGAAGCGCCGCCTGCGTCGTCTTGCCGACGCCGTCACCGCCCTCGAACGTGACGAAGAGCCCTCCGACAGCCTGAGGGACCGGTGGAGTGCCGCCGTCCGTCACTTCTTCGCCGCGGGCTTGCGAGCGGTGGTGCGGCGGGCGGGCTTCTTCGCGGGACCCTTGGCGCGCTTGTCGGCGAGCAGCTGCACCGCTCGCTCGAACGTGACCTCCATGGCGTCTTCGCCCCGCGGGATCGTCGCGTTGGTCTCGCCGTCGGTCACGTACGGACCGAAACGGCCGTCCTTCAGCTTGATCGCCTTGCCGCTCGTGGGGTCCGCCTCGAACTCCTTCAGCGCCGAGCTCGCCCCACGCGCACCGTACTTGGGCTGCGCATAGACGGCGAGCGCCTCCTCGAGGGTGATGTCGAAGATCTGCTGCTCGTTCTGCAGGGTTCGGGAGTCGGTGCCCTTCTTCAGGTACGGGCCGTAGCGGCCGTTCTGCGCCGTGATCGGCACGTCCGTCTCGGGATCCAGGCCGACCGTGCGCGGAAGGTCGAGCAGCCGCAAGGCGGTGTCGAGGTCGATGGTGTCGACCGACATCGATTTGAAGAGCGATGCGGTGCGGGGCTTCGGCGCCGCCTCCTTCTTCGCCCCCCGCTTCTTGGGCGCGGGCGATTCGGCAGGCTCAGCGACCGGACGGACCTCGCCGGTCTCCTCGTCGACCTCCTCCGCCGCCGGCGGGTCGGTCTCCTGCACATACGGACCGAACCGGCCGTCCTTCACGACCACGAGCTTGCCGTTGGCCGGGTTCTCCCCCAGCACGCGGTCGCCCGCCACGGGGGCGTCGATGAGTTCCTGGGCGCGGGCCGGAGTGAGCTCGTCGGGCGCCAGATCCTCGGGGATGTTGACGCGCCGGGGCTCGGCCTCGGGGTCGGCCTTGTCGGCGACCTCGAGATACGGGCCGTACTTGCCGAACCTCAGTGTCGCCACGTCGCCGATCGGCGTGGAGTTCAGTGCACGGGCGTCGATCTCGCCGAGGTTCTCGACGATGTTGCGCAGGCCGACGTGGTCGCTCGAGCCGAAATAGAACTCCCGGAGCCAGTCCTGCCGCTTCTGCTCGCCACGGGCGATCGCGTCGAGGTCGTCCTCGAGCGCCGCCGTGAAGTCGTAGTCGACCAGGTCGGCGAAGTGCTGCTCGAGCAGTCTCACCACGCTGAACGCGAGCCAGCTCGGGATGAGCGCCTGTCCGCGCTTGGTGACGTAGCCGCGGTTGAGGATGACGTCGATGATGCTCGCGAAGGTCGACGGACGACCGATGCCCTTCTCCTCGAGGGCCTTGACGAGGCTCGCCTCGGTGTAGCGGGGCTTGGGGCTCGTCGCGTGACCCTTGGGCTCGACATCCCGCAGGCGCAGCACATCGCCGACGGCCATGGCGGGCAGCGACTGGTCGTCGGTCCTGTCGGCGTCGCTGCGCTTCTCGTCGCGACCCTCCTCGTAGGCCTCGAGGAAGCCCTTGAACGTGTACACGGTTCCGGATGCCGTGAACTCGGCGCGGCGGCCGGCCGCCGACACCTCGAGGGTCACGGTGGTCGTCTCGTACTTCGCGTCGGACATCTGGCTGGCCATGGTGCGCTTCCAGATGAGGTCGTACAGGCGCAGCTCATCGCGGTCGAGCTGCCCCGACACGTCGGCGGGCGTGCGGAAGACCTCACCCGACGGACGGATCGCCTCGTGGGCCTCCTGCGCGTTCTTGCTGTTGTTGCGGTAGGAGCGCGGGTTGGGCGGCACCGCCTTGTCGCCGTACAGCGCGACGGCCTGCTCGCGCGCCGCCTGCACGGCCTGCGTCGACAGCGCCGTCGAGTCGGTGCGCATATAAGTGATGTAGCCCTTCTCGTAGAGACGCTGCGCCACGCCCATGGCGTGCTTGGCGCTCATGGAGAGCTTGCGACCGGCCTCCTGCTGAAGGGTGGAGGTGGTGAAGGGCGGCTTGGGGCTGCGGGTTCCCGGCTTCGATTCGAGAGCGGTGACGGATGCCTGGGCCGCGGCCTCGATGGCGGAGGCGAGCTCGCGGACCTCGGCCTCATCCAGCACGAGGACGGCCTTCTTCAGCTCACCACGGTCGTCGAAGTCGGTGCCGCGCGCCAGGACGGCGCCGTCGACCCGCGCCAGGCGCGTCGAGAACGACTCGTCCAGGCCCTGCGGGCGGTTCGGCGCAGCGAGCGCCTCGATGTCCCAGTACGACGCCGACACGAACGCCATGCGCTCGCGCTCCCGATCGACCACGAGCCGCGTCGCGGCCGACTGAACGCGACCGGCCGAGGTGCCCTGCTGCACCTTGTACCAGAGCACGGGGCTGACGTCCCAGCCGTAGAGGCGGTCGAGGATGCGCCGCGTCTCCTGCGCGTCGACGAGCGCCAGATCGAGCTCGCGGGTGTTTCCGACGGCGGCCTGGATCGCATCCTTGGTGATCTCGTGGAACACCATGCGCTTGACCGGGACCTTGGGTTTCAGCGTCTGGAGGAGGTGCCACGCGATGGCCTCGCCCTCGCGATCTTCATCGGTGGCGAGCAGGAGCTCGTTCGCCCCCTTCAGCGCCCGCTTGAGCTCGGCGACGGTCTTCTTTCCGCGCTCGCTCTCGACGTAATAGGGATCGAAGCCGTTGTCGATGTCGATCGAGTACTTCCCGTACGCCTGCTTCTTGTCGGCCGGGATGTCGCGCTTGTCCGCGAGGTCGCGGATGTGGCCGACCGAGCTGAGCACTTCGTAGCCGTCGCCCAGGTATCCCTGGATCGACCTCATCTTCGTCGGTGACTCGACGATGACGAGCTTCTTGCCTTCTGCCAACGGGGGCGTCCTTTCTCCGACGCACACCATACACGCCAGTTGCCGGTGCGGGCGCTGAGAGACGGGATCAGCCGGGCGGGCCGGCGCGCGCCGAGGCCCGGGCGAGCAGAGGCCCGAGCCGGGCCGCCACGGTGATGGTGGCGGTGAGCTCGTCGAGCTCGCAGACCTCCACGATGGCGCCGAACGTGCCGGCGAGCTGGGCGGCGCGGTCGCAGGGGAGGCCGGCGACCGCACCCGACGCGGAGTCCGCTGCGGCGAGCGCGGCCGCGTCCGCCGCGGACGCCAGGCGCTGGCCGGCCACGGAGGCCGCGCCGGCCGTCACGAGTCCTGCCGTGAGGATGGCGGCACCCGCCACGATCCCCGCAGCCGCCATGGTGCCCGGCATCAGCTGCGCCTCGGCCGCGGGTGGAGGCCGGCCGGCACTCCGTCCGGCGGCGTTCTCACAGCCCGCCCGCCAGTGCGCAGGCCGAGGCGCTGACCCGCAGTCCCAGCAGAGCCGGAGCGAACGCCGACACGCACACGAGATCGCCCTGCGGCGAGACGGTGACGGATGCTTCGCCCACCGCTGCCGCCACGGCCTCGCGCGCGCGGGCGTCGGACTCGCCCCGTGCGCTCAGGCGGGCAGCATCCGCCACGGCATCCTGCAGGAGCACCTGCCGGGAGGAGCCGGCGAGGGCGCCCACGCCTACCAGCAGCACGACCAGGACGGCCGGCAGGGCGACCGCGAACTCGGCGGCGACGGAGCCCCGGTCGTCGGCCGGCCGCCCCCGCATCACGCCACCGTGAGTGCGCGCCGGACGAGATCGGTCAGGATCCCGCGCACCTCGTCGCTGCGCATGATGACGACGAGCAGGCCGGCGAAGGCCACCGCCGCCATCGTCGCGATCGCGTACTCGGCGGTGGCGGCGCCGGCGTCATCGGCATCGCGGGGCAGGAACAGCCGCTCGGCGCGGCGACGGGTGAGTGGCGGGAAGGCTCGGGCGGCCCGGGTGACGGACATGATGTTCTCCGATCGTTGCGAATGAGTGGTGCGGGCACGGTCTTCGGTGAGCCGAGAGAGCGATCACAGCGAGATCGACATGGTCGACATGACGCTGAGCAGCATCGGGGCGACTCCGAGAAGGAGGAACGCGGGCAGGGTGCAGACACCGAGCGGAATCAGCAGGCGAGACGACAGGCGAGCGGCGCGAAGCCGCCCTGCCACACGAGCCCGATGACGGGCGTGGGCGGCAGACGCGCGCAGCAGCTCGGCCGCCGGCACACCGGCCGCGTAGGAGAGCGCGAGGACGGCATCCACGTCATCGGTCGCCTGCGGCTCCTCTGCCCCATGGCCCCGCGCTCCGGGGAGGAGCGGCACCGTTCCGCCGAGCGGGTCCGCACGTTCGGGCACACTCCGGCCGAGCGCCCAAGCGTCGCCGACCACCGCCCGGGCGCGCTCGATCGAGACGCCCCCGCTGAGCGCGATCGCGATCAGCTCCGCATCGAGCCCGGGTACTCCGCCGGACGCTTGCGCCGTGCGGACGAGCCGGCCCGTCCACCGGCGCGCCCCGACGATCAGCGCCACACCGCCTCCGAGGCAGGCGAGGCCGAGCGGATTCGTGAAGAGAGTGCCCAAGGTGTCGAAGCCGAGCGCGGCCCCGAGCCCCACCGCCACCAGAGGAAGCCAGCTCATCAGCCGCGCTGTCCCCGCCGGCTCGGCGAGCGCGATGCGAACGTCGTCGGCAGCCTCCTGCCCGTCCCGCAGAGCGACGGCGAGGCCGCGCAGGCACTGGGCGAGCGGCGCGCCCACGACAGCCGCGACCTTCCACGCGACCGCCACCTCGGCCCACGAGCCGGACGCGGCCCCGGCGAGGGCCTGCGCCAGCGGCACCCCTCGCTCGATCGATGCGACGACCCGCCCTGCCGTGGGATCGCCGGCGCGCGCGATGTGTCTCCAGGCTCGTTCGGGCGAGACGCCGGCTTGCAGCAGCACGGCGAGCTGGAGGACCACCTCGGCCGTGTCGGCGCTCTCCGGCCCAACCCGCCTGGACGCGGAACGGCCGATTCGGGGAGCGCGCCACCGCCGCTTGTCGGACGAGGCCGGGACTCGTCGGCGGCGCACCGCGGAGTGGGCCGCCCTCATGCCGCTCCCCACGCGTGCTGTTCCATGGCGAGCCGCCCCGCGTCGTCGATGACGGGCCTTCCCACGCCCACGATGCGGCGCGCTCCACCGGCGTCGCGCTCGACGTGGATCACCAGATCGATCGCGGTGGCGGCCTGGCGCGCCAGGGCGTGGTCGTCGAGCCCGGCCAGCGCCCCGAGCGCCTCCAGGCGAGCGGGAACATCGGTCAGGCTGTTGGCGTGCACGGTGCCGGCCCCGCCGTCGTGACCGGTGTTGAGCGCCGAGAGCAGCTCGCGCACTTCTTCGCCGCGGCATTCGCCGACGACGAGCCGGTCCGGCCGCATCCGCAGCGCCTCACGTACCAGGCGGGCCAGTCCGATCCCGCCCACACCCTCGATGTTGGGCTGTCGCGCCTCGAGCCTCACGTGGTGCGGGTGGGCGATGCGCAACTCGGCGACGTCTTCGATCGTGACGATCCGCTCGTGATCGGACGCCTCTCCGAGCAGCGCGGCGAGCAGCGTCGTCTTGCCCGCGCCTGCTGCCCCCGACACGAGGATGTTCGCGCGCTTCGCGATCGCCTCCCCGAGCCGTTCGCCCACCTTCTCGGCGAACATGCCGCGGCGTTGGAGGTCCTCGAGAGTGGCGACCGACGTACGCGGCACGCGGATGGAGATCACCGTCCCCTCCGGTGCGATGGGCGGAAGCACCGCGTGGATGCGCAGGCCGTCTTCCAGTCGAACGTCGACCGCGGGCGAGGCGTCGTCGATATGCCTCCCGCCGAGCCCGATGAGCGCGACCGCGAGCTCTCGCACCTCTTCTTCGGTGGCGCGCCACTCCCGGGCTGCGACCGCACCGTGGCCGCGGTCGACGAAGAGACCCGCGGCACCGTTGACGAAGAGGTCGGTGACGGCGGCATCGTCGAGGTACGCCGCGAAGGGCTCGAGCATCGGATGTCGCTCCTCCAGCCGGTCGCGAACGCCTAGCGGCGCCGGCCCCCCGCCTCCGGGCTCACTCGTGCCCTCATCCGTCGCAGCGGTCGCCCGCACGCCGCCCGGCCGCGGGCGCTGGTCTTCGAGGGGCGCATGCATCGGCTGCGGCGTCCACGTCGGGGGCTGAGGCGGTGCGGGAGGAGCCGGAGCGGGCTGCCCCGCCGCGCCGGCAGGGGCGGCCGGCCCGGGGGCGCGATCGACTGGGCGGTCCGTCGCCGCCCGGGCCTCGGCATCCGGCCCGTGCTCCTCGCCGTCGGCGCCTGCGGCGCGTCGCGGGCGGGCGACGAAGGGAGCGGACATGCTCCGACGCTAGGAGCACTGCTCCCACGCCGGCGCCGTGTCGCGCGGATCAGTGGAGAAGCGCCGCGGCGTCATGCCTGGGGAGGAGCCGGCGTCGCGCGGCCTCAGCGCGGAGCCGCTCCGAAAATGAAGGCGGCATCCCATGGGGGGAATGGGATGCCGCCGTGCGCGGGCCCGAATTCGGGGGGTGACGTCGGACGCCGCAATGCCAGAATCGATGTTCGGCCATCGGTCAGTGTATGCGAGGCAGGGATGCTCACAAAACGAAAAGGAGAGGATTCTCACTGATATATCGCTCGGGTCGGCTATCGTGCCCGCCACCTACTATCGGGGGTAGTCGACCGCGACGGTCCTGAGTACATTTCCTGGCAGACTCGCCGACCTGCCTCGGCCTCCACCCAGCCCGCGAAGGAGCGCGCCCATGAGCGAACAGACCCCTGTCACGCGATCGGCCAGCAGCCAGATCGATCACCTGCTCAACGAGGACCGGCGCTTCGCACCGACGGCTGATTTCGCCGGCAACGCGGTGGCCACGGCAGCGCTGTACGAAGAGGCGAAAGCCGACCGACTGGGCTTCTGGGCCGACAAGGCGCGGGAGCTGCACTGGCACAAGCCGTTCACGCAGGTGCTGGACTGGTCGAACCCGCCCTTCGCCCAATGGTTCGCCGACGGCGAGCTCAACATCGCCTACAACTGCCTGGACCGTCACGTCGAGGCCGGCAACGGCGACCGCGTCGCGCTGCTGTGGGAGGGCGAGCCGGGCGACGAGCGCCGCGTGACCTACGCGGAGCTCACCGACGAGGTGAAGCGGCTCGCGAACGTGCTCGAGGGCCTCGGCGTCGGCCAGGGAGACCGCGTCGCGATCTACCTGCCCATGATCCCCGAGGCCGTCGCCTCCATGCTCGCCGTCGCCCGCATCGGCGCGATCCACTCCGTCGTATTCGGCGGATTCTCGGCCGACAGCCTGCGCGCCCGCATCGACGACGCGGGCGCGAAGCTCGTGATCACGGCCGACGGCGGCTACCGCAAGGGCAAGGTGTCGGCGCTCAAGCCCGCCGTCGACCTCGCGCTCGGCGACCGGGGCACGGGCGTGCAGGAGACCGTCGAGCACGTGCTGGTCGTCAAGCGCGGCCAGAACGACGTCGACTGGACCGACGGCCGCGATCTCTGGTGGCACGACGTCGTGCCGGCCGCGTCGCCAGAGCACGAGGCGCAGGCGTTCCCCTCCGAGAACCCGCTGTTCATCCTCTATACGTCAGGCACGACCGGAAAGCCCAAGGGCATCCTCCACACCTCGGGCGGGTACCTCACCCAGGCCGCGTTCACCAACAAGGTGGTGCACGACATCCACCCCGAGACCGACGTGTACTGGTGCACCGCCGACATCGGCTGGGTGACCGGGCACACCTACGTGACGTACGGCCCGCTCGCCAACGGCGCGACCCAGGTGCTGTACGAGGGCACCCCCGACACGCCGCACCCCGGGCGATGGTGGGAGATCGTGCAGAAGTACGGCGTCACCGTGCTCTACACCGCCCCGACCGCCATCCGCTCGTTCATGAAGCTGGGTCGCGCGATCCCGAAGCAGTTCGATCTGTCGTCGCTGCGCCTGCTCGGCTCGGTGGGTGAGCCCATCAACCCCGAGGCGTGGATGTGGTATCGCAAGATCATCGGCGGCAAGACCGCCCCGATCGTCGACACGTGGTGGCAGACCGAGACCGGCTCGATCATGGTGTCGGCCCTTCCGGGGGTCACCGAGACGAAGCCCGGCTCGGCCCAGGTACCGCTCCCGGGCATCTCCATCGACGTCGTGGACGAGGACGGCACCCACGTCGGCAACGGCAACGGCGGGCTTCTCGTCATCACCGAGCCCTGGCCCTCGATGCTGCGGGGCATCTGGGGCGACCCGGAGCGCTTCGTGGAGACCTACTGGGAGAAGTTCCAGAAGCAGGGCTACTACTTCGCCGGCGACGGCGCCCGTCTCGACGACGACGGCGACGTCTGGCTGCTCGGGCGCGTCGACGACGTGATGAACGTCTCGGGCCACCGGCTGTCGACCACCGAGATCGAGTCCGCACTCGTCGGCAACGAAGCCGTCGCCGAGGCGGCGGTCGTCGGCGCCTCCGACGAGACCACGGGCCAGGCCGTCGTCGCCTTCGTCATCATCAAGCAGTCGTACCTCTCCGCCCACTCCCCCGACGGCCTGGCCCAGAACCTGCGCGTCTGGGTCGGCGAGCAGATCGGCCCGATCGCCCGCCCCCGCGACGTCTACATCGTGGGCGAGCTGCCCAAGACCCGCTCCGGCAAGATCATGCGGCGCCTGCTGCGCGACGTCGCCGAAGGTCGCGAGGTCGGTGACACCACCACCCTGGCCGACACCGCCGTCATGTCGGTCATCTCGGCGCAGGTCAAGTAGCGCGCTTCGTCGCGTCGCTGCGCTCCTCGCTTCGCAGCGAGAAGAGAAGAGCGGATGCCGCAGCCCGGGCTGCAGCATCCGCTCTTCGTATCGGCAGCCGGCGGCGATCAGGCGTACGAGAAGACGACCTCGACCTCGACGGGGGCGTCGAGCGGGAGGACGGGCACGCCGACCGCGGAGCGGGCGTGCTTCCCCGCGTCGCCGAACACCTCGCCGAGCAGCTCGCTCGCGCCGTTGATCACACCCGGCTGCCCGGTGAACTCGGGGACTGACGCGACGAATCCCGTGACCTTCAGCACACCGGTGAGCCGGTCCACCCCGCCGACCGCGGCGGCAGCGGCAGCGATGGCGTTGAGCGCGCTCTGGCGTGCGTAGGCCTTGGCGTCGGACGCGGGCACGAGGCCGTGCCCTTCGCCCACCTTGCCGGTCGCGGGAAGCGCGCCCGAGATCATGGGCAGCTGACCGGCGGTGTAGACGAGGTCGCCGTGGGCCTTCGCGGGGACGTAGGCCGCGACAGGCGGGACGACGTCGGGCAGGTCGATGCCGAGCTCGGTCAGACGAGCGCTCACGCTCATGCTCAGGCCTCCTCGAACTGCTTGGCCGCCTGAGCCGCAGCATCCAGTCCGGCGTTCTGCTGCCCGCCGCCGGAGGGGCGCTTGAAATAGGCGACGAGGCCGCCCTCGGGACCCTGCACCACCTGCACGAGCTCCCAGCCCTGCTTGCCCCAGTTGTTGAGGATCGCTGCTGTGTTGTGGATCAGAAGGGGCGTGGTCAGGTACTCCCACGTCGTCATCGCGGCTCCCGGAGTCTGCGGCGTAATGGGCTGACGCGGCTGGGAATCAGCCTCGCGCGCGCGGGTGCGTCGGGGTTTCGCCCAGGTAGTTCCCCTACGATCAAGCCTATGCCTGATACCAAACGCACGGCCACCGGTGTGCTCGGCGGACTCGCCGGGCTCGTCGGCCTGAGTGCCGCAGCCGGTGTCCTCATCGCGGCGACCGTCACCCCCGCGGTCGCACTCACGAGCACCGCGGCCGAGCGCGCGATCACGATGTTCGACAATCTTCCGAGCGTCCTCGAGATCGACAAGCTCATGCTCCCGAGCAACTTCTACGCCACGGACCCGGGAACCGGTCAGCCGGTGCTGCTGACCCAGTTCCTCGAGCAGGACCGCACCCCGGTCAACTTCGACCAGATCAACCCCGTCATGTACGACGCGCTGCTGTCCAGTGAGGACCCGCGGTACTACCAGCACGGCGGCATCGACCTCATCGGCACCACGCGCGCGCTGCTCTCCAACGCGCAGGGCGGCGGCGAGACGCAGGGCGGCTCGTCGATCAGCCAGCAGTACGTGAAGAACGTGCTGATCCAGAAGTGCGAGCAGAACGCCCAGGCCGAGTACGAGACGAACGACGCCGGCGAAGAGGTGCAGACCGTCTCGCGCGACGAGGCGCTGCGCAACTGCTGGGTCGACGCGACCACCGCCGAAGGCACCGAGGGCTACACCCGCAAGCTGCAGGAGATGCGGTACGCCATCGCCCTCGAGCAGAAGTACTCGAAGAACGACATCCTGCTCGGCTACCTCAACATCGCCAACTTCGGTGGCATCACGTACGGCATCGAGGCCGCCGCCCGCCACTACTTCAGCACCAACGCGGCCAGCCTGACGGTCGCCCAGGCGGCAACGCTCGCGGGCATGGTGCAGAACCCCAACAACTACCGGATCGACCGGCCGGACGGATCGATCTTCGGTTCCGACGGCACCGCCTTCAACAAGCAGCCCGACGGCGTCATCGATGAAGGCGCGAAGCTCGGCGCGCTCGACAAGCTCGTCGAGTCCGGTGACATCACCGAGGAGCAGAAGCTCGCCGCGGCCGACGGCTACACATCGACCAAGGTTCGGCAGCTGTACGTGCTCAGCCGCATGCTCGAGGACGGCAAGATCACCCGCGAGCAGTACGTCGAAGCGGCGGCGTGGCCCATCACTCCGGCTATCAGCAACCCCAAGACCGGGTGCCAGAACGCCGGTGGCGCCGCCTACTTCTGCCAGTACGTCAAGGACGTCATCCTCAACGACACCGCCTTCGGCGAGACCCAGGAGGAGCGCCAGGCGCTGCTGCAGCGCGGTGGGCTGAACGTCTACACCACCCTCGACCCGCGGGTGCAGGCGGCGGCGGAGGCCGCGATGGCGCAGAACGCGCCGACCACGATCCAGATGACGCAGGGCGGCACACTGCCCCAGCCGGGCGTGTTCGGCTCCACGACGGCCAGCATCGAGGCGACGACCGGCCGCATCCTGGCGATCGCGCAGAACACGCAGTTCTCGGAGGACGCCGCGTACGCGAACACTCCGGGCTACAGCTCGCTCGTCTACGCGGGAGACATGCAGTACGGCAACTCGTCGGGATTCAACGCCGGGTCGACGTTCAAGCTGTTCACGCTCATCGACTGGCTCGAGAAGGGCCACTCCGTCAACGAGACGCTCAACGGCAACCTGCGCATCTTCAAGCGGATCAAGAACAGCTGCAACAGCGACCTGGGCGGAGAGCCCGGCGACTACGTCGGCAACGTCCTCATCAACAACTTCGCCAAGGCGCGCGGCTACGTGGGAACGCCGATGCGCTTCACCCGGGAGTCGCTCAACACCGGGTACTTCGCGATGGCGGAGAAGCTCGACCTCTGCGACATCAAGGAGGTCGCCACCCGGATGGGCGTCACCATCGCCAAGACCGGCGAGCCGGTGAAGATGGACAGCCTCACGTCGATCATCGGCACGAACGCCGTGTCGCCGCTGGCGATGGCGGAAGCTTACGCGACCGTCGCGAACAACGGCGTCTACTGCCAGCCCCAGGCCATCGATCGTGTGACCGACTCCGACGGCAACGAGATGCCGAAGCCCGAGAGGACGTGCACTCAGGTCATCGCCCCCAACGTCGCAGCGACCGCGGCCTATGCCCTCCAGGGCGTCATGAACGGCGGCACCGGCGCACGAGGCAACCCCTACGACGGCACCCAGCTCATCGGCAAGACGGGTACCCACGAAGAGCTGCAGACGTGGCTGGTCGAGTCGAGCACACGTGTCGCGACGGCGACGTGGGCCGGTAACGTCCAGGGCGGCGGCGACGTCTTCAAGACGTACAACAACCGCTCGGCGCTCTCCGACATCCGCTACTTCATCACGGAGGCGGTACAGGCCGCGGCGAACGCCGCGTACCCCGCCGGCCCCTTCGCGACGCCCGACAACAACCTCATCAAAGTTCAGCTGGTCAACCTGCCGAACGTCGTGGGCAAGTCGATCGACGAGGCGACGGCGATCCTCGCCGACGCCGGCTTCGCGGTCGAGGTCGGCGCAGCGGTCGACTCCGACCAGCCGCAGGGGGTCGTTGGTGCCCAGAACCCCGGGGCCGGTCAGGTGGCGGGCGGCAGCACCGTCACGATCAGTCCCAGCAACGGCCAGGGCATCACGGTGCCCGACGTGTCTGGCCGCACGCTCGACGATGCCAAGAAGGCGCTGCGCAGCGCCGGGTTCGGCAACGTGGGCGACGGAAGCTGCACGACGGACGACCGTGCCGGCAGCAAATCCAAGGCCACCGCGACGAACCCGGCCGCAGGAAGCGTCGTGAACCGCAACACCTCGATCACCGTCGACTACGTCGCCGCCGACTGCGGTGGCGGCGATGGTGGCGGCGACGGCAAGGGCCGCGGCAACGGCGGCAACGGCTAGTGCCTTCGGCAGCAACGGGCAACGCACGCACCGCCCTCACCGCGCTCGGCGCGGTGGGGGCGGTCGGCGCCGCCGCGGCCATCTGGGGCGTCGCGATCGAGCGCTACCTCTTCACGGTCCGCTTCCAT
The DNA here is from genome assembly GCF_049912955.1 of Microbacterium sp. E-13. GTDB lineage: Bacteria > Actinomycetota > Actinomycetes > Actinomycetales > Microbacteriaceae > Microbacterium. Next base: position 2,940,366 of record NZ_CP183973.1, read on the forward strand.
GAGGTGCCGGTGCTGCCTGCCGGCTCGTCGCCCATCCGGGTGCTGCACCTGTCGGACGCGCACATGGCGCCGTGGCAGCGGCGCAAGCAGCAGTGGATCGCCGCTCTCGCGGAGCTTCAGCCCGACCTGGTCGTCAACACCGGCGACAACATGGGCCATGCCGACGGCCTTCGGGGCCTTCGTCCGGCTTTCGACCCGCTCCGAGGCATCCCCGGCGTCTTCGTCCACGGCTCGAACGACCACGCCGCTCCCTCGCCACGCAACCCGCTCAAGTACTTCATGGGACCGTCGAAGGTCGAGCCCAAGATAGAGCCTCTCGACACCGAGGCGCTCGACGGCTACCTGACGGATGAGCTGGGCTGGCTCAACCTCAACAACGACGCCGGTTCGGTGGAGGTCGGTGGTCTGCGCATCGGCATTTTCGGCGTGAGCGACGCCCACCGCGGATGGGACGAGCTCGAAGTGCTGCCCGATCTGGTGTCGGCCCTGCGCGCGAACGCGGAGCCCGACATCGCCTTCGGCGTCACGCACGCTCCCTACCGACGTGTGCTCGACGACTTCGTGGATCTCGGGGCCGATGCGATCTTCGGCGGACACACCCACGGCGGTCAGGTGCGCATTCCCGGCTTCGGCGCACTGGTTGCGAATTGCGATATCCCGTTGAAGCAGGCCCGCGGCCTGAGCGATTGGAGCCACGACGGCCGTACCGTGCCGCTCAACGTGAGCGCCGGACTCGGGCACTCGATCTATGCGCCGGTGCGCTTCGCGTGCCGACCCGAGGCTTCGCTCCTCACACTCGTGCCGCGGACCTGATGCCATCGGACTCCTCAGCCTGGGCGCGGCCATGATGGCCTCCCGACGGCCTCGGTTCGGACCACGGTCCCGCATCAGGTAGACTCGAGGGGTTGTGAAATCGGGGTGTGGCGCAGCTTGGTAGCGCGCTTCGTTCGGGACGAAGAGGCCGCAGGTTCAAATCCTGTCACCCCGACAGCAAAGAGGCTCCGCCGTGAGGCGGGGCCTCTTTTCATGAAAGGACGGAACCCCGTGGCCGAAACCGCACCGCCCCTTCTCGTCGCGTTCGATCTCGACGACACGCTCGCACCGTCGAAGAGCCAGATCGACCCTCGCGTCGGCGAACTGCTCATCGACCTCGCCGAGCGCGTCGAGGTGGCGATCATCTCGGGCGGTCAGCTCGGTCAGTTCACCACTCAGGTCGTCGACAGGCTTCCGCACGCCTCGGCCGACACCCGCGCCCGTCTGCACCTGCTCCCCACCTGCGGAACGCAGTACTACCGCCTCTCCGAAGACGACGTCGTCACGGTGTACAAGCGCTCCCTGACCGACGACCAGAAGTCGCGCGCACTGGCCGCGGTCGAGGGCGAAGCGCGTCGCCTGGGACTCTGGGCGTCCGAGACCTGGGGCGACATCCTCGAGGACCGCGGCTCGCAGATCACCTTCTCGGCCCTCGGTCAACAGGCACCGGTTCCGGTGAAGACCGCCTGGGACCCCACGGGCGAGAAGAAGAACTCGCTGCGCGCGGCGGTGGCCGCTCTCCTGCCCGACCTGGAGGTGCGCTCCGGCGGCTCGACGTCGGTGGACATCACCGAGCGCGGCATCGACAAGGCGTACGGCATGCGTCAGCTCGCCGAGCAGACCGGCATCTCGCTCGACGACATGCTGTTCGTCGGAGACCGCCTCGACCCCGACGGCAACGACTACCCCGTCCTCGCGATGGGCGTTCGCTGCCACGCGGTCAACGGGTGGGAAGACACCGTCGCCTACCTGGAGCAGCTCATCCCGACGCTCCCGGTTCGCGTCTGACGCGGCATCCGCTCACCCGTCACCGACTGCTGCCCGTTCCGGCACTTCGCGACAGGTGAGCACTGACTCGCGCGGTCACGCCTCCGCCCGCGTGCCGGTCGCCCTCGCCGCCGGAGCCTTCGCGGCACGGGATGCCGTGGCATCCGTCTTCGCGACACCCGACGCCGTCGCGGACGTGGTCGCGCGCGTCGTGCGGGAGCGGGGTGCTGCGGCGGCCGCCTCGGCGCCCGGCACGGGAACGGGCACGAGACGCTGCAGCTGGGTCACGTGGCGCGGTTCGAGCTCGGCGATGCTGGAGACCCCCAGAAGCTTCATCGTCCGCTCGATCTCGCTGCGCAGGATCGTGATCGTGCGGTCCACGCCCTGCCGTCCGCCGGCCATGAGGCCGTAGAGGTACGCCCGGCCGATCAGCGTGAACTTGGCGCCGAGTGCGATGGAGGCGACGATGTCGGCGCCGTTCATGATGCCGGTGTCGACCATGACCGTCGCATCCTTGCCGACCTCGCGCACGACCTCCGGCAGCAGCCGGAACGGGATCGGCGCCCGGTCGAGCTGACGGCCGCCGTGGTTGGACAGGATGATGCCGTCGACACCGGCATCGATGAGACGCTTCGCGTCCGCGACGTTCTGCACGCCCTTCACCACGAGCCTGCCCGGCCAGATGTCGCGGATGACTTCGAGGTCGTCGTAGCTGATAGTGGGGTCCATCGCGGCGTTCAGCAGCTCGCCGACGGTGCCGCCGGTGGCCTGCAGCGATGCGAACTCCAGCTTGGGCGTCGTGAGGAAGTCGTACCACCACCACGGCCGAGGGATCGCGTTGATGATGGTGCCGAGCGTGAGCTGCGGCGGGATCGAGAAGCCGTTGCGCTTGTCGCGCAGACGGGCGCCCGCGACCGGCGTGTCGACCGTGAACTGAAGGGTGTCGAATCCTGCTGCCGCGGCGCGACGCGCCAAGCCGTACGAGATCTCCCGATCGCGCATGACATAGAGCTGGAACCAGTTGCGCCCGTTCGGGTTGGCGGCCTTGACGCCCTCGATGGAGGTGGTGCCGAGCGTCGAGAGGGTGAACGGGATGCCGGCGGCACCGGCCGCACCGGCACCGGCGACCTCGCCCTCGGTCTGCATGAGACGCGTGAAGCCGGTGGGCGCGATGCCGAACGGCATGGCGGACGGGCCGCCCAGGATCTGCGTCGACATGTCGACGTTCTCGGCGGGACGCAGCACGTCGGGGTGGAACTCGACATCCTCGAACGCCTGACGTGCGCGGGCCAGCGACAGCTCGCCCTCCGCCGCACCGTCGGTGTAGTCGAACGCCGCCTTGGGGGTGCGGCGCTTGGCGATGTCGCGGAGGTCGTAGATCGTGAGCGCGCCCTCGAGGCGGCGCTTGCGGGCGTCGAGCTTGGGCTTCTTGAACTGCATGAGCTCGAGGAGCTCGGCGGGCCTCGGGAACTGGCGGGTGACCATGAGTACCTCTCCGATGGGTCAGGTCTGTGGCGGTGTCGGGCTCGAGGACGCCGCGGCGCCGTCGGGCGCGAGTCCGGCCGCGGCGTAGTAGCCGACGATGTGAGCGTGCACGAGGTCGCGCGCCCGCGCGCCGTGGCCCGCGTCGACGGCATCGACGATCGCGTGGTGCTCGCGGCGCAGGCGGTCGGCCGCGGCATCCCACTCAGCGATCCCGGCCGCACCCGCCTGCACGTAGGACTCGATCGCCGTGCGCAGGCCCGCCATCATCGCCGCGATGACGACGTTGCCCGACGCCTCGGCGAGCGCGAGGTGCAGCTGCGCATCGAGCGCGAGGAACTCGGCGGGGGTGAGGTCGTCGGCGTCCATGGCCGCGAGCACCGCGCGGGCCCGCGTCGTCGACCGCTTCGGATCCCCGGCGAGGGCGTCGACGACGGCGGACTCCAGCACGAGTCGCGTCGCCACGACGTCGTCGAACGGAAAGCCCTGCGCCGCGACCTGCAGCCGCAGGAGAGCCGACATGCCGCCCTCGGGGGTGGCGATGATGATGGCGCCCGAGGTCGGCCCCGAGCCGGTGCCGGTGCGGATCAGCCCCATGACCTCGAGCACGCGAAGCGCCTCCCGCACACTGGAGCGGCCGACGCCCAGCGTCGTCGCGAGCTCCCGCTCGGGGGCGAGCCGGTCGCCGGGCCTCAGGGTGCCGTCGAGCAGGTCGGTCTCGATCTTCTCGAGCACGACGCGCCACGCCCGCGCGGGGGCCAGCGCGGGGGGCGGGATGGGGGTGCCTGCCACGGATCTCCTCGTCGATGCCGGAATCCGGTGCCCTCCTCGTCGAAGGGCGTCTGTGGTCTGACCAAGATAGCGTGTGGTCGGACCACAGGCAAGCCGGGGTCGCACAGAATGGGAGCCGACCACTAGCCTGCCGTCATGGACCCCCTCGCCCTCGTCCTGATCGTCGCCGCCGGCGCCGCGGCGTTCTGCTGGATCACCTCCCTCATCACGCACGAGACCTCATGGATCGACCGGCTGTGGTCGATCCTTCCCGTGGTCTACGTGTGGATCTTCGCCGGCGCCGCGCTGCTCGGCGGCACCGAAGCCGTCCGGCTCGTCGTGATGGCGGCGCTGGTCACGGCGTGGGGAGCGCGGCTCACCTTCAACTTCGCACGCAAGGGTGGCTACACCGGCATGGAGGACTACCGCTGGGCGATCCTCCGGAGCCGCATGACGCGGTGGCAGTTCCAGCTGTTCAATCTGCTGTTCATCGTGGCGTTCCAGAGCGCCCTGCTCGTGCTCATCTCGCTGCCGGCGTACATCGCCTGGCAGCATCCGGTTCCCTTCACCGGATGGGATGCCGCATTCTCGCTGCTCTTCGCCGCCTTCCTGGTGGGTGAGACCGTCGCCGATCAACAGCAGTGGGCGTTCCACCGGGCCAAGAAGGGAGCCGGCGGTGCGCTCGAGCCCGGATTCGTGACGACCGGCCTCTTCGCCTACAGTCGCCACCCGAACTTCTTCTTCGAGCAGGCTCAATGGTGGACGCTCTACGCGCTGGGAGCCGTCGCCCTCGTCGTCGACGGAGGAAGCTGGCTGAACGTCACGATCGTCGGCCCCGCGCTGCTCACGATCCTATTCATCGGCTCGACGGTCTTCACCGAGTCGATCTCGGCGTCGAAGTATCCCGCCTACCGGCAGTATCAGCGCACGACGTCGATGCTGGTGCCCCTCCCCCGGCGCCGCAGGCGCGCGCCCGAGACAGCCTGACCGCTCGCGAGCACCGCTCAGCGCGGCTCACTTCAGACGGCCGCCCGACGCGCGCAGGTAGTCCTCGGCGCACAGCGACTCGTAGGTGACTCGGCTGGTCGTGAGTTCGTCGATCGCCACCTGGTCGCCGTCGAAGACGAACTGCCCGCCCACGAGACGGGCATTGAAGAGCGCCTTGCGCCCGCAGCGGCAGATCGTCTTGAGCTCCTCGAGACTGTGCGCGAGCTCGAGCAGGCGGGCGGAGCCGGGGAAGGCCTGTGTCTGGAAGTCGGTGCGGATGCCGTATGCCAGGACGGGCACGCCGTCGAACACCACGATGCGCAGCAGGTCGTCGACCTGCTCGCGGGTGAGGAACTGCGCCTCATCGATGAGGAAGCATGCGACATCGACCTCGTGCTCGTCGGATTCCGGCACGAGGGCGGCTGCGGCATCCGTCTTCACCCTCGCCCGGTGCTCGGCGAACAGTGCGCGGATGTCGTCGCCGGGCCGTACGAGGAAGTCCACTGTCCGCCGCACCCCCAGGCGGCTGTCGATCTGCTCCGCCCCCTTGGTGTCGATCGCGGGCTTGGCCAGCAGCACGTGCTGCCCGCGCTCTTCGTAGTTGTACGCGGCCTGAAGGAGCGACGTCGACTTGCCGGAGTTCATCGCCCCGTAGCGGAAGTAGAGCTTGGCCACGGATCGAGCGTAGTCCGTGAAGGGCGTGGCACTGCGGGGCAAGAGCGGCGTCAGCGACCGCCGAAGCCCCCGCCACCCCCGCCTCCGCCCGAGAATCCCCCGCCGGACGAGCCGCCGGAGGACGACCAGCTGCTGGAGAAAGACGAACCGGATGAGCTCGACGAGCTGCCTCGCGACACGGGCGTGGCGGCGAGGCGGCCGATCGACGACGACGCATCGGACAGCGAGTTCGAGGTGACGGAGTCGAACAGCGCCAACCGGCTCGAGGGGACCCCGGCTTGCGCGACCGGTTGCGTCGCGCGGATCACGGACACCCACTCGCGCTGCATGCCGAAGAGCACGGCGTAGGGAAGCAGGCGCTCGTACAGGTTCACGACGTCGGCACCGGCGGCGTTCGGCTCGTCGCCGAACGGGCGTCGTCCCGCCGACACGAGATCGGCGGTCCGGGGCGACTGGGCGGCACGGAGGCGATCCTCCTCCGCAAGCGCGAGGTACTCGCGGATGCCGTCGAGATAGGTCCGATGCCGGCCGCCGGCGAGCGTCAGCGTCGTCCGAGGGAGCCCGAAGAACGGCAGCACGAGGAACGCGCCGAACGCGCTCACGATCGCGAGGAAGTTGATCCAGCCCCCGAGCGGGCCGAGATCGGCGAGCACGGACGGCACGGCGTCGAGGAAGAACGTCAGCAGCACGGCGACCACCAGTCCCCCGAACTGCAGGAAGCCGCGGACCGCGCCGATCCATCCGGGCGTCTTCGCGCGATAGCCGCGATCCACCGTGGAGTCCTCGATGCGGCGCACGTAGGTCACGGCGCGCACCGGAGGCTTCTTGGCGAAGACGCCGAGATCCACGCGATCACCGGGGGCGGCATCCTTGCCGTACAGGGTGGTGACGATGCGGCGGTCGTCGTGCTCGAGGCCTTGAACGTCGCGCAGCACGACGTGGAAGTCATCGGCGTCGTCGCGGTCGCCGGTCGCGGTGATCTCGACCTTGTCACGCACGGCGAGGTCGACCACGTGCGCCGCGAGCGCCTTCGACGGCACGCCGAGCACCCCCGCAGAGAGGGTCGGCGATTCGTCGACCGGGGGCGTGTACTGCACGATGACTGGCGAGCGGTCGGGGTTGCGGCGCAGTACCGCCCTCATGACCAGAACGAAGATCAAGCCGCCGAACCCCGCCAGCAGACCCAGCACCGGCAGGATCCACTCCCACCACGGATAGGGCGGCGGGGGCGGCGGCGTGAGGGCCGCGAAGGTGCCCCGCGTGAATCCCAGCGCCACCGTGACGTTCTCATCGGCGGCGAGATCGGTGTCACCGGCGGTGAAAGCGGCCTGCGCCGTCTCGGCACCGGCGATGCCTCGGCTCAGCGCCCAGGTCGCCACGTCGTCGGGCGGGTCGACGGCGGCGGCGGACTGGATGTCGCAGCGGTCGGTCGACCGGGCGGGCCCGGTGTAGCAGAACTGCCGGCCGGGCAGCACCCCGTCGGCGGCGTCCCCGAGCACGCGCACGTTCGCCGTCACCTCGCCGAACGGCTGTGAGTGGTCGGTGCCGACGGTGTCCCAGTAGAACTCGTCGGCGTCGGTGTCTTCGTACCGCAGCACCACATCGCTCATCGTGTACGAGATCACGTACGTCTGCCGCCCGCGCACGTACGAGTCGTCTCCCGTCAGCACGTAGACGAACTCCTCGTCCTCCTCGGTCCACCACGGGATGGGGGCGCCATTGGCCCCCGTGACGCTCACCACCTGCGTGCCGTGCGCGATTCCCGAATCCGCCTTGGGGAGCCACCGCACGATGCCCTTGTTCTGGTCGAAGTCGGGAAACTGCGCGACCAGCGTCTCAGTGGTGAAGAGCTCGCTGCGGCCGCCGACACCGCGACCCAGCCAGTAGTCGGCCTCGAACGAGCGGTAGCTGAAGTCGTCGACCGACGTGACCACGCCCAGCGCGGCCGCGGCGCCGGCCTGAGCCCCGCGGGCTGCGACTCCCGGTGACGACTCGGTCGCCGGCGCAGCGCCCCGCGACACGGCGACGGAGCCGGCCACCGCGACGACGACGACCAGCCCGATGACGATCGCCCAGGTACGCCAGTTGAGCCGTGCTCGCATGCCCCCACCCTAGGGGTCGAGTGCGCCGCGCTCCCACGCCTCGACGTCGCCGGGCGTCTCGACGAAGCTCGGTGCGGCGGCCGCGATCACGGGAGGACGGCGAGCACGCGTTGTGCCGGCAGCCCCTCACGCCAGTAGGCCACCAGCCCCCGCCGATCGAGGGTCGACGGATGCAGAGACCACAGCCGCATGCGGGGCGTCAGGCCGTGAGTGCCAGAGCCTCAGCAGTCTCGTCGAGCGTCTCGCGGGCGACCTCGGGACGGGGGTTGAGCGTCTCGCCGTAGCTGGGGATCAGCTCCCGCAGCCGGGGCTCCCACGTGTCGATGCGATCCGGGAAGCACGTCTTCAGGAGACCCAGCATGATCGACACCGCGGTGGAGGCGCCCGGCGAGGCGCCGAGAAGACCCGCGATCGTGCCGTCGGCGCCGGTGACGACCTCTGTTCCGAACTGCAGGATGCCGCCCTTATCGGGGTCCTTCTTCATCACCTGCGCCCGCTGACCGGCCTGGATGATCTCCCAGTCCTCATCCTTGGCCGTCGGCATGAAGACGCGCAGGCTGTCGACCTTCTTCTTGTGGTTCTTCAGCAGCTCGCCCACGAGGTACGAAATGAGGCTCGGGTTGTCCCACGCGACTTTGAGCATGGGCCCGAGGTTGCCCGGTCGCACCTGGCCGACGATGTCGAACCACGAGCCGGTCTTCAGGAACTTCGGGCTGAACGTCGCGAACGGGCCGAACAGCAGCGAGGCCTCGCCGTCGACCACGCGCGTGTCGAGGTGCGGCACCGACATCGGGGGCGCGCCGACGGAGGCCTGCGAATAGACCTTGGCCTTGTGCTGGGCGACGATGGCGGGGTTCGACGTCTTGAGGAACTGGCCGCCGATCGGGAAGACGCCGTAGCCGGAGATCTCGGGGATGCCCGAGCGCTGCAGCAGCTTGAGCGCCCAGCCGCCGGCACCGACGAAGACGAACTTCGCGCGGATCTCGCCGGGCGTGCGGCCGACGGTGCGTCGGTACTTCACGCGCCACGTGCCGTCGGGCAGTCGCTTCAGGCCGCGCACCTCGGTGTTCGTGCGGACGTCGGCACCGTTCTCGGCGAGACGGTCGACCAGCTGGCGCGTCAGGGCACCGAAGTCGACGTCGGTGCCGGCCGGCACGCGGGTGGCGGCGAACGGCTCGCCCTTGCGACGCTTCTGCATCAGCAGCGGAGCCCACTTGTTGATGACCCGGGAGTCCTCGCTGTACTCGATTCCCGCGAACAGGGGCTCATCCTTCAGCGCCTCGTAGCGCTTCTTGAGGTAGGCGACGTCCTTCTCGCCGCGCACGAACGTCATGTGCGGGGTCGAGTTGATGAAGGTGGACGGCGCGTCGAGAACGCCGGCCTCGACCAGCGACGACCAGAGCTGGCGGCTCTGCTGGAACTGCTCGTTGATCGCGATGGCCTTGGAGGGGTCGAGCGGGCCGCCGTCCTTGCTGTCGGGCATGTAGTTCAGCTCGCACAGCGCCGCGTGGCCGGTCCCCGCATTGTTCCAGGGGTTGGAGCTCTCCAGCGCGACATCGCTCAGGCGTTCGAAGAGGGCGATCTTCAGGTCGGGCTGCAACTGCTGCAGCAGGGTGCCGAGCGTCGCGCTCATGATGCCGCCGCCGATCAGCAGGACGTCGACGGTTCCCGTGGGGAGGTCGCTGTCGTCAGGGCTGGGCAGGGCGTCGGAGGGCTTCTCGGTCACCAGACGATTCTAGTTCGCCCCGAAAGCACGCCTGACCGGGGCCGGGCACTCGCGCGGAAAATCCTGCCATTCTTGCCGATACGAGAAGCGAGCGGATGCCGCAGCCCCGGCATCCGCTCGCTCTTCTGTGGCGGGGTCGCGGCGTCAGGCGCTGACGCCGAGGTTGGCGGCGACGACCTCGGCGATCTGCACGGCATTGAGGGCCGCGCCCTTTCGGAGGTTGTCGTTCGAGATGAAGAGCACGAGCCCCTTGCCCTCGGGAGCGGACTGGTCCGCACGGATGCGGCCGACGTAGCTCGGGTCGTTGCCGGCTGCCTGGAGGGGCGTCGGCACCTCCTCGACGACGACACCCGGAGCGGAGGCGAGGATCTCGTAGGCCTGCTCGGGCGTGATGTCGCGTGCGAACTCGGCGTGGATCGACAGCGAGTGCCCGGTGAACACCGGGACGCGGACGCAGGTGCCGGCGACGCGCAGCTCGGGCAGCTCGAGGATCTTGCGGCTCTCGTTGCGGAGCTTCTTCTCCTCGTCGGTCTCGTTCAGGCCGTCGTCGACGACGCTGCCGGCGAGCGGGATGACGTCGAACGCGATGGGGGCGACGTACTTCTCCGGCTGCGGGAAGTCGACCGCCGCACCGTCGTGTACGAGGCCGAGCGTGTTGCCCTGGGCGAGGACGCCCTCCACCTGGCCGAGGAGCTCCTGTGCTCCGGCGAGACCCGAACCGGAGACCGCTTGATACGTGGAGACGATGAGGCGCTCGAGTCCGGCGGCGGTGTGAAGCGGCTTGAGCACGGGCATCGCGGCCATCGTGGTGCAGTTCGGGTTCGCGATGATGCCCTTGGGCGGGTTCGCGATCGCGTGCGGGTTGACCTCGCTGACGACGAGCGGCACCTCGGGATCCATCCGCCACGCGCTGGAGTTGTCGATGACGATCGCGCCGGCCTCGGCGAAGCGGGGGGCGTGGGCGCGGCTGCCGGTGGCGCCTGCCGAGAAGAGCGCGACATCGATGCCCGAGGGGTCGGCGGTCGCGACATCCTCGATGATCACGGTCTCGCCCGCGAACTCGACCGCCGTGCCGGCGGAGCGGGCGGTGGCGAACAGGCGAAGCTCTCGGATCGGGAAGTTCCGCTCGGCCAGAATCTCGCGCATGACCGTGCCGACCTGGCCGGTGGCGCCGACGACGGCGACGGAGAGTCCTGAATCGGAGATGCGGGTCATGGGTCTTCCTCAGTGTGGGAGCACAAGCGTGGAGCGGACGCGCGGGCACCGTCGGACGCGCGGGGTCTGGGCGATTCTACCGGCCCGGCCTGGGCGCGCAGGCCGGTGTGACCCGGTGGGGAGTGTCACGATGCGCGCGATTCCTGCCGATCGCCACCCAGACGCAGTGATGCCGGCCGCTCTCCCGGTCATCACCCCAGTGCCGCAGCGCCGAACGAGACCGAGAAGCGCTCGCACCAGAGATCGACCGCACGATAGACGGACAGGTCGACGTCTGCGGGGATCTCGTACAGTTGGTCGCCCTGATTGCCCTTCATCAGGCCGAGATCGACGTGCGGGTGACTCGCCGCCGTGAACCATCCCTCGAATCCTTCGACGACCGGGCCGGCGCTCAGCCACACGTGCACGTCCGGCCCGTTCGAGGTGTCGAGATCCTCCAGGGCGAGTTGACGGGTGCCGTCGGGGAACTCGATGACACGAGCGGAGCCGGTCGTCGTGTGCTCGTGGCTCACGAACGTCCCGGACAGAACATCGACGGGGCCGGCCGGGGCGGTCGCCTGCATCGGCGTGGCGGTGCCCGTCGGCGCGACGGTCGGCGGGGTCGTAGATCCGGGCTCGGTGGCCGGTGACGACGAGGCGGTGGCGCGTGGCTGCGGAACGGCGTCGTTCACGCGTACGTCGACGAACAGCAGCCACGGCTGGAAGAGCAGGGCAGCGACAACGAGGCCTGCTGCGACCAGCGCTCCGACTCCCCAGAGCACTCGGCGACGACGTGCGGTGCTGCCGGTGCGCTGCTGTGCCGTCATCGCACCTCCTCGGTTCTGCGAAGACGCGGAGCGAGACTAGTTGTGGAGACTGGAACTGCGCTGTGACGCGTCGGGCACGACGTCAGCGCCCGGTACCGGCGTAGACGGTCGCCTCGATGTCGCCGTCCAGGCCGTAGGCCGTGTGGACCACGCGGGCGGCCTCGGCGAGGTCGTCGCCGCGCACCACCACCGAGATGCGGATCTCGGAGGTCGAGATCATCTCGATGTTTATGCCCGCGACCGACAGCGCCTCGAAGAGGGTCGCCGAGACGCCCGAGTGCGTGCGCATGCCGGCACCCACGACGGACAGCTTTCCGATCTGGTCGTCGTGGACGAGGTTCTCGAAGCCGATCTCGGACTGGTCGCCGGCGAGGGCCTTGAGGGCGGTCGCCGCGTCGGTCTTCGGCAGCGTGAACGAGATGTCGGTGCGGCCGGTGGCCGCCGCCGACACGTTCTGCACGATCATGTCGACGTTCGCGCCGGACTTCGCGATGACCTTGAAGATCTCGGCCGCCTTGCCGGGCACGTCGGGCACACCGATGACGGTGATCTTGGCCTGGCCGAGGTCGGTGGCGACGCCGGCGACGATGGGCTCTTCCATCTCTTCTCCCCTTATACCGTCGGGAACTGTGCCCTCGGGAATGCTCATCCCCGGGCCGAGCACATAGGTCCCCACGCCCGAGCTGAACGTGGAGCGGGCGTGGATCAGCACGCCATGACGACGCGCGTACTCGACGGCGCGGATGTACAGCACCTTCGCACCGTTCGCGGCGAGTTCGAGCATCTCCTCCGCGGAGACGACATCGAGCTTCCTCGCATTCGGCACCACGCGCGGGTCGGCGGTGAAGATGCCGTCGACGTCGCTGTAGATCTCGCAGACGTCGGCGTCGAGCGCGGCCGCCAGCGCGACGGCGGTCGTGTCGGAGCCGCCGCGGCCGAGGGTCGTGATGTCACGCGTGTCGCGGTTGAAGCCCTGGAAGCCGGCGACGATGACGATCGCGCCCTCGTCGAGCGCTTCGCGCAGGCGCACCGGGGTGACGTCGACGATGCGGGCCGAGCCGTGGTCGGCCGTCGTGATCATCCCGGCCTGGCTGCCGGTGAACGAGCGGGCCTCGAAGCCCATCGAATGGATGGCCATCGCGAGCAGCGCCATGGAGATGCGCTCGCCGCTCGAGAGGAGCATGTCGAGCTCACGCGGCGCCGGGATGGGGGCGACCTGACCCGCGAGGTCGAGCAGCTCGTCGGTCGTGTCGCCCATCGCACTCACGGCCACGACGACGTCGTGGCCCGCGCGGCGGGTGTCGACGATGCGCTTGGCGACGCGCTTGATGCTCTCGGCATCAGCGACCGACGATCCGCCGTACTTCTGGACGATCAGCGCCACAGGGACTCCACGCATGTTTCAAGGGGCCGGCGAGAACGGATGCTTCGTCTCGTGCCTCGCTCAGCACAAGTGCCCACCCAACCGACCATCTTACGTATGCGCTCATGCGTCCCCGGCCATGTGTCGCGCCGCTAGCATCCGAGCATGGAGCAGATCGAGGCGTGGTCGGAGTTCAACGTCGCCATGGTCGGAGCGACCGCCGCCCTGGCGGGTCTCGTCATCGTCGCCGCGAGCGTCAACATCGGCGACATCATCAAGGAAGCGTCGCTGACCGCCCGACTGGCGGCCGGCATCTCGGGACTCGTGCTGGCCCTCATCGGCTCCGCCGTCGGCCTCATCCCGGCGGTCGGGGCGGTTCCGTACGGCGTCGCCATGGTGCTCCTCGCGCTCGGGGCAGGCGTGTTCCAGCTGCAGGCCGCGCGGCGGATCTTCGAGAACCGGCATCCGGCCAATCGGATGCGGTGGCTCAAGTCCGCGGTGGGATTCGTCGCCCCGCTTGCCTACCTGATCGGCGGTGCGCTCCTCGCCGCCGGCTGGTTCGACGGGTTGGCGTGGTTCGCGGCCGGCTCGATCATCGCCATCGTCGCGGCGCTCCTGGTGTCGTGGATCGTGCTCGTCGAAGTGCTCCGCTGACCGGTTCGCCGCACGTGCGGGTCGACTCCCCGGTCAGCTGGGCGCGATCGGCGGGAGCTCGGCCTCCGCCGTCTGCGCGCGGAACGTGCCTCCCGTGGCGGCGAGCCAGCAGCCGACGATGACGAGCGGGAACCCGATGAGCAGACCGGGGGTGAGCGGCTCACCGAGGATGATCGTGCCGAGGACGATGGCCACCACCGGATTGACGTAGGTGAACAACGGGGCCCGCACCGGACCCACCCGCGCGATCAGCGCGAAGAAGGTGATGAATGCGACCGCCGTGCACAGGACGGCGAGGGCGAGCAGCGACAGGGTGCTCTCGAGCGTCGGCACCTGGCTCTGTGTGAGGAAGGCGATCGGCGTATAGAAGATGCCGACCGCGAGCAGAGCCAGCGTGATGGAGCCGAGCGACGGCACGTCGCGGAGCTTCGTGGCGATGACGAAGGGAGCGATCGCATAGAGGAGGGCCACCAGAAGCACCTCGCCCACCGCGATGAGGCCTCCTCCGCCTTCGACCGCGAGCCCCGGCCCGGCGACGATGACGAACACGCCGATGAATCCGACGAACAGCCCGATGCTCCGCGCGGGACTCAGCACGGATCGGTCGCCACCTCCGAAGGCGATGATCGCGGCGAACAGCGGAACCGTCGCCACCAGCAGACCCGTGAGACCGGAGGGCAGAGTCTGCTCGGCGTGGCCGAGGAGAAGGAAGGGCCCCGCCATCTCGATCGCCCCGAAGAGCAGCACCCAGCCGATCTTCGCGAAGGCGGGGCGCAGGGCCTTCTGGCGCAGCGCGAACGGGAGCAGGAGGAGGGCGCCGATCAGGGTGCGGCCGGCGACCACGGCAGCCGGCGAATACGACTCGACTGCGACGCTGATGAACAGGTACGGGATGCCCCACAGCAGGGCCATCGCGGCGAACAGCAGCCACGCGCGGGAGTCATAGCGCTGCGAGAAGTTCATCGGGGTCTCCGTGATCTGTTCCGGGATCTGCGAGCGGCCGGATGTGCCGAGCCTGGCGCGTCGTGCTCACGCCGTGCGGCGAAACGCGCGAACGCTTCAGCGTGCGTCACCGGAACGGCTCGCGCGAGGCGGTCGACCGCCAATCTACGGCGGACTTCCGACATCGTCGGGTCAGACGGAGCGGCGGCCTTCGAACGCGCGCCCGAGCGTCACTTCGTCGGCGTATTCCAGGTCGCCGCCCACGGGCAGCCCCGACGCGAGCCGTGTGACCGTGATCTCGAGCGTGTGCAGCAGCCTGCTGAGGTAGGTCGCCGTCGCCTCGCCCTCGAGGTTGGGATTGGTCGCGAGGATGACCTCCTGCACGGTCCCGTCTGCCAGGCGCTGCATGAGCTGCGTGATGCGCAGGTCGTCGGGCCCGACGCCCGCGATCGGGCTGATCGCTCCGCCGAGCACGTGGTACAGGCCGCGGAACTCGCGCGTGCGCTCGATGGCGGCGACGTCTTTCGCATCCTCGACCACGCAGATGAGCGTCTGGTTGCGGCGGGGGTCGCGGCAGATCGAGCAGCGCTCCTGTTCCGACACGTTGCCGCACACTTCGCAGAAGCGCACCCTCTCCCGGACCTCGCTGAGGAGCTCAGCGAGGTGGGAGACGTCGAAGTTGGGCGTCTGGAGAATATGGAACGCGATGCGCTGCGCGGACTTCGGGCCGATCCCCGGCAGGCGGCCGAATTCGTCGATGAGATCCTGGACGATGCCGTCGTACATGGGCTAGCTGAACCTCGTCGGGGGCTCGTAGGGCTCCTCGCGCACGAACGTGGCGCCGAGCACCTGGCGCACCACCGCCTCGCCGTACCGCTGCACGCCGCCGTTGCGCGTCGTGACCGTCGGAGTGAGGGGTGGCGCGACAGTCGGCGGCACGGGAAGGTCGCTCACGACGTTGGTGTCGTCCTCTTCGTCGTCGTCGCGGTCGATCGCAGACGCGACTTCGGCGGACGGGAGCACGTCGCCTTCGCGCGGCGGCGCCAGAGTCGCGACGCGGGCCCGCGCCTGGGCGGAGGCGTCTTCGGGCTCGTCGTCGACGGCGAACTGCGCCGGCGCCTCGAGCGGCACGGCGGCAGGGCCCGGGTCGGGCGGCGGGGCGTCGTCGTCGGACGGAATGGCAGCGACCGCCCAGTCCGTCACCGGCGCGGCGGATGCCGAGGCCCGCGGTGCCGGCGCGGCGGATGATCGCGATGCGCTCGGAGCGGCGACCGAGGGCCGGGGCGGCGGGGGTGCCGCAGCGGCCGCTGCCTCCGGAGCAGGAGGAGCAGCGGAGCGTCCGGGTTCGGTGGCCCGGGGAGCCCCCTCGGTCTCACCCGCGGGGCCCGAAGCCGGCACCGCCGGCGTGCCCGCCCCACCCGAACCGCCGGCGCGGCCACCGCCGGTCGGGTCGTGGCGGGCGATGTACTTCACGCGGATGCCCAGCACGCCCAGGATCGCCTGGCGCAGGTCTTCACTGGGGCCCTTGCCCGCCGCGAGCTGCTTGAACTTGGCCACGTCGCTCTGGCTCGCGAACGTCAAGGTCAGCACGTCGTCGTCGAGCGACGCGACACGGGCACCGGAGGCGAGCATCCACGACGACCTGCTCACGTTCTCGAGACGCGCGAGCACCTCTGGCCAGGCTTCCTGCAGACGCTCTCGCGTCACCGGACCCGTGGGAACCGGCGCGGACTCCGCGGCCGGTGTGGGCTCCGCCACGGGCGCAGGGGCCGCGGCGGGCGGGGGGCCCGCGGCGGGCGCGGCAGCAGGCGGCGCGGCGGTGGGCGCCGAGGACGGTGCGGAGACCGCGGCGGGGGCGGGCGCTGCGACCCGCGCAGGAGTGCCTGGGGTGGCCTGCGCCGTCGGCGCAGCCACGGGCGCGGCACTCGTGCTGGGCGAGGCGTGAGACGAGGCATCCGTCCCGCGCGCGAGCACGCGAGCGACCATCAACTCGAGCTGCAGGCGGGGCGAGGTGGCGCCGGTCATGTCGTCGAGGGTCGCGATGACCAGGTCGGCGATGTGCGACAGGCGAGACGGCCCGAACGCGTCGGCCTGGCGCTGCATGCGCGCGAGATCCTCGGCGGAGACACCGCGGAGCACAGCCGCGGCGCCCTGACCGGTCGCGGCGACGACGATGAGATCCCGCAGGCGCTCGAGCAGGTCGTCGACGAAGCGGCGCGGGTCCTGGCCCGTCTGCACGACGCGGTCGACGGCCGAGAAGGCGGCCGAGGCGTCGGCGGCGGCGAACGCGTCGACGACCTCGTCGAGCAGCTCGGCGTGCGTGTAGCCCAGCAGGGCCACGGCACGGGCGTAGGTGACCTTCGCGTCTTCGGAGCCGGCGATGAGCTGGTCGAGCAGCGAGAGCGTGTCTCGCGGCGACCCCCCGCCGGCGCGCACCACGAGCGGCAGCACGCCCTGGTCGACCCGCACGCCCTCCTGCTCGCACAGCTGCTCGACGTACTCGAGCATCGCGCCCGGAGGGACGAGTCGGAACGGGTAGTGGTGGGTGCGCGAGCGGATCGTGCCGATGACCTTCTCGGGCTCGGTCGTCGCGAAGATGAACTTGACGTGGTCGGGAGGCTCTTCGACGAGCTTCAGCAGGGCGTTGAAGCCCTGCGGGGTGACCATGTGCGCCTCATCGAGGATGAAGATCTTGAAGCGGTCGCGCGCCGGGGCGAACACCGCGCGCTCGCGGAGATCGCGAGCGTCGTCGACGCCGTTGTGGCTCGCGGCGTCGATCTCGACGACGTCGAGCGAGCCGCCCCCGCCGCGCCCCAGCTCGACGCAGCTGTCGCACGTGCCGCACGGGATGTCGGTCGGCCCCTGCGCACAGTTCAGGCAGCGCGCGAGAATACGGGCTGACGTGGTCTTTCCGCAGCCGCGCGGACCGGAGAACAGGTAGGCGTGACCCACACGGTCGCCGCGCAGCGCCGTCATGAGCGGTTCGGTCACCTGGGACTGCCCGATCATCTCGCCGAACGACTCGGGCCGGTAGCGGCGATAGAGGGCGGTGGTCACTCCCCCAGCCTACGGCGTGGGGCCGACATCGCGACCGCGCGCTCGAGACGCCGCGCCCGGATCGTCGACACGGTGCCGACCGCCGCCGGGATCGGCTGCTAGATTGCTCGGCAGTGACACGGGGTGCCCGCGAGGCGGGCTGAGAAGACACCCGTCGAACCTGATCTCGATCATGCGAGCGAAGGGATGTCGCGATGAAAGCGCGCACCGAAGCACACCTGTCCGCCCTCTCCCCCGCCGCCGCTCTGACGGCGCTGCGGGAGGCCTCACCCCTGGTGCGGGGCATCACGAGCGCGGTGGTGACGAACTACACCGCGAACGCCCTGCTCGCGCTCCGCACCGGCGGAGCGGTAGCCGTGTCGGGCGCGGTGGATCTCGTCACAGACGGCGACGGACCGGGCTCGTTCGCGGTGACTTTCCTCGATGCGCTCGACGCCGGCGCTGCCGACCCCGCGCAGCTCGACGTGCGCGTCCTCGCGGGAGCCTCCGCATGAGCGGGGCCGTTCGCACCGCGGGGGTCCGCGGCGCCGCGCGCGCGGCGGTGCATCTTGTCACCGACGATCGCATCGCGTTCGAGCGGCTCGTCGACGTCGTCGACGCCGCGGTCGGCGCGGGCGTCGATGTCGTGCAGCTGCGGGCGAAGTCGATCACCGCACGAGAGCTGATGCGGCAGGCAATCGCGCTGTCGGACGTCGTGTGCGGGCGGTGCCTGCTGCTCATCGACGATCGCGTCGACGTCGCGCTCGCGGCGCGCGACGCGGGCGCCCGCATCGACGGGGTGCATCTGGGGCAGAGCGACCTACCCCCGGTCACCGCGCGGCGACTGCTCGGCGCCGACGCCGTGATCGGCTGGACCGCGAACCGGCCGGAGCATCTCGCGGCAGCATCCGGCCTCCCGGAGGGAACGCTCGACTACCTCGGGACCGGGGTGATCCGCCCCACGACGACCAAGCCCGACCATCCGCCGGTACTCGGCGTTGCCGGCTTCGCGGCCCTCGCCGCCGCCACGCCGATCCCGTGCATCGCGATCGGCGGTGTGGGCGTCGACGACGTGACGGCCTTGCGCGCGGCCGGTGCCGCCGGGGTTGCGGTGGTGTCGGCGATCTGCGCCGCCGCAGACCCCGGATCCGTCGCCGGCTCGCTCCGGCTCGCGGCCGATGCGCCGGCCCTGACGCCGGTCGCGGATCGCGCCGCCCTCGCGGAGGTGGCGCGATGACCGCGATCCCCCGGGTGCTCAGCATCGCCGGAACCGACCCGACCGGCGGCGCAGGTGTGCAGGCGGACATCAAGTCGATCGGCGCCCTCGGCGGCTACGGCATGGCGGTCGTCACGGCCCTCGTCGCGCAGAACACCCACGGCGTGCGGGACGTGCACGTGCCGCCGGTCGAGTTCCTCACCGCTCAGCTGGACGCGGTCTCCGACGACGTCGAGATCGATGCCGTCAAGATCGGCATGCTGCAGTCCGCCGAGATCATCGGCGCCGTCCGCGCATGGCTCGCACGGGTTCGCCCGCCGATCGTGGTGCTCGACCCCGTGATGGTGGCGACCAGCGGCGACCGGCTCCTCGACCCCGCCGCGGAGACCGCGCTGCGCGAACTGTGCGCGGAGGTCGATCTGCTCACGCCGAACCTCGCCGAGCTCGCGGTGCTCACCGGGCGTCCGCGCGCCGGAACGTGGGCGACGGCGGTCGACGACGCACACGCACTCGTGCAGTCGACGGGCACCACTGTGCTCCTCAAGGGCGGCCACTTCGACGGCGCGGACTGCCCAGACGCGATCGTCGGGGCCGAGGGCGTGTACGGGGTGGGCGGCGACCGCGTCGCGACCCTCAACACGCACGGCACCGGCTGCTCGCTGTCGTCGGCGGTCGCCACCCTGCGGGCACGCGGCATGACGTGGGCGGAGTCGCTCCTGCGCGCGAAGGAGTGGCTCCGCGGCGCCCTCGCGCACGCCGACACCCTGCGCGTCGGCAGCGGCAACGGGCCGATCGACCACTTCCACGAACTGCGCGGCGACCCGGGGCACGCCACGCCCTGGTCGCAGCGCATGTGGGACGCCTCCGCTTCCGTCCGCGCCGAGGTCGACGCCTGCGGATTCGTTCGGGGACTCGTCGACGGGTCGCTCCCGCGCGACACGTTCCTGCGCTATCTTGCGCAGGACGCCCTGTACCTCGGCGAGTACTCCCGCGTGCTCGCACGCGCGAGCGCGCTCGCGCCATCGCCGAGCGAGCAGGCGTTCTGGGCCCGTTCGGCCGAGTCGTCGATCGTCGAGGAGCGGCGGCTGCACGAATCGCATGTGGGGACGGATGCCGCGTCCCCGGCGCCGCAGACCCTTGCCTACACGAATCACCTGCACGCGTCGGCCACTTCTTACGGCGAGCTCGTCGCCGCCGTGCTCCCGTGCTTCTGGCTCTACACCGATCTGGGGGTGCGGCTCGCCGCTCAGCGCCACGACGAGCACCCGTACGACGACTGGCTGGCGATGTACGGCGATCCCGCCTTCGCGGCGGCCACGACGCGCGCGGTCGAGATCGCCGATACGGCCGCTCGTCAGGCCAGCCCGCGCGAAAGGGAACGGATGAGCGCGGCGTTCGCGCGGTCAATGCGCCACGAGCTGGAGTTCTTCGACCGCGCGTGAGCGGGGCTGCACCCCGCCCACCCGGCTCAGATCGACGGGGAGGTCGCCTCCCAGGCGGCGAGCCCGCCGGCGAGGGTCCGGACCCCGGACCGGCCGGCGCTCGCGAGGATCCCCGCGGCGGTCTCGGAACGCACCCCGCGGGCGCAGTACAGCACCACATCACCCTGCGGCACCTGCGAGGGATCCGCCCGCAAGCGGGACAGCGGCGCGCGAACGGCGCCCGGGATGCCGCCGGCCTCGTCGAGTTCGCGCACGTCCACGACCGTGATCCGCGTTCGCGCCACGGCGAGCTCGGCGCGGAGCGCGGTCGCGCTCACGAGCACCGCAGCATCCGGCAGCGCAGCATCCGGCACCGCAGCATCCGGCGGGAACGCAGCCGTGCACGTCCCGGCCGGCGCCCCGGTGCGTTGCGGGGGGTCGGCCGCGGGCGCAGCGCCGTGCGACCCTTCGTCCGCCGCCGCGGTCGTGGTCGTGGTCGCGGTCGCGGAGATCGCGATCGAGCGCCACTCCGCACCGAGCGCGTCGATCACGGCCACCCTGCCGAGCAGGGTCCTGCCGACGCCCGTGACGAGTCTGACCACCTCGGCCGTGAGCTGCGCGCCGACGAGTGCGCAGAGGGGCCCGAACACCCCTGCCGAGGCGCACGTGGGCGCTTCCGTCGGCGCGTCGGCGTACAGGTCCCGGTACCCGGGGCCGTGCGGCGGCCAGAACACGGCGACCTGCCCCTCGAACCGCAGGACCGAGCCCCAGACGCACGGGATGCCGCGCTTCGCTGCCGCGTCGGCCACGAGGTAGCGGGTGGCGAAGTTGTCGGACCCGTCGACCACGACGTCGTACCCGGCGAAGATCTCGTCGGCGTTCTCGCGCGTCAGACGCACGGCGTGCTCGCGGACCTCGACCCCCGGGTTCAGGGCGCGCACGGCTCGGGCGGCCGACCGCGTCTTGCGGCGCCCGATGTCGCCCACGCGGTGGAGGAACTGCCGCTGCAGATTGCCGAGATCCACGCGGTCGGCGTCCACGACGCCGACCACGCCGACGCCCGCGCAGGCGAGCCCGAGCAGCGTGGGACCGCCGAGACCGCCCGCGCCGATCACCAGCACTTTCGCGGCCCGCAGCCGGCGCTGGCCCTCGTCGCCGATCTCGGGGAGCATGACGGTCCGCGAGTACCGCTCGAGTTCATCGTCGTCGAGCGCGGGCCCCGGCGCGACGAGCGGCGTCACAGCTCGGCCCTTCCTAGGTCGGTAGTGGAGGCGAGGGCGTGGCGCCGCCGCGGGATGCGTCCCGACCTCCTGGCCAGGCGCCCGGCGAGCACCGCGTGACGGAAGGCCGTCGCCATCCCGACGGGGTCCTGCGCCCGGGTCACCGCGGTCGCCAGCAGCACGGCGTCGCAGCCCAGCTCCATTGCCAGGGCGGCGTCGGAGGCGGTGCCGATGCCGGCGTCGAGCACGATCGGCACCGACGCCCGCGCCGTGATCAGCTCGATGTTGTGGGGATTCAGGATGCCGAGGCCCGTGCCGATGGGCGCGCCGAGCGGCATCACGGCTGCCGCGCCGAGGTGCTCCAGCCTGAGCGCAAGCGCGGGATCGTCGTTCGTGTAGGCGAAGACCGTGAACCCGCGGTCGACGAGTTCCGCCGTGGCGTCGACGAGCTCGAGCGCATCGGGCAGCAGCGTGCGGTCGTCGGAGACGACTTCCAGCTTGACCCACTCGGTCTCGAACGCCTCGCGCGCGAGCTCCGCTGTCGTGACCGCCTCGCGCGCCGTCCGGCATCCCGCGGTGTTGGGCAGCAGCCGGATCCCGCGCTGCGCAAGCAGGTCGAGGAGCGACCCGCGCGTCGCCGGGTCGAACCGGCGCACGGCGAGCGTCGCAAGATCCGCGTCGGCGGCATCCAGAGCGTCGCCGAGCACCTGATGGCCCGTCGCGCCGCCGGTGCCCATGATGAGGCGCGAGCGCAGCTCGACGCCGGCGACGACGAAGGGGTCGACCTGCGCAGTGAGCATCGGTGTCGACGTCACGTCAGCCTCCCTGTGCCGCGGTGAGCACCTCGACGCGGTCGCCGGGCGACAGCCGATGCCGGCTCCACCGCGCCCTCGGAACGACGGCGGCGTCTACGGCGACCGCGAGGCCGAGCGGCGCGCCGTCGCGGGCCGCTCCGAGCGGGTCCAGGGCCCGCCCCGTCAGGGCGGTCACCAGATCGGCGATCGTTGCGTTGGCGTGGAGCGCCATCGTCGCTCCGTTGACGTCGAGGTCCATCATTTCTCCTCTTCCATGGGCGGGGCGCCCGCACCGATGCGGGGCGCCGTGGTGAAGCGGTCGGGCCGCAGCTGCGGCCAGTCATCGAGCACATCGCCGTCCACGAGACGCGCGCAGAGCCGGGCGATGAGCGGCGCGAGCAGCACGCCGCTGCGGTAGGTGCCGGTCGCGACGGAGAGCCCCGGCGCGATCCTGCCCACGAGCGGCAGGTTGTCAGGCGTCCCCGGACGAGCCCGGGCCGTCGTCTCCATCAGGGTGAGCTCGTCGAGCGCGGGGACGACCTCGCGGGCGTCGCGCAGCAGCCCGTGCACACCGCCCATCGAGACATCGCAGTCGCCGTGCTCGCGTTCGGTCGCCCCGATCACCACGGTGTCGTCCTGCCGCGGGATCAGGTAGACCGGTCGTCCCTCGACCGACGCTCTCACGGTGGTGGTCAGCAGCGGGCGGAGGGACGCCGGCACCTTCGCGCGCAGGATGTCGCCGTATACCGGGCGGATCAGGCCGTCGAGGTGCTCGCGCAGCCCGGCGAGTTCCGCCGCATGTGCGCCGGTCGCGACGATCACCTCTGACGCTACGACGGTCCTGCCGTCCGCGAGCCGCAGGTGCCGCCCGTCGGTCGATGCCGCGCCGATCTCTTCGGCCGCGGACGCGAGGGGCGCGCTCGCCTGGAGCGACCGCAGTGCGGCCACGAGCACGCGGCCGAGCGCGCGGGGGTCGACACGGTGGTCGCTGTCGACCAGGTACGCGCTCGTGACTGCGGGCCCGATCAGCGGCTCGACGCGACGGATCTCGCGCAGCGAGAGGCGGCGGACGCCGAGCCCGTTCGCGATGTGCACCGCCGCGAGGTCGGCGAGCCCCGCGCGATCGGCACCGTCGACGCCCGCGAGCAGGGTTGGGACGGTCTCGTAGCCGACGCCGTCCGCCCCCGGGAGCGAGGCGAGGAAGTCGGGATAAACCGTGGCGGCGGCCTGCGCCAGCGCGAGCGCCTCCTCCTCTCCCTGCCGATGCTCGCCCGCGACGCCCAGCATGCCGCCGGCCGCCCAGGTCGCACCGGACCCGGGCGCGGCGTCGATCAGCCTGACGCGGCGGCCCGTGCGCGCGAGTTCCCACGCGATGGCCGATCCGACCACCCCGGCGCCCACGACGGCGACGTCGGCGCGGTCAGCGCCCGGCACCGCGCGCGTCCACGCGGGTGCTCACCTCATCGGTGAGCGGACGCCGCGAACCATCGGTTCGCGCGGCCTCCGCTCGGGGACGCGAATACGGACGGCGCGAGTTGCGCGAATCCATCAAGGCTCCTCCTTCCTACGCCGGCATGACCCGTACAGGTACGACGGTCGCAGGCAGCCTCAGCCCGATCTCAGCCCCTGCTGGGGCTCCCGTGTGGATGCCTCGAGCGTATCATTCGGCCCGCCACCTCGTTCCCCAGCCCTCGCGGCGTCGACGAGATCAGGCGATCTGGCGCCGACAGGACGACTCCTCTCGGAGAAGCTCAACTGCCCGCGGGCTCAACAACGAGATCAGGAGATCTGGCGGCGACAGGACGTTCTGATTCAGATCGTCCTGCGCCAGCCAGATCTCCTGTTCTCGGAGAAGCTCAGCACGCCGCGGGAGTACTAGACGTCGGCGCCGTGCTCGACATCGGCGGCGCCGACGACGAGCGGTATCGCGGAGGTGACCGTGGGCACGGATGCCGAGAGGAGCGAGCCGTCTTCGCGGCGGGCGTCGCCGAGTTCGCGCAGGGAGGGGCGGCCCGGGATGACGGGGCCTTGGCCGTCGAGCGGTACGACGACCTCCTCGCCGGCGCCGACGACATAGCCGGTGCCGCGGACGCTGAACCCGACGGGGTCGCCGTCGGTGGCGCGTACGTGGAGCTGATCACGGGTGACGGTGACCACCAGGCGGGTGCCGTGCCAGTGGAGCACGAACTCGAGGGACGGCCACGCGGCGGGCAGGCGGGGGTCGAACGACAGTTCGCCGAAGTGGTCGCGCATGCCGCCGAAGCCGGAGACCAGTGCGGTCCACACGCCGCCCGCGGACGCGACGTGCACGCCGTCGGAGGCGTTGTGGTGCAGGTCGCCCAGGTCGACGAAGATCGACTCGCGGAAGTATTCCAGGGCGAGGTCCTGGTAGCCGACCTCGGCGGCGAGGATCGCCTGCACCACGGCCGACAGGGTCGAATCGCCCGTGGTGAGCGGGTCGTAGTACTCGAAGTCGGCGAGTTTGTCTTCGTCGGAGAAGTGGTTGCCCTGCAGGAACAGTGCCAGCACCACGTCGGCCTGTTTGAGCACCTGGTAGCGATAGATCACCAGCGGGTGGAAGTGCAGCAGCAGCGGTCGCTTGTCGGGCGGCGTGTTCTCCAGGTCCCAGATCTCGCGTTCGAGGAAGACGTGGTCCTGGGGGTGGATGCCGAGGCTGGGGCTGAACGGGATGTGCATGGCCTCTGCGGCCCGCTCCCACGCCTCGGGTTCGCCCGGCTCCAGCGCGAGCCGGTCGACCATCTGCCGGTAGACCTCTCCGTCGGCCTCGGCCATCTCGCGCACGGTGCGCGCGGCGAAGCGGAGGTTGAACCGCGCCATGACGTTGGTGAACAGGTTGTCGTTGACGACGGTGGTGTACTCGTCCGGCCCGGTCACGCCGTGGATGTGGAACGTGTCACCCTCCCCGTCGAGCACGCCGTCGCTGGAGCGCCAGAAGCCCAGGGTCGCCCACAGCCTCGCGGTCTCCACGGCGATGTCGACACCCTCGCGGAAGAGGAACTCGTCGTCGCCGGTGGCTCGCACGTACTTCGCCAGCGCGAAGCTGACGTCGGCGTTGATGTGGTACTGCGCGGTGCCGGCGGCGTAGTAGGCGGACGCCTCCTCACCGTTGATCGTGCGCCACGGGAACAGCGCCCCGGCCTCGTTGAGCTGGAACGCGCGCCGCCGTGCGGCGGGAAGCATGAGGTACCGCATCCGCAGCGCGTTACGGGCCCACAACGGCGTCGTGTACGCCAGGAACGGCAGCACATAGATCTCGGTGTCCCAGAAGTAGTGGCCCGAGTACCCCGACCCCGTCACGCCCTTGGCCGGCACGCCCTGGCCATCGGCGCGCGCCGCGGCCTGCGCGAGCTGGAACAGGCACCAGCGGGTCGCCTGCTGCAGGTCGTCGTGCCCGCCGATGCGCACATCCGACCGCTCCCAGAACCCGTCCAGCCACTCCCGCTGCCGCGCCCGGATGACCGCCACGCCCTCACCCAGCGCACGATCCAGCGTGCGCCGGCACCGGTCCACGAGCTCACGCGCCGGCACCCCACGGGAGGTGTGATAGCTCACCAGCTTGGTCACCCGGACCGGCACACCCGCCTTCGCCTGCACCCGGAAGACGTTCTTCGCGATATCGGGCTCGATGAGAGTGCGCACGCTGTACTCGTTCGCCGTCTCCACCAGATGATCCGCGACCACCGCGACCGTCATCCCGGACTCCGTCACCCGGTACGACAACGCCGAACGCAGCGTGTCCTGCCAGTACTCCTGCGGCTGCAGCACCCGCTCATGCAGCTTCTCCGTCTTACGCGGGTCGAAACCGGCCCGCTTCGGGGCACTCGGCGTGCCACCGTAGACGTCCTCGCCATCCTGCCGGTTGAGGATCTGACAGCTCACCGTCACCGGCGCGTCCGAGTTCAGCACCGTGACCTCGACCGTCATCACCGCCAGATGCTTCTCCTCAAACGACACCAGCCGCTCGAACTCGATCCGCACCTCTTTGCCCGACGGCGTCACCCACAGGATGTGCCGGCGCAGCACCCCGTCGCGCATGTCCAGCACACGCTCGTACTCGCGCACGTCCGCCACATCCAGCGCCAGCGGCTCATCATCGACGTAGACGCGCATCACCTTCGCGTCCGGCGCGTTGACGATCGTCTGGCCCACCTCGGCGAAACCGTACGCCTGCTCCGCGTGACGGATCGGGAACGTCTCATGCAACCCGTTGATGAACGTCCCATGCTCCACTGCATGGCGTCCCTCGGGATGATTCCCCCGCATGCCCAGGTAGCCGTTGCCCACCGCGAACAATGTCTCGGTGACGCCCGCGTCGTCGAGGTCGAACGACCTCTCCACCAGCTGCCACGGGTCGACGGGGAACCGATCGCGATCGATCATCGGACGAACTCCTCCAGGTCGTTGACCACGACGTGGGCGCCCGCGTCGACGAGATCCTGCTTGCCGGCGCCGCGGTCCACGCCCACCACCAGCCCGAAGCCGCCGGCGGCAGCCGACTGCACACCGCTGATGGCGTCCTCCACCGCGACGCTGCGGGAAGGCTCCACCTGCAGCATGCGCGCCGCCTCGACGAAGACATCCGGTGCCGGCTTGGAAGCGAGGTGGTCGCGCTCGGCGATGACGCCGTCCATCACCACGGCGAAGCGGTCACGGATGCCGGCCGCCGCCAGCACCTCCTCGGCGTTCTTCGAGCTCGACACCACCGCGACCGGGGTGCCGGCCGCCGCGAGCGCGTCGAGCAGGCGCAGTGATCCGGGATAGGGGGCGATGCCCTCGGCGCGCAGCACCCGCTCGAACACGGCGTTCTTGCGATTGCCGATGCCGCACACGGTGTCGGCGCTCGGCGGATCGGAGGGGTCGCCCCACGGCACCTCGACATCGCGCGAGCGCAGCAGGCTGGCCACGCCGTCGTATCGCTTCTTGCCGTCGAGATGGTCGAAGTAGTCGCGCTCGGTGTACGGCGGCGTGATGTCCCACGCCGCGAACAGCTCTTCGAACATCACCTGCCACGCGTGCATGTGGACTTCTGCGGTCGGCGTCAGGACGCCGTCCAGGTCGAACAGCACGGCGTCGAAGACGGCCAGATCGGGCAGGGTCTCGTGTGCCACGGAACCTCCGGGGAGCGGTCGGATGCGGGGAAGTGCGTCGGCACTCGGGCGCGCCGCCCAGCAAGCGTAATGCGGGCGGGGGCCCCGCCGCACCGTGACACGATTCAGCGCCCGGCGACACCCAGCGTCTGGCGTGCGATCTCGAGTTCTTCGTCGGTCGGGACGACCAGCACCGTCACCTTCGACGCGTCTGTCGAGATGACGCGGATGCCCCGATCGGGGCTCTCGTTGCGGGCGCGGTCGATCTCCACGCCCGCGAACCCGAGGGTCTCGAGGGCGCGCGCTCTCACGAGCGGGGCGTTCTCGCCGACGCCTGCCGTGAACGAGATCACGTCGGCGCCGCCGAGCTGCGCGAGGTATGCGCCGGCGTAGGAGCGCAGCCGGTGCACGTAGACCTCGAAGGCGAGCTGCGCGCGCGGATCGCCGCGCTCGACCGCAGCCCGGATGTCGCGGAGGTCGTTCGACCCGGCGAGCCCCAGCATGCCGCTGCGCTTGTTGAGCAGGTCGTCGAGGTCGTCGATCGTCATGCCCTCGCGGCGGGCGAGGTGGAAGAGGACGGCGGGGTCGATGTCGCCCGAGCGCGTGCCCATCACAAGGCCCTCGAGCGGCGTGAAGCCCATCGAGGTGTCGACGGAGCGCCCGCCGTCGACGGCCGTGACCGACGCTCCGTTGCCGAGGTGGAAGACGATCTGCTTCAGCTCTGCGAGCGGGCGGCC
Source organism: Microbacterium sp. E-13 (assembly GCF_049912955.1). GTDB lineage: Bacteria > Actinomycetota > Actinomycetes > Actinomycetales > Microbacteriaceae > Microbacterium. The sequence continues at coordinate 2,968,421 of NZ_CP183973.1, forward strand.
GAGGAAGGCCGCGGCGGCCTCGCTGACGAACTTGTGCGAGGTGCCGTGGAACCCGTAGCGGCGGATCCGGTGGGATGCTGCGAGCGCGTCGTCGATCGCGTAGGTGTAGGCGGCGGGTGCCAGGGTCTGATGGAAGGCGGTGTCGAACACCGCGACGTGCGGCACGTCGGGGAACGCCTGTCGCGCCGCCCGGATGCCGGCGAGGTTGGCCGGATTGTGCAGCGGCGCGAGCACGCCCAGCTCGTCGATGTTGATCTCGACCAGCGGCGTGATGAGGGTCGGCTCGAAGAACCGCGCACCGCCGTGCACGACGCGGTGACCGACGGCGATCGGCGGGTTCGCCTCGAGCGACGGGCCGCCTGCCGCGAAGGCATCGAGCATGACCCCGAACCCCGCGGTGTGGTCGGGGATGGGCAGTTCGCGCGTGCGCTTCGCGTCGAGGAAGGTCGCCATGCCGCTCGGCTCCCCCGCCGCGCCGGTCGCGGTCGGCTCGGGGCGTGCGTACACGGTGTGCTCGGCGGCACCGAGGCCTTCCCCGATCCGCTCGACCAGCCCCGACGCGAGGATCGCCTCGCTGTCCATGTCGATCAGCTGGTACTTGAACGACGACGAGCCGCTGTTGATGACGAGCACCGGTGTCATGAGCTCACTGCCCTTGCGCCTGGATCGCGGTGATCGCGATGGTGTTGACGATGTCGTCGACCAGCGCGCCGCGCGACAGGTCGTTGATCGGCTTGTTGAGGCCCTGCAGCACGGGTCCGATCGCGACCGCTCCCGCCGAGCGCTGGACGGCCTTGTATGTGTTGTTGCCGGTGTTGAGGTCGGGGAAGACGAACACCGTCGCCCGCCCGGCCACCTCCGAGCCGGGCATCTTCGCCGCGGCCACGGCGGCGTCGGCGGCCGCGTCGTACTGGATCGGCCCCTCCACGAGCAGCTCCGGCGCCCGCGAGCGGACGAGGGCGGTGGCATCCCTCACCTTCTCGACATCGGCACCCGATCCGGACTCGCCCGTCGAGTACGACAGCATCGCGACGCGCGGATCTATCCCGAACTGCGCGGCGGTCGCCGCCGACGAGATCGCGATGTCGGCGAGCTGCTCGCTCGTGGGGTCGGGGATCACGGCGCAGTCGCCGTAGACGAGCACACGGTCGGCGAGGGCCATGAGGAAGACGCTCGAGACGACCGAGACTCCGGGCTTCGTCTTGATGATCTCGAACGCGGGACGGATCGTGTGCGCCGTCGTGTGCGCGGCGCCGGAGACCATGCCGTCGGCGAGGCCGAGGTGCACCATCATCGTGCCGAAGTACGAGACATCGGTCACGGTGTCGGCGGCCTGCCCGACGGTGACGCCCTTGTGCGCGCGCAGCCGCGCGTACTCTTCGGCGAATCTGTGCACGTGCACAGCGTCGACTGGTGACAGCACCTCGGCGGCCTGGATGTCGATGCCGAGCTCGATCGCACGGGCGCGGACCTCGAACGGCTCGCCGAGGATCACGAGGTCGGCGATTCCTCGCTTGAGCACCGTCGCAGCCGCGCGCAGCACCCGGTCGTCGTCGCCCTCGGGCAGCACGATGCGCTTGCGCTCGGCCCGCGCCCTTTCGATGAGCTGGAACTCGAACATCAGCGGCGTGACGACGGTCGCGCGCGCCAGCCCGAACGCCACGAGCAGCTCGTCGGTGTCGACGCTCTGCTCGAAGAGGGCCAGCGCGGTGTCGTAGCGTCGCTGCGAGTCGGCGGCGAGGCGTCCGCGCGTGCCCATGATCCGTGCGGCCGTCTCGTAGGTGCCGAGCTCGGTCGTGATGATGGGCACCTGCGATCCGAGGCCGTCCAGCAGCCGGGTGACGGGCTCCGGCAATTCGAAGGGGCCGTTGAGCACGATGCCCGAGAGCGACGGGAACGTTCCGGAGGCGTTGGCCAGCAGCGTCGCCAGCAGCACCTCCGATCGGTCGGCGGCGATGATGACCACCGCGCCCTCCAGGAGTCTCGGCAGCACGTTGACCATCGACATGCCGGCGACGACGACCGAGAGGGCCTCGCGCGTCAGCCGTTCGGGGTCGCCCGCGAGAAGCTCGCCGTCGACCGACCGCATGATGCCGCGGATCGAGGGGGCGACGAGGTAGCGGTCCTCGGGAATGGCCCAGACGGGCACCGGCGCGGAGGGCGCCGCCGGGGAGGCCTGATGCGAGTGGATCGACCGGCGGATCGCGTCGAGCGTCTCGCCGGTGCGGGTGGGGTCCGCGCGATTGGCGACCACCGCGAAGAGCTTCGCACGCCCGTGCGCCAGTTCCGCCAGCGCGAGGTCGGCGATCTGCCCCATCTCGGCGGGAGTCCGGGCGGGTGAGGACCCGAGCGCCTCGGGCTGCGTCTCGTTCCGCGCCGACCGGCCCCCGAGCACGAGCAGCACCGGCGCGCCGAGGTTCGCGGCGATCCGGGCGTTGTAGCCGAGCTCGGCCGGGCTCCCCACGTCGGTGAAGTCGCTGCCGAGCACGACGACCGCATCGCACTGGGCCTCAACCGCCTTGTAGCGCTCGACGATGGTCGCGAGCGCAGCATCCGGATCCTGCCGGACGTCGTCATAGGTGACGCCGATGCAGTCCTCGTACGGCAGATGAACGCCGTCGTGGTCGAGCAGCATCTCGAGCACGTAATCGCGCTCGACGGTCGAGCGCGCGATCGCCCGGAAAACCCCCACGCGCGGTGTCGCGTGGCTCAGCGCGTCGAGCACACCGAGCGCGACGGTCGACTTCCCCGAGTGGCCTTCTGCCGACGTGATGTAGATGCTCTGCGCCACCCGTCCACCCTATGGGCGGGCGCGATGCCCGGCCAGGTGTGCCCATCCGGGCGGCCGGGAAAAGTAAGACTCTCCGCGAACCCGGCAGAGCCTGGTTACCCTTGCTACGTTTCCGTCCTGGGGGAGTTGGCCTGGATGCCGCCTCGCGGAGAGCTGCGTCCAGTCTAACCCGCTCCGCGCGGGGCGATGTCACACCGCCGACGGCCTACCGGGCGGCGGTCGCGGCATGCAGGGTTCTCTCAGCGCCACCGATACCCATCCGTTATCGCCGCGATTAGGATCGGTCGCGGGGGCGAGGATGCCCCCACCTCACCGCGACCCGCTCGTGCGAGGGGGGGAACAGGAGTCCTCGATGGTCGATACCGCGATGACGGATGCCGCAACCGGGGAGTCCACGGCGCGCGGGGCGCTGACCGCGGACGGATTCGCCCGCGTCACGGACTCGATCCTGGCGGCGGTCGGCAGCGTCATCGACGGCAAGCCCGATGCGGTGCGCAGCGCTCTGGTGTGCCTCCTGGCCGAGGGCCATCTCCTCATCGAGGACGTGCCCGGCGTCGGCAAGACGATGCTCGCGCGGGCGCTGGCCACTTCGGTCGATGCGACGGTCCGCCGCATCCAGTTCACTCCGGACCTGCTTCCCGGCGACGTCACCGGCGTCAGCGTCTTCAACCCCGTCGAGCGCGAGTTCGAGTTCAAGCCGGGGGCGATCTTCGCGAACATCGTGATCGCCGACGAGATCAACCGCTCCTCCCCCAAGACCCAGTCGGCGCTTCTGGAGGCGATGGAGGAGCGCCAGGTGACGGTGGACGGCCGCACCCATTTCGTGCCCGAGCCGTTCCTCGTCGTGGCGACGCAGAACCCGCTGGAGATGGAGGGCACGTACGCCCTCCCCGAGGCCCAGCGCGACCGCTTCATGATGCGCATCTCGATGGGCTACCCCGACCCGCGGTCGGAAGCGCTCATGCTGCGGCAGCGCGACGCCCTGAACCCGCTCGACCAGCTCACCCCGGTGGTGTCGGCCGAGGAGGTCGCCGGGCTCGTGGCATGGGCCAGGGGTGTGCACGTGGCTCCCGCGATCGAGGACTACGCCGTCGCCCTCGCGCAGGCCACGCGCTCGCACAGCGACCTGCGGCTGGGAGCGAGCCCGCGCGCCACGCTGCAGCTCGTGCGCGCTGCCAAGGTGTGGGCGGCCCTCGACGGCCGTGGCTTCGTCATCCCCGATGACATCACCGCTCTCCTCGCACCGGTGTTCGCGCACCGCCTGATCCCCACCCGCGTGGCCGGCGGTGCGCGCGCCGCCGGCGCCGCGGACGCCATCTCGACGATCCTGGAGCGCATCGCGGCGAGCGTGCGAGTGCCGATCGCCTCACGTCAGTGAGTGCAGGATGAGACGCGTGTGGCCGCTGACGGTCCGGGGCACCGGGGCCCTGGTCCTCGCGATCGCCTGCTTGTTCGTGGCGAACGAGGCCGGCGTCGTCGAGCTGATGTACTTCGGCATCCTGCTGCTGGCGGTGGTGGCGACGAGCGTCGCGTCGCTGTACGTGGGCCGCCGGACCGACACCATCACCCGCTCGCTCGTCCCCGAGGTCGCCTCCGTCGGGAGCGAGGCCAGGGTGACGGTGCGCGTCGACGTGCGCACCGCCCTTCCCACCGCGCCCGGCAAATGGCACGACACGCTGCCCAAAGGGCTCCGCGGCAAGGCCGACGGCGCATTCCCGGCGCTCGGCTCAGGTCTGCGCGGGGGTGAGCGCGGCGGCGCCCGCAGCGTAGACCTCATATACACCGTCACCGGCGCTCGCCGGGGCGTGCACCCGATCGGCCCGCTCACCGTGCGGACCTCCGACCCGTTCGGGCTCGCGCGGCGCACCGTCGTGTTCGGCCAGCGCACGCCGGTCACCGTCGCGCCGGCTGTCATCGACCTGCCGCCGCTCATCGACTACGCCGGCGCGACCGGAGGCATGCTCCACACCACGACCGACCAGCTCGGGCAGGGGTCCGACAACCTGGTCGCCCGGCCGTACGCCCCGGGCGACTCCATGCGCCGCATCCACTGGCGCGCGACCGCGCACCGCGACGAGCTCATGGTGCGGCAGGAGGAGCAGGAGTCCACCCCCGAGGCCTCGGTCGTCATCGACCGCGCTGCGCTGCGCTGGTCGCCTGAGGCGCTGCGGGCACCCGGAGCCGACCCCGGCTTCGAGGCCGGCATCTCGGCGTGCGTCTCGGCAGTGGCACGGCTCGTGCACGATGGGTACGCCGTCGAGGTGCTCGACTCCGAGGGGTCCGTGCTCGTGGACCGCATCGACGGCGGCGACATGACCGAGGTCGACGCGATGCTCGTGCAGTTCGCGACCCTCACGGCCCGCCGCGACGATGCCCTGCCCCACCTTGCCCGCCAGTTCGCCGGCATCTCGACCGGACCCGTCGTCGTCATCGTCGGGCGGCTCGACCCGCCCGACGCGGTCGCCCTCGCCCCCATCGCCCACCACAGCACGCTTCCGGTGCTGCTGACCGCGGCGCCCGTGGGCGACGCCATCGACGTGGCGGCCGATCACGGCTGGCACGTCGCCGCCATCGACGCCGACCGAGACCTGGGTGTGGCCTGGGCGAACGCGATCGGCCGTGGGGTGCACCATGTCCTCGGCTGACACCGCACGCATCGTCCGCCCGCTGGGCGGCGAGCGCCTGCTGACCTTCGCGATCCTGGCGGCGCTGCTGGCCGCCATCCTCCCCGTGGTGCGCGTGATCGATCCCGGGTGGTGGCTGGTCGGAGCGCTGGTGCTCGCCGCGATGGTGCTCGGGGCCGGCTACGCGGCCCGCACCTACCGCCTGCCCGCGGTCGCGGTGACCCTGATCGAGGGCGGGGTCTGGGTCGTCTTCATGACGCTCATCTTCCTGCGTGACACGGCGCTCCTGTGGGTGATCCCCACGGTCGACACCGTGCGCGCGGTGCCGGTCCTCGTCGAGGCCGCCGTGCAGCAGATCACGGTCGGCGCGGCGCCGCTCGAGGCCACCCTGCCCCTCGTGTTCGTGGTGGTCGGCTCGATGGGCCTGCTCACGATCATCGTCGACCACGTCGTCGTGACCGCGCGGATGCCGCTGCTCGCCTCGGTCGGCATCGTCGCGGTGTCGCTGATCCCGGCGATCGCCGCCCCGAGCGAGGTCGACGTCATCGGCTTCGTGTTCCTGGCGGCCACCATCCTCTTCCTGATGCGGACCGAGACGCGGTCCCGCGAGAAGCCGGTCGAGCAGGAGGCTGAGCGCACCGCAGGCGTCCCCGCCACCGCGCTCGGCATCGGGGCCATCGCGATCGTCGTGGCGGTGGTCGCGACTCCCGGCCTGCCGCAGCCCGGTCCGCGGGCGGGTTCGGGCCTCGGGCCGGGGCCGGGCATCGATGCGACGCTGCAGCTGGGCGATGACCTCCGTCGTCCGCAGGACGTCGAGGTCCTGCGCATCCGCACGACGGCACCGTCGGTGCCGTACCTGCGGGCGACGACGCTGTCGCGGTTCGAGGGCGGCACGTGGGAGCCCGATCGCTCGCAGACCGTCTCGCTGGAGAGCGATCGCGCGTTCGGCACGGTCGACGCCGACGAGGACGTCCGCATCGCCGACTACACCGCGATCGTGGACGTGGTGAACCTCGACTCGCCGTGGGCGCCCGTCCCCTATCCGGCTGTCAGCATCACGGGCCTGGGTGCCGGGCTCTGGGGTGCGGTGCCCTACAACCACACGGTCGCCTCGACCAGCGGCTCGACGCAGGGGCAGTCGTACCAGGTGGGCTACGCCCCCGCACGGCCCACGCTCGAGCAGATCCGCGCCGCCTCGGCCGTGGGTGCGCAGGTGCGAGACGAGACGACGCAGCTGCCCACCGACCTGGCTCCCATCGTGGGCGAGCTGGCCGCCCAGGTGACGGCCGGCGCGACGACCGATTACGACCGCCTGACCGCGCTGCAGCGGTGGTTCCGCGGCAGCGACTTCCGCTACTCGCTCGACGCGCCCGTCGAGGAGGGATTCGACGGCAGCGGCGCGGATGCCGTCGCCCGGTTCCTCGAGGTGCGGGAGGGTTACTGCGTCCATTTCGCCTCGGCCTTCGCCCTCATGGCCCGTACCCTGCACATGCCGTCCCGCATCGTCGTGGGGTATCTGCCCGGCACACCGACCAGTGACAGCATCGACGGACAGCCCGTGTTCACGGTGTACAGCTCGCAGCTGCATGCGTGGCCGGAGGTGTACTTCGACGGCATCGGCTGGATCTCCTTCGAGCCCACATCGGGACTCGGCGTGCCGACCTCGTTCTCGTCGGATTCGAGCCTGACCGGGCAGACGACCAATCCGGATGCCGCGACCCCGCAGACGTCGGCGACCCCCACGGCGCTGGGCGACGCGGCTCAGCCCGGTTCCCAGCAGCAGCAAGCCAATGGCGGCGATGCGGCTTCCGCGACGGGCCTCGACCCCGTGCCTCTGGTGGGCGTGGTGGCCGCCGTGCTCGTGGTGCTCGCCCTCCCGTTCCTCATCCGCGAGCTGCGTCGTCGTCAGCAGGACGCCGCGGCGCGCGGCGGCGACGCGGCAGCGGCCTGGCAGTCCGTTCAGGAGGCGGCCATCGATGTCGGCATCGCCGCCCCCGCCAGTGAGACACCCCGGGCGTTCGCGCGTCGGCTCATCGAGGAGCACGGCGCGCCGGCATCCGAGATGAACACGCTGCTGCTGGCGATCGAACGCGCCAGCTACTCGCGTGCCGGCACGCGCTCGTACTGGATGGGGGATGCTGCCGCCGACGCCGCAGCCGCGGTGCGGGTCGCGCTGCTGGGGTCGGTGCCGCCGTCGCGGCGGATTCTGGCCCGCGTCGCCCCGCGTTCGCTGGTGATCCGCCCGGGGAGCGTCTACGCGGGGACCGCTCCGGTTCGGGGCGGGTAGCGGAGCAGGGTAGGATTGTCGGCGGCCCTCCGGGGCCTCCTGGAGGATTCGCCTAGTGGCCTATGGCGCACGCTTGGAAAGCGTGTTGGGTGCAAGCCCTCGGGGGTTCGAATCCCCCATCCTCCGCTCCTGTTCTGCCTCGTCGGGGTGAGAGGCGCCCGGAAGGGGCGCCCCTCACCGGTTCGTCAGAGCTGCGCGAGCAGTTCCTGCATGGTGGCGATCTCGGCTGTCTGCGACTCGATGATGTTCTGCGCCAGCTCGACCATGTCGGCGTTCTGCCCGTCGTCGACCTCGTCCTGCGCCATCTCGATGGCGCCCTCGTGGTGCGTGATCATCTGTTCGAGGAACAGCCGTGAAGCCTCGGCCCCGGTGGCGTCTTGCAGCGCTGTCATGTCGTCGTCGCTCATCATGCCGCCGCCGTGGCCCATGCCGTCCATGTCCGGCATGTCGGCGCCCCACTCGTCCAGCCAACTCTCCATCTGGTCGATCTCGGGGTGCTGGGCGGCCTTGATGCCCTCGGCGAGGGTCACGACCTGCTCGTCGATGTCGTCCTTGGCCAGGATCGTGTCGGCCATACCGATGGCCTGCTCGTGGTGCGGGATCATCATCATCCCGAACATCACGTCCGCGTTGTTGAAGTCTGCGGCGGCTTCCGACGACGTCGCGCCGCTGCCGTGATCCATGCCGGGCATGATGTCAGGACCGGGACCGCCAGTGCTGGCGCATCCGGCGAGGGTGAGGACGGCGGCGAGGGCGAGCGCGGCGGCCGCCATGGTGCGAATCTTCATCAGGTTTCTCCATATCAGGGGTACGTGAAAGGTGCGCCCAGGCCAGGTGACTCCGGGCGTGCGCGGAGGTGGAGCCGGCGATGCCGGGCTCCACCGGGTTCACGTGCGACTGATGCAGAGAGCGCTGAGAGACGGTGGTCGCGCGCTCGCCCTGATCCCGGATGCCGGTACGACCGGCTGGCGACCGGGCATCGTCGACAGCCAGCGATGCCTGAGCTGCGGGCACACGAGGAGCAGCGCCACTGCCAGAAGTGCGAGCACGCACGTCATGGCCAGCATGCTCGAGTGGTCGGTGCCGCAGTCCGCGCACTGCGCGCTGTCATCCGCCGCGTCGGAGTGGTCGTGGCCCATGTCGACCGCCGAGACGACTGCCGCGTCGGCATAGTGGTGGTGGCTGGTGCCTGCGGCGGTGTGGCTGTTCAGGGAGTGCATCGCGAGCAGGCCGATGATGACGGCACCGGTGAACGCGATCAGCAGCAGCAGCCGACGGGCCGTGGACTGGCCGCCACACAGTCGACCCTTCAACGCGATCAGCGACATGACATCTCCCCGCTTCCACGGTACGCCGGCCGGCTCAGCGGCCGATAACCGCGTCCGGCCTCAGGTCCAGCCGGCGCAGCAGCTGGGCGTTGAGGTCGACCACGGTCGTGGACACGGACATCAGGATCCCTCCGACATCGGCAGCACGACTCTCATACCCCCGCAGGGTATCAACAATCTTCTCGGGGAGTGAGGGAACGCGACCCGCCCGGCTCCTCACCTATGAGCCCCGGATGAGTTCTCCCAAGAGCTGCTCCACGCGATCGCGGATATCGTCTCGCACACGGCGCACGCCATCCAGATCGAGTTCGGCAGGGTCGTCGAGTTGCCAATCCAGGTACCGCTTGCCCGGGTATAGCGGGCAGGCGTCGCCGCAGCCCATCGTGACGACCGCGTCCGCGGCCCGAACGACGTCGTCGGTCAGCGGCTTCGGGAACTCCTCGGTGACATCGAGATCGAGCTCGGCGAGGGCGAGCGCGACTTCGGGCAGGATGCGCTCCCCGGGTTGCGAGCCGGCCGACCGCACGTGTACTCGCTCCCCCGCGAGACGGCGAGTCAGCGCCGCGGCCATTTGCGAGCGGCCCGAGTTCCGGACGCACACGAACAGGATCTCGGGGACGCGCTTGGCGATCAGCCCCTTCGACTGGGCGAGTGCGGTCAGTCGATCCCGGGCGAACTTCTCCGCGAGGCTGGGCAGGTGAGTCCTGACAGCCGCCGTCCGAGCCAGAGCGGTATACGACTCGAAGACGACACGCTCGACCGTCTCCTCGTTCACCATTCCCGAGAACTGGATGGCGAGGCGTTCCGCCGCGCGATGCAGCACCGAATCGGGCGACAGCAGGGCATCCTGCCCGGTCGCCGCGATCATGCCGCACCACGCGTGGGAAGAATCTCCGCCAGCAGCGCCTCCACCCGACCGCGGATCTCATCCCGGATCGGTCGCACGGCTTCGATCCCCTGACCGGCGGGATCGTCGAGCTCCCAATCCTCGTAGCGCTTGCCCGGGAAGATCGGGCAGGCGTCGCCGCAGCCCATCGTGATGACGACGTCGGATTCCTTGACGGCGTCGACGGTCAGCACCTTCGGGGTGTTGCCGGCGATGTAGATGCCTTCCTCGGCCATCGCCTCGACCGCCACGGGGTTGATGATGTCTTTGGGCGCGGACCCCGCGGAGAGCACCTCGACGTCGCTGCCTCCGAGCGCACGAAGGTACCCGGCGGCCATCTGGGAACGGCCGGCGTTGTGGACGCAGACGAACAGGACGGTGGGCTTGTCGCTCAAGGCGGTCTCGCTTTCTCTCATCGGAAAGCATAGACCGTGATCTATCTATTTATCGAGTCGGTGCAGATGAACTTTCGGGGAACAGCTCATCGAGCAGCCTGCGGACGCGCCCTTCGATGTCGTCCCTGATCGCACGAACTTGCTCAGGTGACTTGCCGACCGGGTCCTCGAGTTCCCAGTCCAGGTAGCGGCGGCCGGGGTAGACCGGGCATGCGTCGCCGCAGCCCATCGTGACGACGACGTCGGCCGCGCGGACGGCTTCGTCGGTGAGCGGCTTCGGGAACTCGCCTCCCAGCGAGACGCCGATCTCGTCGAGTGCGGTGACGATGCTCTGGCGCACATCACCGACCGGCTGCGAGCCGGCCGTTCGCACCGCGACTCTGTCACCGGCGAGCTGTCGGAGGATTCCCGCGGCGATCTGAGAGCGACCGGCGTTCTGCACACAGACGAAGAGCACGGTGGGCACGGTCGCGGTGGGTAAGTCATCACGTTGGAGCGCCTCCAGCCGCGTCGCGGCGAACGTCGCCGTGCGACTGGCCAGCATCGGAGACTGCGAGTGACCGGCCAGAAGCTGGTGACTGTCCAGGACCATCGCGCGGACGGTCTCGCGGCTGAACACGCCGTGGAAGCGCACGGAAAGGTCATCCGCGATGCGCGCCAGATCGGGCTCGTCCGCGGGCGCAGCGCCACCGAGGATCGAGTCGACAAGATCGGCATGGACAGGGGCGATCGAGTACCAGACGCGGCGCCCGTCCGGCTCGCGCACGACGATGCCGTCGTCGTGCAGCGCCTTCATGTGGTGACTGACCGTCGGTTGCCGCAGCTCCAGGGACTTCGCCAGCGCCCCGACCAGGGCTCGCCCATCATGCGAGTCACGGATCAGTCGGAGTATGCGCATACGCGTCGGATCCCCCAATGAGGTGATGCTCACCGCAGGATTCATAGACGGAAGTCTATCGACGAACCTCGTCGGCTGCTCCGTCGCCGTCCACGGCGCTGCGACGCTCGATCAGGAGGGTGTCGCGCCAGCAGCCGGCCTGCGGGCCGGTCCCCGATCGTGCGATGCGTTCGCGCCGCCCCACGACACGGAACCCTGCGGCCTCATGGAGCCTGAGGCTCGCGGCGTTCTCCGGGAAGATGCTCGACTGGATCGTCCAGATCCCCGCGTCCTCGGCAGCGTCGATGAACACGTCCAGCAGGCGGCGGCCGATGCCTTGTCCCCGAGCACTGCGATCGATATACACCGAGTGTTCGACGACGCCGCGGTACGCCGGGCGGGAGGACACCGGGGACGCGGCGATCCAGCCGACGAGGGCGCCGCCCGCGTCGACAGCGACGAACCGCAGCCTGGGCAGCTTCCCCGCATCGAACGCCTGCCAGGTCGGGGTGGCGACTTCAAAGGTGGCCTCCCCGTCCGCGATGCCTTGTGCGTAGATCTCCTCGACCGCCGGCCAATCGGCCGGCGTCATCTCGCGCATTTCCGCCATCAGCAGCAGCCACCGCCGTTGCCTGCATCGGTGGAGCACACCCCCGTCGCGGGAAGCACGAGTTCGACGCTCGACGCGGATGCGGTGTCACCGGCGAGCCAGGCAGTCACCGAACGCACCTGCTCGTATCCGGTCGCGAGCAGGAATGTCGGCGCGCGTCCATAAGACTTCATGCCGACGATGAAGAAGCCTTGCTCCGGGTGGGTCAGTTCGCGGAAACCGTGAGGCTCGACGGTTCCGCAGGAGTGCACGTTCGGGTCGATCAGCGGCGCGAGGCGCTTGGGCGCTTCGACGATCTCGTCCAGCTCGAGGCGGATCTCACGGAGGATGTCGAGGTTCGGTCGGAAGCCCGTGGCGTTCACAACGACGTCGGTCTCGTGGGTGACCACCTCTCCGTGGCGGTGGCCGACCAGCTCGACCACGTCACTCGCGCGGCGGGCACGGATGATCTCGAAGCCATCGACGAGCGCGACGTCGCCACGTTCCACGGCTCGGTCGACCCGGCTGCCGAGATTTGCGCGACCGATCAGCTCATCGTCCGGTGAGGACGAGACCCGCACCGCCTTGGCGTTGCGGATCAGCCAGGTCACCGTGGTGCCGGGCTCCTCGCGGGCGAGCTGAACCAGTGCTAGCAGGGTATTGGCGGCGGAGTGCCCGGCGCCGACTACTGTGACCCGCCGACCGGCAAACTCTGCACGGTCCGTGCCGAGCACATCGGGAAGCGCCAGGGTGACACGGTCAGCGATGTCCGCCATCCCCAGCAGCTCCAACCCACTCGACGACAGCGAGTTCGGAGACGTGTACGTGCCGGATGCGTCGATCACGGCGCGCGCCGCGAGGTCCTTCACGTCGCCGTTCGCCGTCCGGATCCGTACCGCGAAGGGAGTGGCGGCGCGGCGGGCGGTGCGGGTCCGGTCCATCCCTTCCCGGGTGACGCCGATCACTTCTACGCCAGTGCGGATATGCGGGGCGATCTCGTCTAGGGCAGCCAGCGGAGCGATGTACTTTTCGACCAGCTCCGTCCCCGAAGGTGCGCGCTCTGAGTCGGGCAGCTCCCAGCCGTGCGCTTCGAGGAGGCGGCGAGAGGCCGGGTCGACGAGATGCTTCCACGGGGAGAACAGGCGGGTGTGACCCCAGGATCGGACGCTCGCCGCGATCTCATCACCCGCTTCGAAGACGACGAAGTCGATGCCTCGCTCGAACAGGTTGGCAGCCGCTGCGAGGCCGATCGGACCGGCCCCGATGATCGCGACGGGCAGCGTCGACAGCGGGCTCTCTTCAGCGACTCGGGGGGTGAGGTCTAGCAGGGTCACAAGGTCCTCCAACGGATATCGATGAACTTCGATGCCTCGATTCTGAACCAACGTATCGACATCTGTCAATATCGACTATCCTCGATGCATGACCACGATGCTTGACGTGACCGACATCACTGCCGGCGTGTGCTGCACTCCACTGGTGCGCGAGCCGCTCACTGCCGAAGAGGCCGAGCAGCTCGCCGGGACGATGAAGGCTCTCGCCGATCCGACGCGGCTCCGACTGCTGTCGATCGTCGCTGCGTCAGAGGACTCCGAGGCGTGCGTCTGCGACCTGATCGAGCCCGTCGGACTCAGTCAGCCCACGGTGTCGCACCACTTGAAGATTCTCACCACGGCCGGGTTCCTCACCCGCAGCAAGCGCGGCACGTGGGCCTACTTCAAGCTCGTGCCCGGCGCGCTCGACCGCGTCTCGCAGCTCCTCGTCGCCTCGTGACGCACACCGTTCGCGCCGCTGCCGGTGAGTTCCTCGGCAGCGCGGGACTCGCCGCTGTCGTCATCGGGTCCGGCATCGCCGCGCAGCGCCTCTCCCCCACCGACGTCGGGCTGCAGCTGTTCGAGAACGCGTTCGCCACGGCACTCGGCCTCGGCGTGCTGATCCTCGTCTTCGCGACCGTGTCGGGATCCCATTTCAACCCTGTGGTCACGCTCATCGACATCACGTTGCACCGGCGGACGTGGTCGACCTCGGCGGTATATCTGCCCGCGCAGGTGCTCGGATGCATCGCAGGAGCGATCCTCGCCAACCTCATGTTCGACGTGCCGGCAGTCGCGTGGAGCACCACCGATCGCTCTGCCTGGCCGCTGCTGCTCTCCGAGGTGGTGGCGACCGCCGGACTCGTCCTGCTGATCTTCGCCCTCGTCCGAACCGGCCGCTCACACCTTGCCGCACCAGCCGTTGGTGCCTACATCGGGGCGGCGTACTTCTTCACATCGTCGACGAGTTTCGCGAACCCAGCGATCACGATCGGCCGCATGTTCAGCGACACGTTCGCCGGCATCGCCCCCGCGTCTGTGCTTCCGTTCATCGGAGCGCAGCTCGTCGGCGCAGCCATCGGCTACGCGGCGGTCCGGGTTCTTTTCCCCGTCACGGTGGCCGAGCCCGCCGTCTCACGAGGCTGATGGCAGGATCTTCGCGCGGCGTGCGCTTGGCTGCTCTCGCGTTCGCGCAGATCGTCGCGTGGGGCGTGCTGTACTACGCCGTGCTGGTGGCCGCACCCGCGATCGCGAACGACACCGGCTGGGACGACGGTGCCGTCTTCGTCGCCATCACCTTGGGACTGCTGACCTCGGCGGTGTGCGCAATCCCCGTTGGGCATTGGTTGGACCGGCATCCGCGACGCGTCATGGTGATCGGGGTGGTCGTCGCAACCGTCGCCCTGCTGGCCGCTGCAGCCTCGCCGACGATCTGGATCTTCGTCGCAGCGTGGATCGTGTGCGGCGCAGCTCAATCCGCGGTGCTCTACCAGGCGGCGTTCACTGTGATCACTCATCGCTACCGCTCTGAGCGACGGGGTCCATTGACACTGGTGACGCTTGCGGGTGGCCTCGCGTCGACCATTTTCGCGCCACTCACGGGTTGGCTCGTGCTCGCCGTCGGCTGGAGGACGGCCTTCGTCGTGCTCGCCGCCATCCTGATCGTCACGGCGCTTCCCACGTACGCGCTCACCATCGAGAGTCGCTGGGCTCACCTCGACGCTCGGGCAGTCGGCAACGGCGAAGCGCGGCGAGTGCTGCGGACCGCTCGCTTCTGGATCGTCGCCGGCTCGTTCGCCCTCATGTCCTTCTCGCTCTACGCGGTCACGCTGTCCGCGGTCCCCGCGTCGGTTGAAAAGGGGTTGGACCTGCAGGTCGCGGCGTGGGTGCTCGGACTCATCGGCGCAGGCCAAGTGCTCGGCCGCCTCCTGTACCTGGCGATCCCTCACACAGCGGCGCCCTGGCTCGCGCCCGCATCGGTCGGCGCACTCGGTGCAGCCGCGCTGACCGCCTTCGGGCTCGCGTCAGGCTCGGCAGGGATCTTCGTCGCCGGAGTTCTCGCTGGCGCGATCCGCGGAGCTCTCACGCTGGTCCAAGCGTCGGCCGTCGCCGACCGATGGGGCGCGACCTCCTACGGCAGACTCAACGGCGTTCTGGCAGCGCCGGTCGCCGCGCTCACCGCACTGGCGCCGGGAGTCGCCGCACTGCTGGTCGGAGTCCTGGGGTCGTACGCATCAATGGCGTACGCGATGGCGGCGATGTGCGCACTGGGCGGGATGCTCGTGATGCGGCGATGATGTCCTCCCATCCATGGTGAGCCGCAGGCTTTTTCCCCGTTCCACGGCGACCAGCCCATTTCGCAGATCATCTGGCGGCGCGTCGCCGATCACGGGTGCACGCTGCTCGAGAACACGTCGTTCAGCGTGACGGGGATCAGGCTCCTCGACTGGACGATCCCGGCCAGCTGGTCCATGACGCCGATGATCGGATCGTGGTTGAGGTGTGCGATGACGATCCGCCCCGCGGTGAACCACTCGTTGCCCAGGCGAACGATCTCTTCGGGGGGCAAGTAGCTGGAGTCGGCGAGCGACCCGTACCACATCGTGGTGACGGAGTACCCGATGCTCGAGGCCGCCCGGTCGACGCGGCTGTTCCGGTATCCGTACGGGGGACGGAAGAACGGACGTGCGTCGACAGCGTAGGTGTTCCAGATGAAATCGTGGGTGCGCTGGAGCTCGGCGACGATATCGCCGTCGGAGAGGCTGGTCAGGTCGGGATGGTTCCAGGTGTGGTTGGCGAGCTGGATGCGTCCCTCGTCGACGAGGGGCCGCAGCACCGGTGCGCATTGCGTCCACGCGTCGTAGAAACCGGTGACGAACAGCGTGAGACGGATGGTGGGAACCCGGCGCACGAACTCGGCGTACGCCGTGATGACTGCAGGGCTCGCTCCGTCGTCGGCGGTCCAGGCCAGGTACGGCCCGTCGATCGGCAGGTGATCGATGGGTCCCGTCGGTGCCGGCACTTTCGCCAGCACCGGCGGCGACCACGTCGGGGTCGGTGTGGGGGAAGGCGTGGGTGTGGGGGTAGGCGTGGGTGTGGGGGTAGGCGTGGGTGTGCGGGTCGGTGCCGGCGTGGGGGTGGGTGCTGAGCCGGCCGTCGGTGCGGACGACGGACCGGCGACCGCTGTCCTTTCCGGCGCACAACCCGCGATTCCGAACGCGCTGACTCCGAGTCCCGCCATGAGCAGTCCCCGTCGGGATAGCCGAGAGTCAGTCACCACGTTCGGGAACGAAGCCGGTGCAGCGGTGGGCGGTCTGCGATGCGCCGAGGGTGAGCGTGCGTATGTCATACCTCGGCACTCCCCTCGCAGCGCGCCATCGTGAAGCCGCGACCAAGCCCGCCGCGGACGGTGTCTAGCCCGAGGATAGAGCCGCTGGGCCCACCTCGAGGTATGCACGATCAGCGCGCCGGACACCAGGCCGCCAGAGCATCGCCTGCTCTGGATGAAGCCCGTCCGCAAAGCGCCCCATTCGCCCTCGCGAAGATGAGAGTTCCAATCCCCATCCTTCGCCACTGTCCGCCATGCGACATCGTTGAGGAGCGAGTGGCGGCTCAAGACTCCCCGGGGCGACGGAGCATCCACTCGATCGTGCTGGGCTTCGTCCGGCGACGTCCCGCCAGCGGCGAACCGGGAACCACCAAAGGGTACGGTCAGAGGCGTGCCGAGCACCGACCTTCGACGTAGCAGTCTGGCGCCGCTGTACCTGGCGGGCTTCACCACGGCGTTCGGCGCCCACGGCGTCGCCAGCGTCCTCGGATCCGAATCGGAGGACATCGGGCTGTCCCTCCTCGGCCTCGGTGCGGTGCTCGCTCTCTACGACGTCGCTGAGGTGTTCCTCAAGCCGATCTTCGGTGCGCTGAGCGACCGGATCGGCGCCAAGCCCGTCATCGTCGGCGGGCTTCTCGGTTTCGTCGCAGCATCCCTCGTCGCCCTCATCAGCCCCACCCCGCTGGTGCTCGCACTCGCCCGGCTGGGTCAGGGTGCCGCGGCCTCGGCGTTCTCACCGGCGTCGTCGGCCGCCGTCGCGCGGCTGGCCGGCAGAGAGCGACTGGGGCGCTATTTCGGCCGCTACGGCGCCTGGAAGAGCCTCGGCTACGTGATCGGCCCGCTCATCGGCGTCGCCCTCGCGTACACGCTCGGCATCCAGGCCGTCTATGTCGCGCTCGGCGCCCTCGGTGCGGCAGCGGCGATCTGGGTGCTGCTCGCCATGCCGGCGCTCCCGGTGGTGCCCCGCCCGCGATACACGCTTCTCGATCTGGTACGTCAGACCACCGAGCGCAGCTTCCTCGTGCCGACCCTGCTGCTGGCGACCAGCACCGCCGTGCTCGGCGTCGCGGTCGGATTCCTCCCGCTGTTCGCCACTCGCCTCGAACTGCACCCGCTGACCGGCGCGGCGGCGGTCGCCCTTCTCGCGCTCGTCTCGACGGCGCTCCAGCCCCTCGTCGGACGCCTGCGAGACACCGGGCGCATCACCACCCGCCTCGGCGCGGGGGCAGGGCTGGTCGTCTCGGCGGCCGCAACAGTGGGTCTCGCAGTCGCTCCCTCGGTGCTCACGCTGTTCGCCGCCGCGGTCGCCTACGGCGCCATGGTCGGCACCGTCACCCCTCTGGCATTCGCGCATCTGGCCGCGGCCACGCCCGATGAGCGTATGGGCCGCACGATGGGCAACGCCGAGCTCGGCCGGGAACTCGGAGATGCCGGCGGCCCGCTCCTGGTCGGTGCGGTCGCGACCGCATGGACCCTTCCCGCAGCGCTCCTGGTGCTCGCCGGCGTCACCCTGGCGTCCGGTGCTGTCGGGTGGATGACCCTCGGCGAGCGATCAGGCGAAAGCAGCTGACGACTGCCTCCGAAGACGACGACCGGGTGCGAAGACCGTCTGACGCTTGCGCATTGCCTCGTCGGCTCTTCGGTCAGAGCCATCCGCGGAAGCGGAATACGACGTACAGGGCGGCACCGAAGCCCACCATGATGAGGATGGCGATGACGAAACCCCACGGAGAAGACAGCCATGGCATGACGGTGAAGTTCATACCGTAGACGCCGGCGACGAGGGACGGCGCGAAGATGATGGCCGCCCATCCGGCGATCTTCTTCGCCTGCTCGGTCTGGCGCAGGCTGGTCTCGGTGAGCAGCCGCATCTCATCGTTCTGCTGCTGCGCGACCAGTGTCGTGTGCGTCATCAGCGCGTTCGAGAGCGTCTGCCGGAATTCGTCCGTCTTCTCGGTGATGCTCAGGACGTGGTCAAGCACGTCGCGGAAGGAGCGCCGCAGCTCCAGCGCATGTGGGTCTTCACGCAACTCCGACTCGAGGTCATGACGCAGCGTCGTCAGGATGGTCGTCAGCGGTCGAATCGCGCGCTGCAATTCCATGACCTCGCCGGAGAGGTCGTAGATCCGTTTCGTCACCGCACGATCCCCTGAGAACAGCTGAAACTCGATCTCGTCGATGTCGGCTTGCAGCCCGGTCACCACGGGTTCGTACTCGTCCACGACCTGGTCGACGATCGCGTACAGCACGCCGAGGGGGCCGCGCTCGAGCAGGTCGGGCGTGCTTTCCAGTCGGGCCCGCACGCGGCGCAGATCGGGTGATTCGGCATGGCGGATCGCGATCACGAAATTCGCGCCGACGAACAGATGCACCTCGCCGAACTCCACGGTCTCGTGCTCGTCGATGTAACGGGCGGGGCGGAGCACCACGAATCTGGTGTCGGCGTAGCGGTCCAGCTTCGCCCGCTGATGGCCCGTCAAAGCATCTTCGACTGCGAGTTCGTGCAGCCCGAACTCCGCCGCGGCGATGCCGAGCTCACGCTCATCCGGACGGTACAGACCGATCCATGCGAAGCCACCGAGCTGGTCGAGTGCTTCGAGTGTGCCGGTGAGGCTGGCCGGAGTCGCCACCCGACGACCTTCGACGTAGATCGCGTCATCAATCAGCGTCACGCCGTCAGTCTTCCACCCGTCGACCGCTGTCGGCAGAGCCCGCCGAATCGCCCGCCGGCTTCCCTGGGAGTACCGCGGCAGTTGACTGATCACCTCGATCTGCGGATAGTCGGGCATGTGCCTCACCAATCCGAAACCACCCGCGTCCGCGTCGACCTGTTCGCATCGCTCGACGGGTACACGGCCGCATCCGACCCAGCGTCGGACAATCCCATGGGCGAGGACTGGGGTCCGCTGACGGCGGCATACGCCGCCACCCGCACCTTTCGCGAGAAGGTGTTCGGCGACCTGAGCGGAGCGGGGATTACGGGCATCGACGACGCCTACGCCGCCGCGTTCTTCACCGGGGTGGGGGCCGAGATCATGGGTGCGGCGATGTTCGGTCTGCACGCCTTTCCCGACGATCCGGACTGGAAGGGATGGTGGGGCGACCGCCCGCCCTTCGGCGGCCCCGTCTATGTACTCACGCACACCGCACCACGGCCGTCGATCCCGATGGAGGGCGGCACGGTGTTCCACTTCCGCAGCGGCGCGATCACGGACGTGCTCGACGAGGCGGCCGAGGCCGCCGGTGGCCTCGACGTCCGGGTCGGAGGAGGCATCCGTACGGCGCAGGAGTTTCTGCGCGCGGGCCTCGTAGACGACCTCCACGTCGCGATCGCACCCATCGTGCTCGCCCGCGGCAGCGCGGTGTGGGACGACCTCCGGGGTCTCGAACAGACGCACGACGTGGCGACCGAGGTCTCGGAGAGCGGCACGATCCACGTCGTGTTCTCCCGTCCGCGGCGATCGTCCGCGTCGTGACGTGGGGTGAGGCGGTCCGCCTCGGGCCGCCGATCTGGTATGGTGGACTGTTCCCTGACCGGGACCCACGCGTCTCTTCCCTCTGCCTCGACGTGGAGAAGCAGATCCCCGACGCACGCCGATTCCGTAAGAAGCGGTATCTGATCACCGCTCACCACCGCGGCCGATGCCTCCCCATCGCCGCAAGCTTGGACCCACCCTCATGTTCTCCCTCTCCGCCGCGGCGGCGCTCGACTGGCGCCAGGCCGACGACGACGTGTTCGTCGCGACGGCCTCCGGCGAGTACGCCGGATTCGTCGACGTGACCTCCGACGGAGCACGCGCCCACAGCGCGCAGGGAACCGACCTCGGCGTGCACGGCAGCGCCGAGGATGCCCGGGCGGCGGTGGCGGCATCCGTCGCATCGACCGCCCTCACTCTCGCGCGCTCCGCGCCCCACCAGCGCCCACACCGCATTCGTCGGCGTGGCACCCCTGGCCGCCCCGGCGGCCCGAAAAACAGAAGGAAAGACACGATGGCCACTGGCACCGTGAAATGGTTCAACTCCGAGAAGGGCTACGGGTTCATCGCACCCGACGACGGCTCGGCCGATCTCTTCGCGCACTTCAGCGCAATCGCCGGCGACGGCTTCAAGGAACTCCGTGAAGACCAGAAGGTCGAGTTCGACGCGGAGCGCGGGCCGAAGGGCATGCAGGCCGCGAACATCCGCCCGCTCTGATAGGGATCCGTCGCATCTCCGCGCCGCTTCGCGGTAGACGGGGGTAGCGAGCCGAGCACCCGTCCCCTCCTCGGGGGCGGGTGCTTTTTTCGCCGCGTCTGTGCCCCAGGCAGCGACGGTTCGACCTGACGACTCGCTGGGAGTACCGACCGTATGCGGCCCAGGCCATATTGCGGGTCGTACGCTGAAGACAGCGATGGGCAACCGCCTCTGGCTTGAAACGGCCGTAGCGGGCCCCATCGAAATACCGGTGACATCATCTCCTCCACCGTCCTCGAGTCCCGGCTCGGCCCCGTCCGCCAGACCTACGCGGGCACGACCGAGTTTCCCCCCATCGCCCGCGCGTACACCGAGGTCTCGCAGGTCGCACGCGAGACCGGCCTCCTGCGCCGGACCCCATGGTTCTACACCGCGGTCGGCGCCGCGATCGCCCTCGGTTTCGGGGGTGCGGTCACCGGGTTCATCCTCCTCGGCGACAGCTGGTTCCAGCTTCTGATCGCGGCGGCCCTCGGCATCCTCTTCACTCAGGTCGCGTTCCTCGGGCACGAGGCGGCCCACCGCCAGATCCTGTCGTCGGGGCCCGCCAACGATCGCCTCGCGCGAGTGCTCGCCACCGGCGTCGTGGGCCTGAGCTACTCCTGGTGGACGAGCAAGCACACGCGGCACCACGCCAACCCGAACCGCGTCGGCCGCGACCCCGACATCGAGGTCGACACCGTCTCGTTCCTGGATGTCGATGCCGCTCAGGCACGCGGCGTCCGGCGCTGGATCACGAAACGGCAGGGGTGGCTCTTCTTCCCGCTGCTGACGCTGGAGGGCGCCAACCTTCATGTTCTCGCCTTCCGTCATCTGATCGGGCGGGAGCCCGTGAAGGGCCGGGCGACCGAGCTCGGGCTGCTCGCCGCGCGCTTCGCGATCTTCTGGACGCCCGTGTTCCTCTTCCTGCCGCTGGGCATGGCCTTCGCGTTCCTCGGCGTGCAGCTCGCCGTCTTCGGCGTCTACATGGGTGCGTCCTTCGCGCCCAATCACAAAGGCATGCCGGTGATCGCACACGATGCCAAGCTCGACTTCTTCAGCAAACAGGTACGCACCTCGCGGAACATCCGCGGTGGCTGGTGGGCGACCTGGCTCATGGGCGGACTGAACTACCAGATCGAGCATCACCTGTTCCCGAACATGCCGCGGCCGCATCTGGCTCGCGCGCGGGAGGTCGTCATCGACCAGTGCCGTGCGCTCGGCGTGCCTTACACCGAGACCAGCTTGTGGCAGTCGTACGGCATCGTCATCGCCTACCTGAACCGTGTAGGACTCGCCGCCCGCGATCCCTTCGACTGCCCGGCCTCGCGCACCTACCGCGTGCGCTGATTGTCGCCTCGATGACGCAGACGTCCTCTCGCGCGTGAACGAGGGGGGCGGTCTGCGCGAGAGGACTTGCGGCAACCGTACGTCAGAGGCCCGGAGAGTTC
Organism: Microbacterium sp. E-13; assembly: GCF_049912955.1. Classification (GTDB taxonomy): domain Bacteria; phylum Actinomycetota; class Actinomycetes; order Actinomycetales; family Microbacteriaceae; genus Microbacterium. The sequence continues at coordinate 2,990,499 of NZ_CP183973.1, forward strand.
CATGGTCCTCGTGACACGGGGGCGGCCGACCGGTGACGAGCCGCCCGCGACGGCACGCGCCTGTTGCCGGCGACGCGCGCGAACTAGGGTGAGCCCGTGAAGCGGATGTGGGCGTTCGTCATTCCCGGTGTGATCCTGGCCGCCGTCGGACTGGTGTGGACTCTGCAGGGTCTCAACGTGCTGGGCGGATCGGCCATGAGCGGTTCGCCGCTATGGGCGATCGTCGGCCCGATCGTGATGGTGGTCGGGCTGGTGCTGATCGGACTCGGCATCGCCGCCCGCCGCCGCAGCCGCAGCGGCACCGGCTGATCCCCGGTGAGACGACTGTTCGACGAGCCGCCGCTGCGCGCGCCGGGTCGCATCCCCCCAATCGGCGAGCGCGCCACCCGACGGGCCGTGCGAGCGCAGATAGGCGCCGTGCACGCGCCAGCAGGCCTCGCGCAGAGTGGCAGCCCACCCGATCACCTCGCCGCGCCAGATCGCCTTGTACCGCAGCTGCGTCGCGTTCGCGACACGACGCAATTCGATGCGGCCGTACTCGCTGCCGTCCGGTGCGATCATCCTCCAGACGCCCGGCGGGCCTTCGACCGCTGCCATGATCGGATGCCAGTCGGCCACGGACTCCCCACTTCCTCCGGCCGACCACCCCAGGCTACGCCGTCACCACCGACATGCCGACGTGGCACCGTCACGCCCACCCCGAAGAAGGAAGCGCGATGAAGCTCGGACCGCACCTGCACCGCATCGGCAACGACATCGTGGCCGCGTACCTCGTCGTGACCGACGAGGGTGTGACCGTGGTCGATGCCGGCCTGCCCGGACACTGGAAGGACCTCACCCGGGAGCTCGAGGGCCTGCGACTCTCCCCCGCCGATGTGAAGGGCGTGATCCTCACGCACGGTGACAGCGATCACCTCGGGTTCGCCGAGCGGCTGCGTCGTGACCACGGCGTGCCGGTCTTCGTCCACGAGGCCGATGCCGAGCGCGCTCGCACGGGCGCCAAACCGAAGACCGCCGCCGGCCCGATGAGACTCGGTCCCACGCTCGGGTTCTTCTGGTATGCCCTCCGCAAGCGGGCGGTGCCGACCACCTACGTGAAGGAGGTGACGGCAGTGCAAGACGGCGACGTGCTCGACCTTCCCGGCTCGCCCGTGATCCTCGGCATGCCGGGCCACTCCCCCGGGAGCATCGCCGTGCACGTCCCTGTGGCCGACGCGGTGTTCGTGGGCGACGCGCTCACCACCCGCCACGTGCTCACGGGCCGCGTCGGCATGCAGCCGGCGCCGTTCACCGACGATCCCGCGCAGGCGTCGGCATCCCTCGGAAGGCTCGCGGAAGTGCAGGCGTCGTGGGTGCTGCCCGGCCACGGCGCGCCCTGGCGCGGATCGCCGGCGGATGTCGCGGCCGCGGTGCGGACGGGCGGGGCGTGAGGGCCCGAGCCGCTCTCAGCCGTCGAAGTCCTCGGGCTCGACGTCATCCAGGAAGCGCTTGAATTCGTCGAGGCTCTCGGCGGCGTCCGTCTCGGTGAGCACGTCCGGCACGCCGGCCTCGGTGAGCACCTCGTCGGCCACCCAGATGGCCGCGCCCACCCGGGAGGCCAGGGCCACGGCGTCCGACGGCCGGGCGTCGACCACACGGTCGCCGAGGGGGGTCGACAGCGTGATCTCGGCGTAGAAGGTGCCGTCCTCGATGCGCGTGACCTCGACACGGGTCGCGGACGCATCCAGTGCGGTGAGGATCAGGCCCATCAGGTCGTGTGCGAGCGGGCGGGGCACCTCGGCGTTCTCGACGGCGACGAGGATCGAGGTGGCCTCGAGCTGCCCGATCCAGATCGGCAGTACCAGTCCGTCGCCCGGAATCTGGTCGACGGGCTTGAGAAGCAGCACGTGCTGCCCCGAGGCGTCGAGGGCGACACCGGCCACGCGTACCTGGACCATCGCCCCTCCACTCGGCTCGAGCCGGCATCTGCCGGCGCACCTCGACGCTCCCCCGGGGAGCGCTGGTGCCATCGTAGGCACGCCGCAGACGCGCGCACAGGGGGTTGCGTACCCCCAGGACGAGCGGGGGCGACCTCCGGCATTCATTCACCGGAATGGATGCTGCGGGCGTACGGTTGCACTCGACATGCAGCGATTCGGCACCCTCTCGTTCGGACACTACGGCCCGCTCGGCGGCGGACGGCAGCTGACCGCGGCCGACTCGATGCTGCAGGCGATCGACCTCGCCGAAGGGATGGACGAGCTCGGCGTGAACGGCACGTACTTCCGTGTGCACCACTTCGCGCGCCAGCAGTCGTCGCCGATGCCGCTGCTCGCGGCGATCGCCGCGCGCACCGAGCGGATCGAAGTCGGCACCGGCGTGATCGACATGCGCTACGAGAACCCCCTCTACCTCGCCGAGGAAGCGGCCGCGGTCGATCTCATCTCGGGCGGGCGGCTCGCGCTCGGCGTGAGCCGCGGGTCACCCGAGACGGTGGTGCGGGGCTATGAGACCTTCGGCTACACCGGCTCGCAGGACCCGCGAGGCGCCGACCTCGCGCGGGAGCACTTCGACCTGTTCCTGCGCGCGATCGACGGAGAGGGGCTCGCGGAACGCGACCCGTCGAGCCCGTTCGGAGGCGGCACCGGCTTGCAAGGTGTCGAGCCGCTCTCCCCCGGCCTGCGCTCGCGCGTGTGGTGGGGCGCCGGCAACCGTGACAGCGCGGAGTGGGCCGGACGTGTCGGCGTCAACCTCATGTCGTCGACCCTTCTCACCGAAGCCGACGGCACCCCGTTCGACCTCCTGCAGGCGCAGCAGATCGACGCGTTCCGCGCCGCGTGGCGGGAAGCGGGGCACCCGGGCGAGCCGCGGGTGTCGGTCAGCCGCTCCATCTTCCCGATCACGACTGCCGAGGAGCGCATGTACTTCGGCGGCCGCCAGGACGGAGACCAGATCGGCGTGATCGACGGCATGCGCTCGACCTTCGGCAAGACCTACGCCGCCGAGCCCGACGAACTCGTCGAGCAGCTCAAGGAGGACGCGGCGATCGCCTCCGCCGACACGCTCATGCTGACGATCCCGAGCCAGCTCGGCGTGGAGTTCAACCTCCGCGTGGTGGAGTCGTTCGCGAAGTACGTGGCGCCGTCCCTGGGCTGGCGGTCGACCCGCGCCTGACCGCCGCCCCCGAGTCACGGCCTCCGCCCGCGGTGGTCGCCATCCCTCCCGTCAGTGGTCTTGACCGGGCGGTCAGTCAGGCTTACATTCTGATCGACCCCCGATCGGGAGCCATGGATCTCGGAAGGAGGAGATCGAATGAAGAAGTGGACTCGCTGGGAGGACTGGGTCGCCGCGGGCATCGGCCTCGTGGTTGCTCTGTCGGCGCTTCTCATGCCGGCGATGGGCGCCTCGATGGCCTGGATGCTGACGCTCGGAGTCCTGCTGATCGCCGCGGGCGTCCTGAACCTCGCGATGCCGGGCATGGTCGCGATGGAGTACGTGCAGCTCGCGCTGGGCGCTCTGCTGTTCGTCGCTCCGTGGCTGGGCGGCTATGCCGACATGCAGTACGGCGGCGCGTGGATCAGCTGGATCGGCGGAGCGGTCGCGGTGGTCGTCGCGGCACTGGCCGTCCGGCCCGCCATGCACATGCACGACCGCGCCGTACCGCACTGAGCCGCGACCACAGACGGGGGCGCCGGACATCGCCGGCGCCCCCGCCGAACGCCCGAGGATTCGACATGAACCGCAGCGGGGAGAGCCGCACGCTCATCCTGGACGCCGCCGAACGCCTGTTCGCGGAGCGGGGATTCGACGCCACGCCGACCGCGGCGATCGCCGAACTCGCCGGCGTTCCCAAGGGGCTGCTCTTCTACTACTTCCCCACCAAACCCGACCTGCTGCGCGCACTGGTCGGCGAGCGCCTCGACCTGGACTCGGTCGACACCTCCGCGCTCGTCGCGAGCGGCGATCCTGCGCGCACGCTCCTGAACGTGACGCGGCGACTCCAGGAGCTCGAAGAGGAATCGGCCGTTCGCCGCGTCATCGTGTGGCGTGAGCACCGCACCCATCCGGAGGTCCGGGCGCGACTGAGGGACTATCGCAGGCAGCTGCAGGCGCTCGTCGAGCGCGTGCTGCGAGCGAGCATCCTCCACCCGATCGCCGCGCGTCGCGTTCGCGTGGCCGCGGCGGCCTGGGTGGCGATCATCACCACGCCGGCACTGCCCGACGCCCCCGCCGACGACGGCCGCGCGATCGCGGAGCCGGGAGAGGGCGCCGTCGTGGTGGAGGAGGCCGACGACCTCCCGGCGCTCGCCGATCTCATCTCAGCCGGGCTTCGTGCACCGGTCGCCTGACAGGCGCCTCGCCACTCGAGCATCCGGCGCGTACGCCGGCGCCGGCCCGCGGCGGGCATCCGCGATTCTCGTCGGCGATGCGGCGGGATAGAGTATCGAGACGGGCAACCGCGCACTCGCCTGCGCGCGGACGCAGGGGAGAGAGAACGTTGGGCGAGCTGCTGACGCTCGAGTCGCGGGACGTCGGGGACGTCGAGGAGACCTGGCACCGATTCGTGCCGTCGGCCGTGCTGCAGCGCGTTGATCCGCGCACTTTCGGCTTCTCATGGACCTCGGCTTCGCTGCCGGGCTTCTCGATCGTGCGCTATCAGCTCGTCGCGTCGGTGCAGGCCTCCATCCATCCGGAGGACCAGCTGATGGCGTGCCGGGTGGCCTCGCGCGGCGCGTGGATCGGCACCCCGCGGGGCGACCTCAACGCCGGCATGCCGTGGGTCGCCCTCGATGGGCCGACGACGGCGCGCTGGCAGGAGAAGGCGGATGTGCGGGCGTTCATCTTCGACCGCGCTCTCGCCGAGGAGGACGCGCGTCGCCTGACCGGCGACGACCGCTTCGCGCTTCGGGCGACGACGATCGGTCCCTCGCCCGTCAGCCGGGATGTGGGCTCTCACTGGGAGCGCGTCTTCCAGCACGCGGCAGGTTCCCTCTTCGCGCCGACCCAGCCCGATTCGGCGATCATCGAGGCCGAGCTGCGCCGGCACGCGCTCCACACCACACTCGCTGCCTTCTCCCCTGCCTTCCGGCGGGCGCTGGAGCGGACCGCCCAGCGGCGAGCCGCTCCTCGCAGCGTGCGCCGGGCGATCGCCTACATGGAGGAGCACGCGCACGAGGCGATCACCATCGACGATGTCGCCGCCGCCGCAGGGATCTCCACCCGGGGGCTGCAGTACGCATTCCGTCGCTCGCTCGACCACACGCCGATGGAGTACCTGCGCCGGCAGCGGCTGGCTGGCGCGCACGCCGAGATGGAGGTGGGCACGCGCGCGCCGATCGCCGAGATCGCACGTCGCTGGGGCTTCGCCAGCGCCTCGCGCTTCGCCAAGCACTATCGCGAGGCATACGGGCGCACTCCCCGCCAGACGCTGCGGGGCGACTGACGCCGCTTCGTTTTCCGGACGCCGCTTTCGCGCCGCGGTCCAGTTCGCCTCGGCCGGGAGCGACCCGACGCACAGTCGATCCATGCGGGCACGCTGCACGCAGAGGGGGAGCTGTGGGCAGGTTCATCTACGAGGGCACGATTCGCGCAGAGTTCGACGACCGGGTGCTGTCGCACCTGCAGGTGGCGGTCGGAACCAAACTCCGCCGCAACGAGCCCTTCTTCTTCACGTGGCACGGCGACGTCACCACGGGCGGCGGTCGCACGACCGTCTGGGTGCACTCCGGCGCGAGCCTCGTCTTCGGGTACTTCGGAGGTCGTGCGCCGAAGATCAACCGCACGTGGCTCGAGGCGCTGATGCGCACCGCGAACTCCCCCGGTGGCCTGCAGGTGGTGCCCGAGCCCCCCGATGACAACGAGGCTGAGCAGCTGGGGTGAATCGACCCGCATCGGCTCACGAAAGGGCGACGGGCGCGGGTAGACTCCGGGCGAGCCGAGGCGATGGAGGCGAAGCGGATGGACAGCACCGACCTGGCCGACCTGATCGACGAGCTGACCGCGAAGGCGCGCGACGCCTCGAGCGGCCGAGCCGCGCGCACGATCCGCGGCGGCCACGAGAACGCGCTCCGCGAGACCGTCATCGCCCTCCGCGCCGGCCACGAGCTCGCCGAGCACGAGAGTCCGCACGAGGCCACGCTGCAGGTGCTGCGCGGGCGCGTGCGCCTGATCGCGGGCGCCGACATCTGGAACGGGGCATCCGGCGACCACCTCACCGTGCCCGCGCGGCGGCACAGTCTCGAAGCGGTCGAGGACTCGGTCGTGCTTCTGACCGTGTCCAACGACGTGCCCTGAGCCGTCCCGCCGGGCCGGGCGGTCAGCGGTCGAGCGTCGCGGCCACCGCCGCCAGCGCCGCGCCGGTCAGGCGCTGCGTGGTCCACTCGCTCATGGGCTCGGCCCCGATCGCGCGGTAGAAGCCGATGGACGGCTCGTTCCAGTCGAGCACCGTCCATTCGAACCTCGAGTAGCCGCGCTCGACGCACACCGCGGCGAGCGCGGCCAGCAGCGCCTTGCCGTAGCCGGAGGCGCGGTGGGCCTCGTCGACGAAGAGATCCTCCAGCCAGATGCCGTGGCGACCCGTCCACGTGGAGTAGGTGACGAACCAGATGGCGATTCCGACGATCTCGCCCGCGCGCTCGACGACGTGCGCGAACACCTGGGGCTCCGCACCGAAGAGGGATGCCTCGAGCGCTTCGACCGTGTTCTCGACGGCATCGGGCTCCCGCTCGTAGACGGCGAGGCCATGGATGCAGCGAAGGATCCCGGGTTCGTCTCCGGGCCGGGCCTCACGAAGGGTCGCGCCGTCGGCGAGCATACGAGGATTCACGTCGTCGAGCGTACCCAGGCGGAGGCGGACGCCGCGTCGCCGACGCAGGCCGGCTCACCGCAGGCCCGTGACCGTGACCCCGAGCCATTCCGCCAGATCGGTGATCTCGGCGTTCACCATCTCCCTCTCCTCGGGATCGAACGGGAGCAACTCGTGCACCGCGTTGATCCGCAGCAGCTCCCGCTCGCGGTCCACTTCGGCGTCCAGCATCCCGACGAAGCGGTCCCCGATCAGGATGGGGTGCGCGAAGAAGCCGTACCGGCGCTGCGCCTTCGGCTTGAACTGCTCGAGCACGTACGTGAACTCGAAGAGGTCCTCGAGCCGCCGGCGATCGAACAGCAGGCTGCCGTACGGATTGAGGAACGCGACGCGTCCGCCGATGTCTTCGTCGTCGACCGCCGCGAGCGCCTCGGGGTCGACACGGTACGCCACCGTGCTGCCCTCGACGACGGCGGGCTCGCCGGTGTCTTTCCCGACGCCGCTCCAGAAGCGGTGCGGTCTCGCGATGCCCGCGGCCTGCAGACGCCGTTCGGCGAGCAGCCGCGACGCCTCCTCCTCGTCGTACTCGGGGAGGTCGTTCGGGTATACGCGCTCCGCGAGGTCCCAGCGGCGATGCCGCCCTTCTCGGCCGGTGATCGCGACCTCGCCCTGGCGCAGCAGGAAGTCGAGCATGTGCGGCACCTGGTTGGAGCCCGACCACCCGTCCGGGGCACGGCTGACCTGCGCCGTGTCGGGGATGTCGGCGGCCAGGAGCGGACCCTCGGCCCGAAGTCGCGCCAGCACGTCGGCACGGAAAGCGGCGTTCGCCTGGAGCCACTGCCGGCTGCTCTCTCGCTGCGGCCAGCGGCGCATGCCGGGAAGCATGAGCGGGAGAAGGCTCATCGGCCGGAAGGCGCCGTCGAACTCGAACAGCAACCGATCGTCCTCGACGACTTTGCGCAGCTGCCCCGGCTCGTACGACCAGCCGATGCGCGACCACAGCACCGTGTGCTCGCATGGCGCGATCGTCGCGGTCGGGTCGATCTTCACGTAGCCCAGCTGCTCTGCGACTTCGACGACGTCGCCCGGCCGGTCGGCATCCAGGAGCTGCGCGCGCACGACCAGCCGCCGCGCCTGGTCGCGGGCGAGCTGATGAGCCGTCACCCGCCCCACGCTAGCCGCGCCGACCTGCCGACCGACACCCGGCAGGGCGGTTAGCATCCGCGCCCGGCGGTCGCAATCCCCCCGCGCGGCGCGGGCTCGCTTCGTATCGTGCCGGAAGCGGCCACCGCGACGGGTGGCCCCTGCGACGGAAGGGAAGAGGCGGGCGATGGTGCGATTCGGATACACCCTCATGGGAGAGCAGAGCGGTCCCCGGGAGCTGGTGCGCTATGCGCAGGCGGCCGAGGACGCCGGGTTCGACTTCGAGGTGTCGAGCGACCACTACTCCCCCTGGCTCGTGAGCCAGGGCCACTCACCGTACGCCTGGACCGTACTCGGCGCCGTGGCGCATGCCACCTCTCGCGTCGAGCTCATGACCTACGTCACGTGTCCCACCATGCGGTACCACCCGGCCGTCGTGGCGCAGAAGGCCGCGACCCTCCAGATCCTGAGCGAGGGCCGGTTCGTGCTGGGCCTCGGTTCGGGTGAGAGCCTCAACGAGCATGTCGTGGGCCAGGGCTGGCCGAACGTCGATGTCCGTCAGGACCGGCTCGTCGAGGCGATCGAGATCATCCGGGAGTTGCACTCCGGCGAGCTGCTCACCTACGTCGGCGAACACTTCCGGGTGGACTCCGCCCGGATCTGGGACGTGCCCGACACGCAGGTCGAGATCGGGGTCGCCGTGTCGGGCCCCGAGTCGATCGGCTCGTTCGCGCCGCTGGCAGACCACATGATCGCCGTCGAGCCGCAGGCCGAACTGGTCGAGCAGTGGGACGAGGCGCGCAGCGCCGACGCGGGACCGGGCACCGGCAAAGGCTCGCGCAAGATCGGGCAGGTGCCGGTGTCGTGGGATCCTGACGAAGAGACCGCCATCCAGCGCGCGCACGACCAGTTCCGCTGGTTCGGCGGCGGGTGGCCGGTCAACGCCGATCTCACGACGCCGGCGGGATTCGAGGCGGCCAGCAAGTTCGTGCGCCCCGAAGACGTCGCGTCCTCCATCGCCTGCGGACCCGACCTCGACGCGATCGCGGAGAGCGTGAGGCCGTACCTGGAGGCGGGATTCACCGACGTGGCGCTCGTGCAGATCGGCGACGAGGCGCAGGACCGCTTCCTCGCCGAGGCGGCCGGCCCCCTCCTGGAGAAGCTCCGGGCCCTCGGCTGACGATCGCGCAGGCGGGGAGGCGGGGAGGCGGGGGGTGTCAAACGGCCGGGCCGAATCGACATGCCAGCGCCGGTTCGCACCCGCAACGTGCGATCCAGCCCGCCCGTTTCACCACCAGCGCCGGCAACGGCGGCCCAGACCGGCGTGACGAACTACGCTCGGGTCATGGCGACGCAGCCGGCACCCGGATGGTACGACGACGGCACCGGCAAACAGCGCTGGTGGGACGGCTCCCGCTGGACCGAGCAGTACATCGACCTGCGCGAGCCCGACACGCAGCTGCGCACAGACGCCGGGCCCGCTGTCGCCGCCCCCGCACAGCCCGGCTGGTACGACGACCAGCGCGGCCGCACGCGGTGGTGGGACGGCCGTCGCTGGACGAGCCAGGTGCGCTACAGCGGTCAGGAGCAGGACTTCGCCGGTGTGGTCGTCGACGGCCGATGGATCCATTTCGCCGACCTGAGCCAGCCGGTGAGCGAGGTGCAGGCCTCGGTCGACTCCGGCGATGCCCTGCTGCGGCGCCCGGCCTTCACGCGGGCGGCGGTGGAGCGGCGGATGTTCGGTCCGGCGGGCCCGATCACCCCGCGTACCCTCAACCGCACGATCCACCGGATGGTGCCCCACCTCGTCATCGGCGGGCCCCAGGTGTGGGTCACGCCGTTCCCGCCCGAGCGGGACGCCGAGGCGCGGCGGTTCGTGAGCTGGGTCAACACGAGCGCGCAGCACTACCGCTACCGCTGAACGACATCCCCCGCTGCCAGCTCACGGCCGGGAGGTCGCCTCGGATTCGTCGAATCCCGGGAGCACGAGCGGCACCTCGCGTCTGTCGTCCCAGGGCTCGGCCCAGCCCAGTCGCTCGAACAGCGCGTCGAGCACCAGGCCGGTGAAGCCCCACACCAGGTGCTCACCCGTCGCATGCGGGACGAGGAACGCCGGGCTGCGGAACTCCTGCCCGCCGCGCCGCACGACCGTCGCTCCGCGCTTCGCGGGGTCCAGGAGATCCGCCACCGGAGCACGGAAGACGTCGGCTGATTCCGCTTCGTCCACGACTCGAACGGGGGACGGATGCCGCCACCAGGCGAGCACGGGCGTCACAAGGTGCCGTGAGAACGCCAGCGGGATCTGCGGCAGGGCCCCGAGCACCTCGACGCCGGCGGGGTCGAGTCCGGTCTCCTCCCGCGCTTCGCGGAGCGCCGCGCCGACCGCGCTGTCGTCGCCCGGGTCGATGCGTCCGCCGGGGAATCCGACCTGACCGGGATGCGCCCGGAGCGTGGCCGCGCGCGCCAGCAGCAGCACATCGAGGTCGCGTGAGACGGCCCGGGCCTGCGCCGCGTGATCGCTCGGCAGCCCGTCGAGCACGCCGAAGAGCATGAGCACGGCCGCGTGCCGAGGGTCCTGCGACGACGGGAGGTTCAGCAGCGGCCCCGCGTCCGCCGCTGCGGCGAGCGCTGCGAGCTGTGAGCGGGCGCCGACGGTGCCCTCGGGCACCCCCTCGCCATGAAGCGGAGTCGTCGGCCGTGGCATCCGTTCAGGCTACTCGCGTGGCTTGACCGCCGGTCGGCCCTGGGGCTACGTTCGGCCGCGTGGCGCATCGCGCCGCCGGGGCCGGCCGCTGCGCTCCGAGCTGCGTCGCTGGGGAGCCGCATGATCACCGCCGACGACCTTCGCGCCCTCCACGCCTTCGCCGCAGCGCCCGAGGAGGCCCTGAGGTACCTGGCGAGCGCCGTCGAGGACATCCGCCTCGTTCCCGGCGAGTACTTCGCACACGAGGGTGACGACCGCGCCCTGTTCATCGTGGTCGAGGGTCTCGCCGAGATCACGAAGGTCGTCAACGGCGAGGAGCGGGTGATCGGCACCCGCACACCCGGCCGGTTCTTCGGCGAGGTGCCGATGACCTTGAGCACGCCCTTCCCGGCGAGCGGCCGCGCCGCCGGGCCGACGCGCGTCCTGAAGCTCGAGCCGTCGGCGTACTACACGCTCGCAGCCCTCGCACCGTCGGTGCCCGAGCTGGTCGCGGGCCTCGCGCGGCGTTACCTCGACTCGCTGCAGACCATGGCTGCGGAGAAGCGCGAACCCGGCGTGCGACTGATCCACCCACCGCGGAGCGCCCGCGCGCACCGTGCGATCGGGTTCCTCACCCGCAACCAGGTCGATTTCGACGCGGCGACGACCGATGCGGCGCCGGATGATCCGCAGTATCCCGTCGTCGAACTGGCCGACGGCCGGATGCTCCGCAACCCGGCGATGCGCGAGCTGGCCGAAGCGGTCGGGCTGGACGTCGCGCCGGCGGCGGACCACTACGACGTCACCATCCTCGGCGCGGGGCCCGCCGGCCTCACGGCCGCTGTCAACGCGGCGGCCGAGGGGCTCCGCACTCTCGTCGTCGAGACTTTCGCGCCGGGCGGCCAGGCGGGAACGTCGACGCGTATCGAGAACTACACCGGCTTCCCGTTCGGCATCTCGGGCGACGACCTCGCCCGGCGGGCGTTCACGCAGGCCAAGCGCCTGGGAGCCGAGATCGTCGTGACGCGCACGGTCGAGACGCTCGACACGACGACGCGCACGCTGTCGCTCGACGGCGGCGATGCCGTGCGCGCCGACGTGGTGATCCTCGCGACGGGCGTGGTGTGGCGGACCCTCCCCGTCGAGGGCGTGGATCGGTTCCTGGGCAGCGGCGTGTATTACGGCGCGGCGCGCAGCGACTCGGCGGTCGCGCAAGGCGCCGACGTCTGCATCATCGGTGCCGGCAACTCGGCCGGTCAGGCCGCGCTGTTCTTCAGCCGCCACGCGCGGTCGATCACCCTGCTGGTGCGGGGCGAGTCGCTCGAGGCGAGCATGTCGCGCTACCTCATCGATCAGATCTCAGCGATCCCCTCGATCCGCGTCGAGACGCGCACGGAAGTCGTGGCGCTCCACGGCGGCGACACCCTCCAGTCCGCCGACATCGCCGATCGGCGCGCCGGCAGCGTCGAACGCCGTGACGTCGATGTGCTGTTCGTCATGATCGGCGCGGACGCCGAGACGGCCTGGCTGCCTCCCCAGATCGCCCGCGATGCCCGGGGATTCGTCCTGACGGGGGCGGACGCCGCGGACTCGGGCACATGGCCCGAGACGCGGCGTCCGTTCGCCCTCGAGACGACCGTGCCGGGCGTGTTCGCGATCGGCGACGTGCGGTCGGGGTCGGTTAAGCGGGTGGTGGCCGGGGTCGGGGAGGGCGGCGCGGCGATCGCTTTCACCCACCAGTACCTGGCGCTCGGCCGGTCCGGCTGAGCGTCGCTCTCAGGCGCGCTCGGGGTGCCGGCGACGGGCGGGCCGCACGACCGCACGGCCGAGTGCGAACACGAGCGTGCCGGCGAGCAGCCACGGCCCGACCACGATGATCGGGTCCAGCCACATGTGCTTGAGGTCGGCGCGTCCGCGGCCGAACCGCGATGAGATGGGCTTGTGCCCGCGCTCACCGAGGATGCCGGACTGCGTGATCGGATCGTCGGGCCGCAGTGAGACGAGCGACTTCACATGCGCGGTCGTCGAGTCGATGCGGTCACCCAGGACCAGCAGCAGCCAGTGGGCGGCCTGCCCCTCGCTGTAGGTGTCGTAGGAGTAGCGTCTCACCGCCCCGGCGAGGCCCCTCAAGGGCTGGGCGGTGCCGAATACCGGTGGGAGGCGAGTGTGCTCCACGGACTTCTCCCGGCGACCCGAGTGGGGCTGCTGTTCGGGGATATCCCAGTGCGCGCCCGTCGGTATCCCGGGTTGCTCTCGCGGGAACGCGGGGCGGTCGGCGGGATCCAGGTCGGCACCCCAGCCGGGGATGCGGGATCGCAACTCGTCGGCGCTCGGAGCCAGGCGTGGCTTGTCAGCGGTGTACGGCATGTCGTCCTCCGTGGTGATCGTCAGGCCGCCGGCAGGATGACCGGCTTGATGATGTCGTCGAGCTTCGACGAGAAGATGTGGTAGCCCTCCGCGATGTGGTCGAGAGGGATGCGGTGCGTGATGAGCTCGCTCGGCCGGAGGTGGCCGGCGCGGATGTGCTCGAACAGCCGGGGCCACTGCCGCTTGACGGGCGCCTGGTTCATCCGCAGCGTGAGGCCCTTGTTCATCGCGTCACCGAACTTCACCGCACTGAACAACGGCCCGTACGCGCCCACGACCGACACCGTGCCGCCCTTGCGCACGGAGTCGATCGCCCAGTTGAGGGCGACCGGCGAGCCGCCCTGCATCTTGAGCTTCGCCGCCGTCACGTGCTGGAGCACGTGCCCGTCGGCCTCGGCGCCGACGGCGTCGATGACGACGTCCGCGCCCAGGCCGTCGGTCATGTGCTTCAGCTCCCGGACGATGTCCCCCACCTGCGAGAACGCGACCGTCTCGGCGAACGCGAACTCCTGCGCCTTTCGCAGGCGGTACCCCAGGTGGTCGACCACGATGACGCGGCCGGCGCCCATCAGCCAGCACGATCGCGCGGCGGCAAGGCCCACCGGACCAGCGCCGAAGACCACGGCCGTGTCACCCTCCACGATGTCGGCCAGCTGCGCGCCGAAGTAGCCCGTCGAGAACGCGTCGGTGAGCAGCAGGGCGTCTTCGTCGGGGATGTCGTCGGGGACGACCGCGGGCCCGACGTCTGCAAGGGGCACGCGCACCAACTCGGCCTGGGCCCCGTCGTAACCGCCGGTGGAGTGCGAATACCCGTAGATGCCGCCGATGGCGGTGGCATTCGGATTGACGTTGTGGCAGTTCGAGAAGAGGCCCCGCGCGCAGAAGAAGCACGAGCCGCAGTAGATGTTGAACGGCACCATCACGCGGTCGCCGACCTTGAGGTTCTGCACCGAGCCGCCGACCTGCTCGACGCGGCCGATGAACTCGTGTCCGAACGTATGGCCGATGCGGGTATCGGGCATCATGCCGTGGTACAGGTGCAGGTCGGAGCCGCAGATCGCGGCGAGCTCCACTCGCACGACCGCGTCATTGGGATGCTCGATCTTGGGATCGGGCTTGTTCTCGACGCGGACCTTGTACGGTCCGCGATACGTCATCGCCTTCATGCGCGCCTCCCGGTGTTCCGGCCACCTTGCGCGCCGCGAGGGAGACCACTCAGGGGGTTGCGCTTCCGCGTTCGATCTGGAAGACACGCGCGCGCAGGTCCGCCCGGGACGTCAGCCCCGGAAGTAGGCCTCCGCCACCCGCGCGAGGTCCCAGAGGTCGCTCACTCCCGCGAGCTCCCGCGCGGAGTGCATCGAGAGGATGGGGATGCCGACATCCACCGTGCGGATCCCGAGCCGGGTCGCCGTGATGGGCCCGATCGTCGATCCGCAGGGCACGGAGTTGTGGGAGACGAACTCCTGGCCGGTGACGCCTGCCGCGGCGCACCAGCCGCTCCAGGCGGCGGCACCGGCGGCATCCGTCGCGTAGCGCTGGTTCGCGTTGATCTTGAGGATCGGCCCCGACCCGAGCACCGGCTGCACGACGGGGTCGTGCTTCTCGGCATAGTTGGGGTGCACCGAGTGCCCCACATCGCTCGAGACGCACCACGAGGCGGCCAGAGCGCGCAGCTGCTCCTCGCGGTCGGCGCCGAGCGACAGCCACAGGCGCTCGAGCACGTCGGCCAGGAAGGGCCCGGCGGCGCCGGAGCGGGTGCCCGATCCGACTTCCTCGTGGTCGAAGACCGCGAGCATCGCGATGTGATCGCCGTCATGATCGTCTGCCGCGCGTTCCAGCGCGACGACTCCCGCGTGCACCGACGCGAGATCGTCGAGGCGTCCGGCGGCGAAGAACACGCCGTCGCGGCCGAAGGTCGCACCGCGCGCCGCGTCGGCGGTGACCACGTCGTAGCCCCGGATGCGGGCCGCGTCGATGCCCGCCTCGCGGGCGAGCTCGCCCAGGATGTCCGCGGACTCGGTCTCGCCGAGGCCCCACACCGGCTGGGTATGGGCCTGCTTGTCGAGGGCGAGCCGGTCGTTCGCCTCGCGGTCGAGGTGGATCGCGAGCTGCGGCAGTCGCAGCAGGGGGCCGGTGGCGGCGAGCACACTCGACCCGTCGTCGAGCACCAGGCGCCCCGCGAGACGCAGCTCCCTGTCGAGCCAGGAGTTCAGGAGGGGCCCTCCATAGATCTCGACGCCGGCCTGGAGCCATCCCAGCCGTCCGGTGGTCGGCTTCGGCTTGAGCTTGAATCCGGGCGAATCGCTGTGCGCACCGAAGATCCGCACACCGCTCGCGACGCGCGGGGTCGACGGCACCGCCCAGGCGATCGCCGCACCGTCGCGCACCACGACGAACTTCCCGCCCGCCGGCGCAGGCCACCCCTCCGACTCGTCGAGGCGGATGAATCCCGCCTCTTCCAGCCGGCGCGCGACCTCGGCGGCGGCGTGAAAACTCGAGGGCGAAGACGCCACGAAGTCGGCGAGATCGTCGGCGTGCGCCACCGCCCCCGTGGCGCTGGATGGGCTGGATGACGGCACGGGAGGGCCTCCTCGAATGGCGGTGTACGGTGCTCCGATCGTAGTTGCGGGCCACGCCCGGCCTTCTCCGGGAACCGGATCTGAGCCCGCGATCTGGCCTTTTCGGACATTTCGCTCACATGTAACGTTCAGGTAACGCACTGGGACTATCCAGAAACGACGGCCAGACTCTGGGACTTGTGTCCGCCCGAACGGTCACGACGCGCCGCCCGACGGCGCATTTCGCTGATACGGAACCCGGTTTTATATGCGCTCCCATACGTCTCTGCCCGCCCGCCGCACACTCCGGCAGGCCGAACGCCGCCACCGCCGCCGTCCCGTCCTCCTGGTCGCAAGCCTTGCGATCGGCGTTCTGGCGACCGCGGGTTTCACCACGGCGGCACCCGCTTCGCAGGCTGAGGCATCCGGTCGCATCTCCGACTTCGCACTGGCTTCTTACACGACATCGCCCGTCGTGACCGCCGCCGAAGCCGCACCGCCGACCTCGGTCGACGAGGCCGTGTCCGACGCGCAGTCCGCCGTCGACGCCGCGGCGACCGTGGCGTCCGACATCGCCGCCTCCGGCCTCGATGTCGGCACGACCGAGACCACTGTCGACACCTCCGAGCTCGAAGCCGCGGTCGACCAGCTCGAGCGCGCACAGGCGCTGCCCGACATGTATTCGGCCCCCTTCACGGACGCCGTGACGACGCTCGCAGCGTCGGTGAGCGAGCAGGCCCAGGGTCTGCGTGGAAAGCTCGACGCGGCCATCGCCGAGAAGGCCCGCAAGGAGGCCGAGGAGAAGGCCCGCAGGGAGGCCGAGGAGAAGGCACGCCAGGAGGCGGAGGCCGCCGCGGCCGCCGCCGCCGCGGCCAAGCAGCAGTCGTCGTCCGCGCGCTCGAACTCGGGCTCGTCGGCGCCGCGACCCAACTATGCCACCGGCGGCGCCGTCGGCGGCACCAGCCCGGCCGACGCCCAGGCGACCGCTCGCTCGATGCTCGCCGGCTACGGGTGGGGCGACGACCAGTTCGGCTGCCTCGTGTCGCTGTGGAACAAGGAGTCGGGCTGGAACTACCAGGCCTACAACCGCTCGAGCGGCGCTTACGGCATTCCGCAGGCACTCCCCGGGAGCAAGATGGGCAGCGCCGGCGCCGACTGGCAGAGCAACCCGGCGACGCAGATCGCCTGGGGCCTGGGGTACATCTCCGGCCGCTACGGGAGCCCGTGCGGCGCATGGGGCCACTCCCAGTCGACCGGCTGGTACTGATCGACTTCCGGGCGCGGCCGCCTCACAGGCGACCCATAACGCGCGCCTGACGGTTCCGGAGAGGGCACGTCCGCACAGGACGTGCCCTCTTCCGTGTCTCCGCTGGAGATGACACTCGAGGGGCGCACACACAGCGATGGTCCCGGTGGGTAGCCCTCCCACCGGGACCATCTGCGCGTTCACGGGAGTCTGTACAGTGACCCGAACACCGAAGCTCGACCGCTTCGCGCTGAACTGCGTTTCATTGCTCTGCAAGCCTAGGTCGAGGCATCCGTGCATCGCTTCCCATTGACACACCGAGGCGCGACTGCTAATCGTCCTGGCAGTCCGTGAGGAGTCTCGCTCTCTTGCGCCTGAGCACCCGCACCGAGTCAAGACCCTTCTTCCGAGGCCCCGGTCGCGCTGAGATCGAGGCGTGACCGATGCCCCGCGCATATCCGTCGTCATCCCCGTCAAGGACGACGACACCGAGCTCGTCCGGTGCCTGCGGGCGCTGGCGGCGCAGACGCGCGCGCCGGACGAGGTCATCGTCGTCGACAACGGATCGGCGGATGCCTCAGCCGGCGTCGCGCGAGCACTCGGCGCGCGCGTGGTGCGGTGCGAGGCGCCCGGCATCCCGGCCGCGAGCGCCGCCGGGTACGACGCGGCGACGGGCGACATCGTGCTGCGGCTCGACGCCGACTGCGTGCCCGGCGACGGCTGGGTCAGCGCCATGGCCGACGCGTTCGCGGCCCGGCCCGATGTCGCGGCCTTCACGGGAGGCGCGCACTTCGTCGACGGGCCGCGCGCACTGCGCGCGCCCCTTGCCGCCCTCTATCTCGGCGCCTACGCGGCCGTGATGACGGTGACCCTGGGTCACCTGCCGCTGTTCGGCTCGAACCTCGGCATGCGCGGCGACGCGTGGCGGAGCATCCGCTCGTCCGTCCATCGAGACGACCCCCGACTGCACGACGACATGGACCTGTCGTTCCATCTCGGCGAGCGCCGGCGCATACGATACCTCCCGCGCGCCGACATGGGGATCTCCATGCGGCCGTTCGCGAACGGCGGCTCGTTCGCCCGCCGGGTCTCCCGCGGCGCACGGACGGTGCTGATCCACTTCCCCCACGACTTCCCGCCGGTGCGCTGGAACCGGCGGCTGCTGCGCGCGGCACGCCGCATCGCGCGCACGAACACGCCCCGCGGGTGCTTCCGCGGCGTCACGACCTCCCGTTAGGCTGGCGCGCACCGCGAAGGCCGCCCAGCCGTCGCACCTTGGCGGCAGGACGGAGCCGACCTCAGATGACAGCCACCGCGCCCGTCCCCGACGCCGCCCCGCAGACCGACCGCCGGCCGCGCCGCGTTCCGTGGTGGGCGTGCGTGCTCATCGGGATCGGCGGGGCGATCACCGGGCTGCTCCCGTGGGTGGTCACCGGGATGCGTCTTCCCCTTCAGAACCTCTGGGCGACCGAGACCGCGCCGGACGCCATGCCGCTGGCACTCCTGCCCTTCTCGCAGTACTCGCTCACGCTCCTCTTCGGGCTGATCGTGGTGGGGTCGGCGGCAGCGGGGATCGCCGCTCGCGCGGTCGACGACCGGCTGCCCCGGGGCGGATTCCTCCTCGTGATGCTCGGTCTGCTCGCCGCGCAGGCCGTCGCCGTCGTCCAGCCTGCGCTGGTGCTTCGCGACAACCTGCAGGAGCGCACCGCATCGACGCTCTACCTCGGCGGTCTCCTTGCCGTCTGCGTCGTGTCGGTCCTGATCGGCCTCGTGACCCTTCTGCTCATCGCCCGCGCGCCGCGGGCGGGTGCACTGCTGGGACTCACCGTCGGCGCCATCGCCGCCGGTGCGTGGCTCGGCGGGTTCTTCCAGCCGCTGCTGGTCGCCGGCTCGGACGTCGCCTCGACCATCGCGGGGCTCCTTCCCTGGGCCGCTCCGGTGCTGGTGGGCATCGCGATCGCCTGGACGGGCCTCAACACGGTCGGTCGCGTCATCGCCGCGCTGATCAGCCTCGGGCTGCTGTGGGTCGCGCCGGCGGCGATGACCGCCGTCTCCAGTGCCGCCGGCTCGCGCGTGCTCGCGCGCGATCCCCTGGCGATGATGGATTACGCGATCGCCGTGTTCCAGATGGCGCTGTTCACCCCTGAGATCGCGCTGCGGCCGATCATCGCGGCCGTCGTCGTGGCGGTCGTGGGTCTCGTCGTCCGCTGGTCGATCCGTGCCGCGCGTCGCCGCCGGGCGAGCGCACCCGGCGAACCGGTCGTTCCCCAGCCCGCGTCACCCGCCACCCCGACGGAGACGACCGCCCCGGAATGACGGATGCCGCGGCCCGCAGCATCCGTCAGCCTCAGCGCTGCGAGGCGCGCGCCGGCCGCAGCCACAGCACCGCGAGCAGCAGGGCGGCGGCGATCAGCGCGAGCACGGCGAGGGCGACGCCGTCCCAGCCGACCGAGGCGAACACCAGGCCGAGCGCCCACCCGAAGAGGCTCGAGCCGCCGTAGTAGCCCAGGTAGTACAGCGACGACGCCTGGGCTCGCGCGTCGCGGGCGGCCGCCACCGGTGCCCACCCCGACGCGACCGCGTGCGCGGCGAAGAACCCGGCGGTGAAGACGAGCAGCCCCGCCAGGATCACGACGACCGCCGGGACGAGCGTCAAGCCCGCCCCCGCCGCCATCACGAGGCTCGACAGCAGCAGGACCGGGAAGCGCCCGAACCGCGAGGCGAGCGATCCGGCCACCGGTGAGGCGACCGTGCCGGCGAGGTAGGCGAGGAACAGCAGGCTCACGGCCCAGTGCGGCATCGAGTACGGAGGCTCGGCGAGCGCGAACCCGAGGTAGTTGTAGAGGGCGACGAAGCCGCCCATGAGGAGGAAGCCCTGGGCGTAGAGGGCGAGCTGCCGCCGCGAGCGCAGGTTGACGGCGAGGCGGTGCCGCAGCGACGGTCCCCGGTCGGGCCGGTGGCGCAGGGCGACGAAGCCGCGGGCCTTCGGCACCAGCAGCAGGAAGGCGACGGCCGACGTCCCGCACACGATCGCCACCGCCAGCACGCCCACCTCCCAGCCGGCGAAGTCGCCGACCGGGCCGGCGATGATCCGCCCGGCCAGGCCGCCGATCGTCGTGCCGGCGATGTAGCTGCCCGCGGCGGCGGCCGTGTGCGAGGCATCCACCTCCTCACTGAGGTAGGCGAGCGCGATCGCCGGAACCGCTCCGAGACCCACCCCCTCGAGCAGCCGGAGCGCGAGGAGGATGCCGATGTCGGGGCTGAACGGCGCCACGAGCCCGAACACCGTGGCGGCGATGATGCCGACCGTCATCGCGGGTACGCGTCCGACGCGGTCTGCCGCAGCCGACCAGGGGATCACCGTTGCGGCGAGGCCCAGCGTCGTCGCCGACACCGTCAACGCCGCGGTGGCCGGTGGCACGTCGAACTCGGCCGCGATGAGCGGCAGCACGGCCTGCGGAGAGTAGAGCTGGGCGAAGGTGGCGACGCCGGCGAAGAAGAGCCCCGCGATCAGCCGGCGGTACGCGCGCTCACCGGGCAGGTGCCCTGTGAATCCGGATGCCGACATCGGCCTCCACGCTACCCCGGCGCTTCCCCCGGCTCCGGCCGTCTCAGGACACGCGGCCGTCCCCCGGCCGCGCGACGCGCAGCCAGCGGTATCCGTAGCCGGGCACCTCGATCTCGACCCGGCCCTTCTCGTCGAGATCGACGTGGTCCGAACCCAGCAGGTCGACCAGACGGGTCCCTTCCGGCTCGTCGGGGAGTGCGAAGCGAGTCGTGGCGGGCACTTCGTCGAAGTTGTGGATCGCGACCATCCGGCCGACATCGGCGCGGATCGAATGCGCGAGGATGTGCGCCACCGGCTGTTCGAACGCCTCGAATGCGCCCCAGCCGAGCTCGGGCGAGATGCGGTAGCGCGACGCGAGATCGCGGAAGAAGTGCAGCAGCGACCCGCGGTCCTCGATCTGGTCGGCGACGTTGACGTGCTCGGGCGCATAGCCGTCGCCCGGGGGCCGGGCGACGAGCCGCGAGGGCGCGGCCTGCGAGAAGCCCCCGTTGCGGTCACCCGTCCACTGCATCGGGGTGCGCACCGCGCTGCGGCCCTGCACCTCGGTGTTCTCGCCCATGCCGATCTCCTCGCCGTAGAACAACACCGGCGTGCCGGGAAGGGTGAACATCAGGCTGTACGCCATGCGGATGCGCCGCGGATCGCCGAGCATCGGAGGCAGCCGACGCGTGATGCCGCGTCCGTAGACGCGCTGGCGCTCGTCCGGTGCGAAGGCGTCGAAGACCTCCTCCCGCTCCTCGTCGGACAGCTTGTCGAGCGTCAGCTCGTCGTGGTTGCGGAGGAAGTTGGCCCACTGCACATCGTCGGGCAGTGGCGGACGCGACATCAACGCCTCGACGAGCGGCGCGGGGTCTCTGCGGGCCAGCGAGAGGTAGAAGGCCTGCATGCCGATGAAGTCGAACTGCATCGACAGCTCGTTCACCTCCGCGCCCCCGAAGTACTGCACCTGCTGGTCGTAGGGCAGGTTGACTTCGCCGAGCAGGATGGCCTCGCTCGAGCGGCGCTGCAAGAACCGCCGGAAGTCGCGCAGCAGCTCATGCGGGTCGGGGATGTCGGCTCCCGGTGGCATCTCGAGGAAGAAAGGGACCGCGTCCACACGGAACCCCGAGACGCCGAGCTCGAGCCAGAACCCGATCACCCGCGCGAGCTCGTCGCGCACCGCGGGATTGGCGATGTTCAGGTCGGGCTGGTGCTCGTAGAAGCTGTGCTGGTACCACTGCCCCGACGCCTCGTCCTTGGTCCAGATGCCCTTCGCCTCGCCGGGGAAGACGGTGTTCTTCTGTCCCTTGGGCGGTGGGTCGTCGCGCCACACGTAATAGTCGCGGTAGGGCGAGTTCACGCTCCGCTTCGCCTTCAGGAACCACGGATGCCGGTCGGAGGTGTGGTTCACGACGAGGTCCACGATCACCCGCATGCCACGGTCGCGAGCGGTCCGGACCACCTCGACGAACTCCCCGTGATTGCCGAGCCGCGGGTCGACGCCGTAGAAGTCGGTGATGTCGTACCCGTCATCGCGATCGGGTGTGGGGTAGAACGGCATGAGCCACAGGCAGGTCACGCCCAGCTGGGCGAGATAGTCGATGCGCTGGGCGAGACCCTGCATGTCCCCGGTGCCGTCGCCGTCGGCGTCCATGTACGTCTCGACGTCGAGGCAGTAGATGATGGCGGTCTTCCACCACAGGTCGCTCGTGTCGGTGATCTTCATCGTGCCTCCTTGAGGCGGGGAAGGATGACGGATGCCGCGGCATCCAGGAAATCGCCCTGCTCGCGGCCGACGTGATGGACGTAGACGCGGTCGAAGCCGATGCGCGCGAGATCCGCGATCCGCTCGGCGAGCGCGACCGGATCCTCGTCGACGAGCACCGCCTGCCGGAGCTTCGCCTCGTCGACCTCGCCCACCGCGGCATCGAAGTCCTCGGGCTGCTCGAGGTCCCACGCCAGCGGAGGCGGCACCAGGCCGTTGCGCCACTGGTCCTCCGCGATCGCGTAGGCCGCGGCATCCGTCTCCGCGAAGCTGACGTGCACCTGCAGCACGCACGGACCCGCGCCTCCGCCGGAGCGATAGGCGTCGACCACGCGCTCGAGCGTCTCCGGCGCCTGCGCCACGGTGGCCAGGCCCTCCGCCCATGAGGCAGCCCAGCCGGCGGTCTCGGCGCTCACCGCGGTGGCCAGCAGCGGCGGCGGCTGCACCGGCCTGCTCCAGACGCGGGCGCGGTGCACGCGCACACGTCCGTCGTGCGAGACCTCCTCCCCCGCGAGCAGGCGGCGGATCACATCGACGCTCTCGGCGAGGCGCTCGTTGCGCACGTGCTTGGGCGGCCACGGGTCTGCGGTGACGTGCTCGTTCATCGCCTCACCGCTGCCGAGCGCAGCCCAGAAGCGGCCCGGGAACATCTCCTCCAGGGTGGCGAACGCCTGCGCCACGACGACGGGATGGTACCGCTGACCCGGTGCGTTGACCATCCCGATGGAGAAGTCCGTCCGCGCCAGCGCGGCGCCCAGCCAGCTCAGCGCGAAGCCCGACTCCCCCTGCCGCGGGTTCCAGGGCGCCAGATGGTCGGAGCACATCGCGCCGTCGAAGCCCGCCGCCTCCGCCCGCTGCACGGCGATCAGCAGCTCGCTCGGAGGGATCTGCTCATGGGACGCGTGAAAGCCTATGAACGTCATCCCGCGATTCTTCCGAGAGGGCCGGCAGATCGGGAGGCCCTTGAGATCCGCCCCGCCGTTGGGTACGAGGCGAGAGTCGAAGGGCCGCACGAGTCGCGGCATCCTCTTCGCGTCGAGCAACGACCTGACGACGCAGTTCGTGTATTCGTCCGACCCGCAGCGCGTCGGCCGGATAGCGCTTCGCCGGGCGCGGCGCGCGGCGCAAGCCTCTGTTCGCGGTCAGCGCAGCCGCATACGGTGATCGGAGCAGACGCGAGGAGGGTCCATGGCCGACGGGAACGCCGGCGCGCCCCTGATCGGCCGGGTCGCACCACCGGCCGTCCACGTCATGACGCTCAACATCCGCCGACGGATGAACGGGCTCACCTGGCGGAAGGCCGACGGCTGGCGCCATCGCGCCCCGGCGGTGCGGGCATTGCTGCGCGAGGAGCAGCCGACGATCGCGGGCATGCAGGAGGTTCTGCCCGACCAGGCCGACGCCGTCGTGGCTGCTCTGGGGCCGCGGTACCGATTCGTCGGCCGGGGGCACGGGCCGCGCGCAACCGGCGAGGGCTGCCCGCTCTTCTACGACGGCGACCGCCTCGAGCTGCTGGACTGGGAGCAGACGGCGCTGTCGGAGTATCCGCACGAAGCCGGGTCCCGCACGTGGGGCAACCCCATCCCCCGCATCGCGGTGACCGCCCGCTTTCGCGACCGCACGACCGGCCTCGTGTTCACCGCCGTCAACACCCACCTCGACCCCTTCTCCCCGCGCTCGCGCGTGCGCTCGGCGGGAGCGCTCAAGGCGATCGTGGGCGACGGGCCGGCGGTGCTCACCGGCGACCTCAACGCCGGAGCCGGATCGCGCACCCTCCGCGAGATGCTCGACGATGGCCTGCGGGATGCCTGGACCGCCGCAGAAGAGCGGGTCACCGCATCCGTCGGAACCTTCGTGAACTACCGCGCCCCGAGACGCGACCGCGCCCGCATCGACTGGATCCTCGTCACCCCGGGCGTCATCGTCGATCGCGCCGCCATCAACGCCCGGCGCTTCGCCGGCGTCTGGCCCTCGGACCACCTGCCGGTACAGGCGGTGCTCAGGGTTCCCGAGGAAGCGCGGCGCAGATGATCGCGCGGTTCCTCACTCGCCCGCGCGGCGCGGCCGCCTGGACGGCCGAAGCCGTCCGGCTTCTCGGTCTGCTCGGTGTGGTCGCCGCGTTCCTCTGGTTCTCGCCGGGCGACGCCGGCATCGTGTCGCTCTCGCTTCTCGCGCTCGTGGTGCCGCGCTTCGCGGGTGTTCGTCCAGGGTTCGACATCGCGTTCTGCCTCACCGTGCTCGTGGCCGCGTGGAGCAACGTGCTCGACCTCTACGAGTCCCTCGCGCTCTGGGACCTCGTCGTGCACTTCGCGTGCACGGGGCTGCTCGCCGCCATGGCCTACGTCGTGCTCGCACGCCTGGCGCTCACGCCGGCGCCGTTCGCCGAGGGCACGCGCCGGGCCGCGCCGGTCGTGCTGGTGACGGCTCTCGGCCTGGCGCTCAGCGCGGTGTGGGAGATGCTCGAGTGGATCGGCCGTACCTTCGTCGCGCCCGACATCTTCGTGACCTACCAGGACACGATCGGCGACATGGCCGCCGGCGGCCTGGGCGCGCTCGCGGCGGGATTCATCGTCTCCCGCGTGCGGCTGATGAGCGATCCGGCGTGACCTCGACGAGCCGCACGTCGGTCACGGCGCCGTCATCCGCCGTCGCCGTCATCATCGTGTGCACGGGCTGACGCCGCCGGTCCGTGGGCGAGCCGGGGTTCAGCAGCCTCACGCCGCCCGGCGTCACCGTGTCCCACGGGATGTGACTGTGCCCGAAGACCAGCACGTCGACCCCAGGGAACGAGGCATCCGTCCACGCCTCCCGCCGCCTGGCATCGCCGGTCTCGTGGATCACCGCGAACTGCACGCCCTCGATCGTGCGGTGCGCGACCTCCGGCAGCCGCGCGCGCAGGTCGGCGCCGTCGTTGTTGCCCCACACACCGAGCACGTCGGCGTGCTGCTCCAGTTCGCCGAGAACGGATGCTGCGACCCAGTCGCCCGCGTGGATCACGAGGTCCGCCGCGTCGGCCGCCCGCAGCACCGCAGCGGGAAGCCGCCGGGCGCGCCCCGGGATGTGGGTGTCGGAGATGAGGAGCAGCCGCGTCGCCATCCCCCGATTCTCGCCGCCCGCCGCCACAGGAGCGGAGATCTCCCGAGAATCGGACCCACCGCGCGAATCCCTCCGCTCTTGCGCAGATCTCCGCGCGTGCGGCGGCGGGTCGCCCCGGGCTCCCCCGAAACCACAGGAGCGGAGATCTCCCCACAATCGGACCCCCCGCGCGAATCCCTCCGCTCTTGCGCAGATCTCCGCGCGTGCGAGGCGGCGGGTCGCCCCGGGCTCCCCCGAAACCACAGGAGCGGAGATCTCCCCACAATCGGACCCCCCGCGCGAATCCCTCCGCTCTTGCGCAGATCTCCGCGCGTGCGCGGCGGCGGCCGCATCGCCGGCCGGCAAGAACTCGAAGCGCGTTCCCAGGTTCGGGGGACCAAAACGGGCACGGCATCCGTTCTCTCCCTATGACGCCGCAGCCAGCGGCGTCGCAATCGGGAGGAATCGTGAGCAACGAGTACCGCAAGACCCCCGAGGCGCTGAGCCGCCTCACCGACACCCAGTACCGCGTGACGCAGGAGGAGGGCACCGAGCCCGCCTTCCGCAACGAGTACTGGAACAACCACCGGCCCGGCATCTACGTCGATGTCGTCTCGGGCCAGCCGCTCTTCTCGTCGACCGACAAGTACGACAGCGGAACAGGCTGGCCGAGCTTCACCCGGCCGATCGAGCCCGACGCCGTCACGACCAAGACCGATTGGAAGCTGCTGATGCCGCGCACCGAGGTGCGGTCGTCGGGAGCCGAGAGTCACCTGGGTCATGTGTTCCGAGACGGCCCCCGGGAGGCCGGTGGCCTGAGATACTGCATGAATTCGGCCGCACTGCGCTTCGTGCCCGCCTCCTCACTCGAGGACGAGGGCTACGGCGCCTACCGACACCTTTTCGACGAGAACCAGGAGCACGCATCATGACCAGCGGTCCCTTCGACACCGGCGAGATCACCCGCACCCCGGGAACCGAGACGGCGGTCCTCGCCGGCGGCTGCTTCTGGGGCGTGGAGGACCTCATCCGCCGCCAGCCCGGAGTGCTCGACACGCGCGTCGGCTACACCGGCGGTGAGAACGCGCACGCGACCTATCGGAAGCACCCCGGCCACGCCGAGGCGGTGGAGATCGTCTTCGACCCCACGAAGACCACGTACCGCGACATCCTCGCGTTCTTCTTCCAGATCCACGACCCGTCGACCCTGAACCGACAGGGCAACGACATCGGCTCGAGCTACCGCTCGGCGATCTTCCCGCTGTCTCCCGAGCAGGAGCAGACCGCGCGCGAGACGATCGCCGACGTGGACGCCTCGGGCCTGTGGCCCGGCAAGGCGGTCACCACGATCGAGCCGGCCGGTCCGTTCTGGGAGGCCGAGCCGGAGCACCAGGACTACCTGATCCGCATCCCCAACGGCTACACGTGCCACTTCCCCCGCGCGGGGTGGGTGCTGCCCAAGCGCGCCGACGCCACCGCGTAGGACGCAGAACGACGGATGCCGCGACCCGGTCGGGTCGCGGCATCCGTGCGTTCTGCGGTCGTCAGTGCGTGGCAGCCCAGTTCTGCAGCTGCGTCAGCGTGATGCCGGACTTGGAGTCCCTCGTGGAGAGTCCGATCTTCTTGGCGATCTGCAAGGCCGAGCAGCCTCCCGCGTCCGCCACCGTGAGGCCGGCGGAACGGCCGGTGCCGTCCACGAACTGCTTCGAGGCGTTGGCGTAGTACCGCCCGGCGACCTTCTTGGTGATCGCGTCGGGAAGCACCGTCGAGGCGCAGGCGTCGGAGGAGTCCGCGACGCCGTCACGGTCGGCGTCGGCGACGGGGGCGGTCGTTCCCGTGCCACCGGACGCGCTCGAGCAGTCGAAGGTCCAGGTGATCGACGAGGGGCGCGTGCCCGCCGCCTCCAGCGACCAGCTGAGGTTGACCGTCTGGGCGGCCGGCGCCGTGTAGACGAAGCCCTGCGTAGCCGGTGCGGTGAGAACCTTGATCGCGAAGCCCTCCGCGACGGTGAGAATAATCTCATCCCCGGTCGCCGCCGGTGACATGCGCGCGGTGATCTTCTCGCCCGCCTTCAGCGAGACGCCGTTGTAGCTCACGGTCGGCTGCGTGAGCACCAGCCCCTCGAAGGTGGCGCAGGTGTAGGTGGCCGCGAGCGCGGCCTGCTCTCCGCCCGGTTTCGCGGCGGTTGCGGGCGCTGCCAGCGCCACCGCCATGGCCAGCCCGATCGCTGCGCCGATCGCAGCGATCCTCGCTCTGTGTACGCGCATGCGCTCTCCCATCGGGTGTGTCGGTGACGCCGGATCCATCCGGTCGGGGGGACGTCGACAACAACCAGTACCAGATCAGACGGCGTTTCTCCATCTGTCCGCAATGGCGGGGCCTCCGTGGTGGCGTGGCGTTTAGGTCTTCGAGAACAACACCGCTAGAATTTGCGCTTCCGCCCACCTTGGGCCCTGTTCCGCGCTCATCGCGGCCCAATAGTCGCCGATTCGCCCCGCGTCAAGGGATGGGTGCACTCAGGCCGTGCGACGCACGCTGGAAGCATGAGTCAGATCATCGAGACCATCGACGTCGACGTCCCCGTCAGCACGGCGTACAACCAATGGACGCAGTTCGAGACGTTCCCGCAGTTCATGGACGAGGTGGTGTCCATCACGCAGATCGACGACACGCACAATCACTGGGTGGTGAAGATCGGGCCGGTCGAGCGCGAGTTCGACGCCGAGATCACCGAGCAGCACCCCGACGAGCGCGTTGCGTGGCGGAGCATCGGCGGCGAGACCGCTCACGCCGGCGTCGTCACGTTCCACAAGCTCACCGACACGTCCTCGCGCGTGACGGTGCAGCTGGACTGGGAGCCCACCGACGCGCTCGAGAAGCTCGGCTCGCTCGTCGGCGCAGGCAAGCACGCCGTGAAGAAGGATCTCGACAACTTCAAGGAGTTCATCGAGAAGGCGCACCGCGAGACCGGGGCCTGGCGCGGCGACGTTCCGCGCTGACCGGCGCTGTGAACCAGAGGATGCCGCACCCCGAGGGGTGCGGCATCCTCTCTTCGCCCGCTCTGGTCAGGAGCCCTCTTCCGCCGTCCGCGACTGGCCTCCGCCGGTGGACTCCGCCTTGCGGCCACCCGCCTCGAGAACGTCGCCGGCCGGGAGCTCCTGGTGCCCCCCGAACTGCAGCCGCATGGCCGACAGCACCTGGTTGGCGAAGCGGTCCTCGTCGCGCGAGGCGAATCGTTCGAACAGCGACGCCGCCAGCACGGGCGCCGGTACCCCGGTGTCGACGGCTGCCTTCACCGTCCAGCGACCCTCCCCGGAGTCCGAGACGCGGCCGGCGAGGCCGTCGAGTGTCGGATTGCCCTGCAGGGCCGCCGCGGTCAGATCGAGCAGCCACGACGAGATGACGGATCCCCGGCGCCACAGCTCGGCGACCTTCGGGGTGTCGATCGTGAACTGGTAGAACTCCGGCTCCTCGAGCGGCGCGACCTCGGCGGAGTGCTCGGCCTCCACGACGCCGGCGTCGGCGTGCTCGAGGATGTTGAGCCCCTCGGCGAGCGCCGCCATCACGCCGTACTCGATTCCGTTGTGGACCATCTTCACGAAGTGACCGGCGCCCGACGGCCCGCAGTGCAGATAGCCGAGCTCCTCCGGGGCGAGGTCGCCTGAGCGCCCCGGCGTGCGGCCGACCTCGCCCCCGCCCGGCGCGATCGTCCGCAGTACCGGCTCGATGCGCTGGAACGCCTCGTCGGGACCGCCGACCATCAGGCAGTAGCCGCGCTCGAGGCCGAACACGCCGCCACTGGTGCCCACGTCGACGTAGTGGATGCCCGTGTGCTCCAGCGCGGCCGCCCGCCGCACGTCGTCGCGATAATTCGAGTTCCCGCCGTCGATGATGATGTCGCCCGGCTCGAGCAGAGCCGCGACCTCGTCGACCACCCTGCCGGTGAGCCCGGCGGGGATCATCAGCCAGATCGCCCGCGGTGCGTCGAGCTTCGACACGAGCTCGGCGAGGCTGCCGGCCCCCACCGCGCCCTCCGCGGCAAGGCCCGCGACGGTGTCGGGGCTCACGTCGTACACGACGCACTCGTGCCCGTTCCGCATCAGGCGCCGGACGATGTTGCCGCCCATCCGGCCGAGGCCCACCATTCCCAGTTGCATCGCCGCTCCTTCATCCGTTCGCGGTGGGTGCGCCGCGCGGGCGCCCGCGTGTGTGAAGTCTAGAGAGCCGCCGCCCACCGGCGGCGCCGGGGTTGCGCCGAGCGTGGCGAGCGGTTAAGGCAGCGGCATCCGTCCCCGCTCCGTCAGGCGTTGATGATGGTGCTGAACGCCAGCACGATGATGAGCGCGTTGAGGAAGAAGCTCGTCGTGGTGTGCCAGACGATGGTCCAGCGCATGCGCGTCGTCACGACCTGCACGTCGGAGACCGAGAAGTTCGTCGCGTTCGTGAACGACAGGTATACGAAGTCGGCGAGCCGCGGGTTCTCGGTGCCGGGGAAGATGAGCGGCGGGATCACGGCGAGCCGGTACCTGCGGTCGTAGATGCGCGCGAAGCCCCAGTGGTAGAGCGCCCACGACAGCAGCATCGCGCACACCGCGACCGGCTCCACCCACCCCGCCCAGTCCGGATCGTTTCTCAGCACGAGGATCTCGACGGCTGCCACGAGTCCCACGGCGCTCGCGAGGAACGTGGCGGTCACGGTGATCACGGCGACGACGGGGTGAAGGTCGACCCGGCCGAGCCAGCGGGGTGCGGCGAGGCGCGACCGATGCACGCTCGTACCGACCGCGATCACCGAGGCGAGCCAGTAGAGGCCGCCCAGCAGGCACCAGCCGGCGAGGGCATCGATGGTGGCCTCGTCATCCTCGAGGAGGATGACGAGGAGGCCCAGCCACGTGAGTCCGAGTTGCACCAGCAGGTCCGCGCCCCGCACGATCGCCCACCAGACCACACAACACCCCCCGAGGCCGAGTCCCTGGTGCCACCGTAGCGGCTGGGCCGTAGCGACCACGCAAGCCGTCGGCGCCGCGTCTCAGCCGTGGGGACCGCCGCGGCCCGAGAAGCCCGCGAACAGCGCGTAGAGCACGGGAACGAGCGACGCGACCATCAGCACCGTGCCGATCGTGAGATCCTCCGCCCGAAGCACCGCGCCGCTGATGAGAAGGCCGGTGAACAGCACGGCAGCGACCACGCGCCGCCCCATGCGCTCCAGGCGCCGCAGCCAGCGGTCCAGCTTCGGCACGTCCGCGACGAGGCGTCCGTCCTCGACGCGCGTCACCAGGTCGTCCAGGCGGCGCGGCAGGCGCGCCATCACGCCCGCCACCGACGCGGCCTCCTGCGCGAACGCCTTCGCGGCGTTGCCGCGCTCGTCGCGCAGCAGGCGATCGGCGTACGGCTCGACGGCATCCCACACGTTGAAGGCGGGATCGAGCGAGCTGCACATGCCGCTCGTCAGCGAGACGGCGCGGATGATGAGCAGGAAGTTCTCGGGCAGCTGGAACGGCAGCGACCGTATGACGTCGCCGAACTCCTTGCCGAAGTCCCGGAACTCCCGCGCGTCGACCGTCTGCAGCTCGGCGAAGCCCATGCCGCCGAATCGCGCGAACAGCGCCGTCATCGCCCGCTCGAGCTCGACGGTGTCGGCGGAGGGCAGCAGCACGCCCACGGCGCGGATGCTCTCGATCATCTTCGTGCTGTTGCGCGAGGCGACGGCGATCATGAGCTGCTGCAGGTTGTGCCGCAGCCGGTCGGGCACCTCGCCCATCATGCCGAAGTCGATGAAGGTGAGGGTCCACGGCTGCGTGGCGTCGCCTTCCGGACGCCTCACCGGGGTCACGAAGATGTTGCCCGGGTGCGGGTCTGCATGGAAGAAGCCGCGAGCGAACAGCTGGTCGAACATCACGTTCGCGAACTGCACCGCGACCTGCGCCGGATCGATGCCGGCGGCGCGGAGCGCGTCGACGTCGTTGATCTTGATCGCAGTGACGTCGGCGAGCGTCAGAACCCGGCGGGTCGTGCGCTCCCAGGCGATCCGGGGCACCGCGACGCGCGGGTCGCCGGCGAAGTCGGCGGCGAAGCGCTCGGCGTTCTGCGCCTCGTGGAGATAGTCGATCTCCTGGCGACTGGTGTGCGCGAACTCCTCGACGAGGGCGGGCAGGTCTACGTGGTCGCGGACCACCTTCACGCGGCTCAGCCATCCGGCCACACGCCGGAGTGCCATGAGGTCGACGTCGACGATCGCCTCGATGCCGGGGCGCTGCACCTTCACGACGACCTCGGAGAACCCTGCCTCCGCGGCGTCGGCGGGTGTCAGCCGCGCCCGGTGCGCTTGACCGAGGGATGCCGCGGCCACGGGGGTCTCGTCGACCCATTCGAATGCGCGGCCGAGGGGAACGCCCAGCTCGGACTCGGCGAGCGCACGGATCCCCGGGAACGCGACAGGAGGAACCTCGTCCTGCAGGCCTTCCAGTTCTTTCGTGATCTCGGGCGGCAGCACGTCGAGGCGCGACGAGAGGAACTGGCCGACCTTGATCATGAGCCCGCCGTACTGGACGGCGAGCACGTGGAAGCGGCGTGCGATGTTCCGCAGTCGCCGCGCGCGACCCCGTGCGGCGAGGGCGCCGAACCCGAACCGCGGCAGGAAGAGCTCGAACCACCACGCCTGGACCATGTAGCGTCCGGCGAACCGCAGGATCCGGCGGTAGCGGACGCGCGGGTTCTCGACGTCGGCCATCCACGCTCCTCGGATCCGGGGGTGCACGCGATCCCGGTCGCCCGGGATCGCGTGCCCCGCCGAACCCGTGGGCCGCCGCCGACGTCGTCGGCCGGCAGGCCGGCCCGTCAGTCCTGAGCCAGGATCGAGTAGAGCTTACGCCGAGCCTCGTTCAGCACCTCGACGGCCTGCGCCACCTGCTCGGGCGTGCCGCCCCGGCCGACCTGCGCGGCGGCCTGCGCGAGCTTCGCTCCCGCCTTGGGAAGCGCGGTCGTGCGGCCGGAGTCGCGCGAGCCCGCCGACTCCCAGGGAGCCGACTGGCCCTCCGCGGCGGCCGCCTCCGCGCGGCCCGCCTCGGTGAGCGAGTACGTCTTCTTGCCGCCCGATTCCTCGGCGGCGACCAGGCCCTCGTCGGCGAGGAGCTGCAGCGTCGGATACACCGAGCCCGGGCTCGGCTTCCACGCACCCCCGCTGCGTGTCTCGATCTCCTGGATGATCTGGTAGCCGTGCATGGGCTTCTCGGCGAGGATCGCGAGCACGGCCGCCTTCACGTCGCCTTTGGCGACCCGAGGCGAGAAGCCCTTCTCGAAGGCGTCGCGCAGCTGGTCCATCGCATCCCAGAGGCTGCTCGGCAGACCCGAGCCCTGCCCTCCTGGACGCGAACCGAATCCGGGGAATGAGCCGTCCATGGCTACCTCCTCAACGAGTGTGTGCCGATACCCCGACGATAGTCACCGATATATCGTCAGGCAACGATCCTTCCTGGGGGTTGGCTGTGGCTTTCACCACCCCGTCGAGCCGGGTTCGCCCTTGAAGGGACCGACGACCTCGGGCGTGATCCAGCCTCCGTAGAAGCGGCCCGGCTGCGGCCGCACCTCGATGCCGTCGAGGGTGCACCGGTCCATGTCGCGCGCGTACACGGCCACCCGGTCCGCCAGTTGCTCGAAGCCGGCGGCCGGGGTCGGGTAGTTCCACGCGGCCCGCGATCGCAGCTGTCCGCCCCCGCGGACGTCGAAGTACCGCGCCCCGCCCTTGAACTCGCAGTGCGAGGACCCGCGGCCGGGTGCGAGAGCGCCGTCCACGAAGGCGGAGATCGGCAGATAGTAGACGGGCGGATGACTCGTCTCGAGCACGCGCACGACATCATCGGTGTCGACGATCACCTCGCCGCCCAGCTCGATGACGGCCCGCCGCGCCACCCGCTCGATCCTCGGCGGTCGCGGATAGTCCCAGACGGACTCCTGCCCGGGGCCGAGGGGGTCTGGCTGCGGTCTCATACGCGTTCTCCTCACGCGGGGTGGCGACAGGGTACTCGCTGGCCCTCCCCGGCGCCTGAGCGGACCTGTCAACCCCCTGCGGGGAGCACCGGCGGATCCGTAACGTGCCGGGGAAGCGAAAGGACCCTGATGCTCCACGCACTCGCACTCAACTGCACCCTCAAGCCCTCCCCCGCCGAATCCAGCAGCGAGCTCCTCGCGCAGCAGGTGCTCGACGCCCTGGCCGAGCACGACGTCGCCGGCGAGCAGATCCGGGTCGTCGATCTGGATGTGAAACCGGGGGTCGAGGCCGACATGGGCGACGGCGACGAATGGCCCCGCATTCGCGAGAAGGTGCTGGCCAGCGACATCCTCGTCTTCGCCACGCCCACGTGGATGGGCCACATGTCGAGCGTCGCCCAGCGCGTGCTGGAGCGCCTCGACGCCGAGCTGTCCGAGACCGACGACGAGGGCCGGGCGATCCTCGCGGGCAAGGTCGCCGTGACGGTCGTCGTCGGCAACGAGGACGGCGCTCACGCCATCACCGCCGACGCGTATCAGGCGCTCGGCGACGTCGGCTTCAGCATCCCCTCGCAGGGCGGCGTCTACTGGAACGGCGAGGCCATGCAGAAGACCGACTACAAGGACCTACCTTCGACGCCCGAGAAGGTGGCGACGACGACGGCGACGCTCGCGCGCAACGCCGCCCACCTCGCGAAGCTGCTCAAGGAGCGCCCGTTCCCGGCACCGCCGCAGTGAGGGGCGGGCGGGTGCTCACGACTTCTCCTCCTCGAGCCAGCGGAGCCAGACCTCGCTGATCGTCGGGTACGACGGCACCGCGTGCCACAGCCGCTCGAGGGGCACCCCGCCGACGATCGCAATCGTGGCCGCGTGCAGCAGCTCGCCGACGTCCTGGCCGACGAAGGTCGCGCCGACGATCACGCGCCGCTCCTCATCGATGACCGCACGGGCACGGCCCTGGTAGTCGTCGGCGATCTCACTGGCCCCCGCGATCCAGTACAGGTCGTAGTCGATGACACGGATGCTGAGCCCCGCGGCCCGCGCGGAGGCCTCCGTGTGGCCGACCGAGGCGACCTCGGGGTCGGTGAAGATCACCTGCGGCACCGCCGCATGATCGGCGGTCGCGACATGGGCGCCCCACGGTGCCTCGTCGACCTCTGCCGCGCGGGCTCGTGCGGCGATGACATCGCCCGCGATCCGGCCCTGGTACTTGCCCTGGTGCGTGAGCAGGGCGCGATGGTTGACGTCTCCGACCCCGTACAGCCAGTCGACGCCGCGGACGCGGAGCGTGTCGTCGACGTCGAGCCACGAGCCCGGGTCGAGTCCGACGGTCTCCAGGCCCAGGTCCTCGGTCCGCGGCACGCGGCCGGTGGCCACGAGCACCTCGGCGGCGCGCACTTCGGAGCCGTCCGAGAGCGAGAGCACGACCTGGCCGTCGGCCTCGCGCCGAACGCCGTCGACCTCCACGCCGGTACGGACGTCGGCTCCGGCATCCGTCAGCGCCTCGGTGACCGCCTCGCCTGCGAAGGGCTCCAGGCCGCGGAGCAGCCCGGAACGCGCGATCACAGTGACCTGGCTGCCGAACGAGGCGTAGAGCGTCGCCATCTCGGCGCCGACCGTTCCGCCGCCGAGCACGGCGAGCGACGCCGGAACGTCGTGCACCCCCGTCGCCTCCCGGCTCGTCCACGGCGTGACGTCGCGCAGCCCCGGGATGTCGGGCAGGAGCGCCGCCGACCCGGTGGAGACGGCGACCGCGTGACGGGCGAGAAGGAGCGTCTCGGTGCCGTCGGCGGCGGAGACCGTGACCTCGCGCTCGCCCGTGAGGCGGCCGTGGCCGCGCACCAGGTCGATGCCCGCGCCCTGCAGCCACTCGACCTGAGAGGTGTCGTCCCAGTGATGGACGAGCTCGTCGCGCCGCAGGAGCGCCCCCGCCACATCGACGGCGCCGGTCACCGCGTGCGCGGCGCCCCTCACGCGCTTCGCCGCCCGCAGCGCCGCCCCTGGCCGCAGCAGCGCCTTCGAGGGGATGCACGCCCAGTAGGAGCACTCGCCGCCGACGAGTTCGCTCTCGACCACGACGACGGACAGTCCGGCCTGTTTCGCCCGGTCGGCGACGTTCTCGCCGACGGGGCCGGCGCCGATCACGATCAGGTCGTACTCCCGAGCAGTCATGCGCCCCAACGTAGCGCCGGGCGACGACGTCGTCGCGGCCGGAAGGTGATCGAGGGGGCACGATATCGCAGATTGCGGAGTCGGTCCTGCACCTGCCGCCATGTCGGTGGGCTGTGGTTATGTGGGACTCCCGGCCGAAAGGGCACCATGGCGATCGAATTCCGCGGCGTCTCGAAGCGGTATCCCGACGGCACCTCCGCCGTCGAGGACTTCAGCGTGCTCATGCCCGCGCACAAGACCACGGTGCTGGTCGGGTCGTCCGGAAGCGGCAAGACCACACTGCTGCGAATGATCAACCGCCTGGTCGACCCGACCAGCGGCGTCGTCCTGATCGACGACGAGCCGATCTCGGAGCGCGACCCGGTCACGCTGCGTCGAGGCATCGGCTACGTGCTGCAGAACGCCGGGCTCCTCCCCCACTTCTCGGTCGTCGACAACATCGCGACCGTGCCCGTGCTGAACGGAGTGCCGAGAGCGAGGGCCCGCGAACGAGCGCTCGAGCTCATGGACGTCGTGGGGCTGGAGCGAGGGCTGGCCCAGCGCTACCCCAGCCAGCTGTCGGGCGGCCAGCAGCAGCGCGTCGGCGTCGCGCGCGCCCTCGCCGTCGATCCCAACATCCTGCTCATGGACGAGCCGTTCGGCGCCGTCGATCCGATCGTCCGCCGCGAGCTGCAGACCGAGACGCTGCGACTGCAGAAAGAGCTCGACAAGACCATCGTGTTCGTCACGCACGACATCGATGAGGCGTTCCTCCTCGGCGACCAGGTCGTCATCCTCGAGAAGGGCGCGCGGATCGCCCAGATCGGCAGCCCGAGCGAGATCATCGAGAACCCGGCCAGCGACTTCGTGGCGGACTTCATCGGCGTCCAGCGCGGCGCTCGTGCCCTGCGCCGCAAGCAGACGGCGCAAGGCACGGTGCTCGTCGACTCCGCCGGTCGCACACAGGGCGTGCTCGTGGAGAGCGAACCGTGAACTGGGTGCTCGACAATCTCGACCTGATCGGCGCGCTGACCGTCGACCACCTGCGTCAGAGCGCGATCGCGATCGTCGCCGGGTTCGTGCTCTCCGTCCCGCTGGGGTGGCTGGCGTTCCGGTACACGAGACTCCGCGGCCCGGTGCTCACGGTGGTCGGGCTGCTGTACACGATCCCGTCGTTCGCACTGTTCGCGCTCCTGACGCTATTCGGAGTGCCGTACTTGTCGGAGCTGACCCTCATCATCGCGCTCACGATCTACGCAGTCGCGATCATGACGCGCTCCGTGACGGACGGGCTGGCGTCGGTCGATCCGGCGACCCGCGGGGCGGCTGTGGCGGTCGGCTTCGGTGCGTGGCGGCGATTCTGGACCGTCGACTTCCCGCTGTCCGGCCCGGTCGTCCTCGCGGGCCTGCGCGTCACCGCGATGTCGACGATCTCCCTCGCGACGGTCGGGGCGCTCATCGGCGTCGACAACCTCGGCTACCTGTTCACGAACGGCTCGCAGCGACGCATCATCGCCGAGGTCTTCGCGGGCGTCGCGGCGGTCGTGCTGATCGCCGTCATCATCGACGTGCTCCTCATGCTCGCCGGCCGCGTTCTCATGCCCTGGACGCGGCGCACGGCTGCGCCCCGCCGCGTCCGGCTCCGGGCGGTGACCGCATGAACCTGCTCGCCGAGGCGTTCGCGTGGATCTTCTCGCCCGAACGACTGACGGGGTCCCTGCCGCTGCCGACAGCGATCGCCCAGCACCTCGCCTACACGTTCGGGTCGGTCGCGATCGCGGCGGTGATCGCCATCCCGATCGGGTGGCTCATCGGCCACACCGGACGCGGGCGAGAGGTCGCGGTGTTCCTCTCAGGTGCCGCACGGGCACTGCCCGCACTGGGTCTGGTCGTGCTTCTGTACCTGCTCTTCGGGGTGACGTTCAAGACCGAGGCGGCGGTCGTCGCGTTCGTCGTGCTCGCCATCCCCTCGATCCTCGCCGGCGCCTATGCGGGCGTCGAAGCGATCGACCGCACGGTCATCGACGCAGGCCGCGCGATGGGAATGACCGAGTGGCAGATCCTGTTCCGGATCGAGATGCCACTCGGACTCTCGCTCCTGATCGGCGGGCTCCGCTCCGCCACGCTCCAGGTCGTCGCCACCGTGACGATCGGCGCCTACATCGGCGTGGGCGGCCTGGGGTTCTACATCCTGCAGGGCATCGGCTTGCGCGACTTCCCCGAGATCCTCGGCGCATCCATCATCATCGTCGTGCTCGCCCTCGTGCTCGACGGCGTCTTCGCCCTCCTCGCCCGCTTCGCAGTCCCGCGTACGGACGGGTCTCGTGTCCGATCCCCGGCCCCCGCGCTCGCCCGCGCGCCGCAGTTCTCCCGCTGAACCGACCACCACACCGGAGGAATCCCCATGTTCACACCACGCACCCGCCTCGCCGCCGCGGTGGCAGGAACCGCCATCGCCGCGATGGCGCTCGCCGGCTGCGCCTCGAGCAACCCGCTCACCGGCGACAGCACCGA
This sequence comes from Microbacterium sp. E-13, assembly GCF_049912955.1. Lineage (GTDB taxonomy): Bacteria > Actinomycetota > Actinomycetes > Actinomycetales > Microbacteriaceae > Microbacterium. The sequence goes on from NZ_CP183973.1 coordinate 3,028,318, forward strand.
GGGCGGCAAGACCGGCGACTCGTCGACGATCGTCATCGGCTCTCAGGCGTACTACTCGAACGAGATCATCGCCGAGATCTACGCCCAGGCTCTGGAAGCCAATGGTTTCACCGTGAAGCGCGACTTCAACATCGGGCAGCGGGATGCCTACATCCCGTCGCTGGAGGACGGCTCGATCGACCTGTTCCCGGAGTACACCGGCAATCTGCTCCAGTTCTTCGAGCCCGACACCACCGCCACCACGCCCGACGACGTGTATGCCGAACTGCAGGATGCCCTGCCCGACGGGCTCACCGTGCTCGACCAGTCGTCGGCGACCGACCAGGACTCCTACAACGTCACCGCCGACTTCGCGGAGAAGAACGGGCTCACCTCCATCGCCGACCTCGCCGGCATCGAGGGCCTGGTTCTGGGCGGTGCGCCTGAGCTCGAGGAGCGTCCGTATGGCCCCACCGGCTTGAAGGAGGTCTACGACGTCGACGTATCGTTCCAGGCCACAGCCGACACGACCGTCGACGAACTGGTCGCCGGCAACATCCAGGTCGCCAACGTCTACAGCGCCGATCCGCGCATCAAGACCGATGACCTCGTCACGCTGACCGACCCGAAGGGACTCTTCCTCGCCTCGAACGTCGTCCCCGTCGTCAATGCCGACATCGCCGACGAGATCGCCGACGTCATCAACGCCGTCAGCGCCGCACTCACTCCTGAGGGCCTCGTGGCCCTGAACGTCGAGTCGACCGTGGACGAGCGCTCCTCCAAGGACATCGCGAAGGACTGGCTGGCCGACAACGGCCTGAGCTGATCGACCTGATCCCCGGTGGCGGTGGCTGCGCCCCGCCACCGGGTCGGCCCCTGCTGCCGCATCACGGTGCGAATACGACCACACGGGCCAACTCCGCGACCCGTATCCCGCATCACGGTGCGGAGACGACCCTGACTCGAGCCCTGCTTCAGCGACGCCGCCTTCGGTGTACGAGCGCGGCCACGAGACGCCAGCCCACCAAAGCCACGAGCAGCGTGACGGACGCGACGAGGATGAAGGGCAGCGCGATCCCCTGACCCGACAGCCCGCGGAGCAGCATCCCGCCCGCCACGGTCAGGGCCCACACACCCAGGCCGGTCCGCACGGGCGCGGCGGGCGCGCGCCACGCGCGCGTTGCGAGCCAGCCGATCGCCAGCCCCGCGAGGAACGGCCACGCTGTCTGCCACAGCCCGGTCCAGACCTCGGAGTCGTGACTCGCACGCCCGATCGCTGCGAACGCCGCGACGAGCACGATGTCGAGCGCCAGCGCGCCGACCGCGGCTGCGCGACCCGAGCGGCGCCCGTTCACCCCCGGAGCGAGGTCCGGAGCGGTCACGCCACCACTCCCTGCCGTGGCGCGAGCCCGGGAGTCAGCGCCTCGCGCTCGTCGAAGACGAAGCACTCCCCGCTCCAATGGTCGCCCCCGACCTGCTCGAAGTAGCCGAGGATCCCGCCCTCCAGTTGGTAGGCGTCGACGCCCGCCTCGCGCAGGTAGATCGCCGCCTTCTCGCAGCGGATGCCGCCGGTGCAGTAGCTCACGACGGTCTTGCCCTCGAGGTCTCCGACAGCGGCGGCCGCGGCATCCGGGAACTGGGTGAAACGCTCGATCCGCCAGTCCACCGCGCCGTCGAACGAGCCGTAGTCGACCTCGAACGCGTTGCGCGTGTCGAGCAGCACGACGGGGCGGCCCCTTTCATCGCGCCCGGAATCGAGCCATCGCCGCAGCGTCGCGGGTGCCACCGCCGGGGCGCGCCCGGCCTCCGGGCGAATCGTCGGGTGGTCCATGCGGATGATCTCGCGCTTGACCTTGACGAGCATCTTGCCGAACGGCTGCGTCGCCGACCAGCTCTCCTTCGTCGTGAGCGCCGCGAACCGGGGGTCCGCGCGCAGCTCGGCGACGAAGCCCCGCACGGCATCCGCCTCGCCCGCGAGGAAGAGGTTGATGCCCTCCTCGGCCAGCAGGATCGTGCCCCTCAAGCCCGCGGCGACGGCGCGTTCGCGCAGCACCGGGCGAAGATCGGTCGGGTCATCGATGCGCGTGAACAGATATCCCGAGACGTTGAGAACGGATGCCACCCCCCAAGCCTACGGACGGCCGGGCGCCTACCCGCCCCGGCGGTACCCTGCACCCCCGCCGCCGTCAAGGCCCTCCTCCCGCAGCGCCTGTCGGACGAGGCTGGTCGCATGCCCCCGGCGCACCGCGCCGTCGCCGACGTCTGGAGTCGCCATGACCGATCCGACCTTCCCCGAACCGCTGCCGGGCCAGACCCCGCCCGGAGAGGTCCCGCCGGGACCGGCCACGCCGGCGCCCGACGCCCCTTCTCCGGGGCAGCCGAGCGAGCCGAACGCGCCCTGGCCCGAGGAGCCGCTCGCGCCGCACCCCGAGGAGCCCCCGTTCCCGCAGGTCCCCGAGACGCCGATGCCCTAGCTGAGACTCGGAATGCCCGGAACCCGCGCCTCGATGTCGCGCCCGGCCGCGAGCACGGCGTCCTCGCCGAACATCGGGCCGATGACCTGAACGCCGGTCGGCATGCGGTCGGCTCCCGGCCCCGTCGGCAGCGCGAGGGCGGGGAGCCCGAGGAAGTTGGCGGCGACGGTCAGCCAGAGGTCACGCCACGCGGTGTCGGCCGCGGCCTTTCCCCCGAGGTCGTAGTCGGGCTCGCGCATGCGCGCGAGCGACACCGGGCCGAGGATCAGCGGCACCTCCACCTGGAGCCTCCGCCACGCGGCGGCGATGACGGCTCGCCGCGCCCAGGCCTGGGCATACTCGCGCGCCGACTCGTAGGGCTGCGCCGCCGCGGTGCTGTCGCGCAGGAACGCCGTCGCCGACCGCCCCAGCGGCGCGCCGAGGGAAGCCGGGTCCAGCGAGATCAGCATGTCGGTGCACGAGAGCCTTCGCCACAGCGCGGCCGCCTCCTCGAGCAGCGGAACCTCGATGTCGACGACCTCCCAGCCCCCGAGGGCGAGGGATGCCGCGGCCCGGTCGATCCCCGAGATGACCTCGGAGTCCACCGCGGCACCGGCGGGCCGGCGCACCACGCCCACCCGTCGCGGCAGCTCGTCGGCTCGCACGCGCGGCGCGTCCAGCGACATCGGGTCGCCGGCATCCCGCCCCTGCATCACCCGGAGGGCGAGAGCGACATCGTCGACGCGTCGGGCCAGCGGACCGTTCACCGAGAACTGCTGGAGCGTGAGTGCGACGGGCTGGCCCTGGACGGCCGCGCGAGGCACGAGTCCCTGCGACGGACGCAGGCCGACGACACCCGCCGCATAGGCCGGAAGCCGCAGGGAGCCGCCGAAATCGTTGCCGAGCCCGAGCGCGCTCATCGCCGTCGCCACCGCGACGGCATCACCGCCGCTCGAGCCGCCGGCACTGCGATCGCGCCGCCACGGGTTGACCGTGCGGCCGAACAGGTCGTTGTCGGTGTCCCATCGCATGCCGAAATCGGGCATGTTGCCGCGGGCGACCGGCACGGCACCCGCGTTTCGCAGTCGGCGCACGATCGTGGCGTCGTGCTCCGGCACGGCCGCGGCGAGCCCCCGCCACCCGTTGGTGGTCGCAGACCAGGTGAGGTCGATGTTCTCCTTGACCGAGATCGGCACGCCGGCGAGGGGCCCCGGGTCGCCCCCGGCGGCCACCACGGCATCGACCTCCACGGCGGACGCCCGGGCCGCGTCCGCGAACACGACAGTGAGGGCGTTGAGTCCCGGGTTGAGCCGAGCGATGCGCTCGAGATAGATCTCGACGACCTCCCGGGCGGCGGCGCGGCCCCCGCGCACGGCGGCGGCGATGTCGACGACGGACGCAGAGGCGGTGATGGGCGAGCTCATGGCATACCCATCCCACCACGCAGCGCCGCACCGCGCGTCGGAAAGCAGTAGCACTCCGCGGGGCCGAGGGCAATCCCCAGGCGCGGGAGCGGGCGCATGGTTACCGTCGAGGCATCACCCAGAGCGGAGGGGATCCCGCACGGCCTCTCTTCCGCACCCGGCGAAGACGAACGGAGCGACAGTGGCGACGACGACCGCGAAGAAGAGCACCTCGAAGAGCACGACGTCCGGCGGAGCGGCACGCAGCAGGCGCCGCACGGCGCGCGGCGGCAACGGCGCCGAGCTGACTCCCGAGCAGAACGCCGAGAGCGGGTTCCGGGCGTCCGAGGCGCTCAGCGACAATCTTCAGAAGGTGCTCGTCGACCTCATCGAGCTCTCGCTGCAGGGCAAGCAGGCGCATTGGAACGTGGTCGGCCGCAACTTCCGCGACACCCACCTCCAGCTCGACGAGATCATCGAGTCGGCGCGGGAGTTCGCCGACACCGTCGCCGAACGCATGCGCTCGCTGCACGCGCTGCCCGACGGCCGCAGCGACGAGGTGGCACAGACCACCACCCTGCCGGAGTTCCCGCAGGGCGAGGTCGCGACGACCGAGGTCGTCGACCTCATGACGGAGCGACTGGATGCCGTCGCCCAGACGTGTCGAGACGTGCACGATGACGTCGACGAAGAAGACCCCACGAGCGCAGATATCCTCCACGCCATTCTGGAGCGGGTTGAGCAGCTCTCGTGGATGGTGAGCGCGGAGAACCGTACCCCCAGACGGTGATCCCAGGCGCCCCGACGCTGCCCGCCCTCCTCCGCTTGACGGACCGGCGGGCAGCGCCATTTCTGTGGAACTGCTCGGTCTCCCGGGGCGCCCTGGTCGCCATCCCCGTGACCGCGTCGATCCTCCCCATCATCACGCGGGTCTTCATCCCGCAGCAGGACGCCAACACCTGACCTTGCTCCGCCTGCGCCCGCAGGGCGGGCGATGTCGGAGGGTGGTTCTAGGCTCTGGTTAAGAGATCGAGCTTGTGCCCACTTCGTTCGGTCTTCCGTCGCACCCCTCGGGGTGCTGTGCAGCGGGAGCATCATGGGCCAGCGAGTCGACACCGGCGACGCGACCTGGGGTGCGCTCGAACGCGTCGTCGCCGATGTGCAGTCCACGCGTGCTCAGATCGCGCGGCTGCAGGCGGTGGAGGTGCGGTTGTTGACCGATGCCGCCGACATCGTCCGTGCCCGGGAGCAGGCGCGACGAGCCGCCGGTCGGAAGAGCCCGCACGATCTGCCGTTGCGGGAGGTCTCCGCCGAGCTCGGCGCGGCGATGCGGTTGAGCGACCACACCGTGCAGGCGCGCATGTCGTCTGCCAGCACGTTGCGGAAGGGTTCGAGGCGACGTTCGCGGCCCTGCGCGAGGGGCGTATCGACCTCGCGCATGCGACCGCGATCGTCGACGCCGGGGCGGTCATCGGCGACCCGCTGATGCGTGAGCAGTACGAGCGGATCGTTCTGGAGGCGGCCCGGTTCGAGACCCCGCATCGCCTGCGCGCCATCGCCCGGGTGGTCGCGGCACGCATCGATCCGGAGATCGCGGAGGAGCTGCGGCGTCGGGCGGCCGGTTCCCGCCGCATCCGGGTGATCGACCTGGAGGACGGCATGGCGCGGCTGCTCGCCGACCTTCCCGCGGTGCTCGCGCACGCCATCTACGACCGGCTCACCCAGATGGCCGAAGCCGAACGCGACGCCGAGCGAGCCGCCGAGGTAACAGCGGCCGCGCAGATGACGGCCGCGGAGATCACGGCCGCGGACGCACCGGCATCCGGCTCGGCGAGCTCGACCGCGCTCCCGCAGACCTCGCCCGCGGTGACCACCGGCCCGCACAATGATGAGCGATCGCTGGACGAGCTCCGCGCCGACCTGTTCGCCGACCTGATCCTCACCGGCGCACCCGCCGGCCACGGCGACGGGGACGCGCTGGCCTCCATCCGCGCCGACGTGCAGATCACGATCCCCGTGCTCACCGCGGCCGGGAACGGGGACGAGCCCGCCCTGCTGGCCGGGTACGGGCCGATCGACCGTGAGACCGCGTGCGTGCTCGCCGCCGGCGCCACCGGCTGGGACAGGGTGATGTACCACCCGCACAGCGGACTCCCCCTGGCCGTCGACCGATACCGGCCCGACGCCGCGCTGCGAAGATTCCTCCGCGCCCGGGATCAACGCTGCCGATTCCCCGGATGCCCCCGCCGGCCATCGCGATCCGACATCGACCACACCATCGACCGCGCCCGCGGTGGTCACACCGCCGACGACAACCTCGCCCACCTCTGCCGGCGACACCACACCCTCAAGCACGCCACCGCCTGGCGCGTCCGGCAACTCGGCGGAGGCGCCCTGGAATGGATCAGCCCCACCCAGCGCCGCTACGTCGACAAACCGGTCTCCACCGTGCAGTTCGTCCCCTCCCACGTCTTCGACCGGCTTGTCTCCGCCCCGTACGACGGCAAGGCACCGTTCTGACGATCCGGCCGACGTGTGAAACCCGAGCGCCACCGGGGGCGCGACGACGGGGACCGCAGGACGGCCGACGACGGGGACCGCAGGACCGCCGACGACGGGGACCGCAGGACCGCCGACGACGGGGACCGCAGGACCGCCGACGACGGGGACCGCAGGACCGCCGGCGACGCGGACCGCCCCCGGCGGGGCTTCGGCGTCCCCGGCCCCGCCCATACTGTGCGCGACCGCTAGAGTCATGCCCATGGCATCAGGCAAGCAGCAGCAGCAGGCCGACCTCCGCGGCGGCGTCCTCTCGGGAGGCGGCAGCCCGGTCCTCTGGGGCTGGCTCATCGGCCTCGTGGTGTTCGCGTTCGTCGCCGTCCCGATCTCGATCGCCGTGCGCTTCGCCACCCATCCCGCCACGCAGCAGCTGTTCGGCGGGCGCCTGGAGGAGGCGAGCTCCGGCGGCTACTCCGCCTTCTGGTGGATCGTCGCGATCTTCCTCTTCGCCGTGCCCGTGCTGATCGGGTGGGGCGTGGCGAAGCTCTCGGGCCGGACGCTGGCGATCATCGTCGGCATCCTCGCCGTGTTCTTCATCGCCATCCTCATCTTCGGGCAGCTGTTCTGACCCGCACGCCTGGGTCGGCCACCCGGTCCGCCGGCGCACCGCGGCGATAATGGGAGCATGACGACCGGGTACAGCGCGATCTCGAGCTATTCCCGCGTCGAGATCATGCATCTGCTCCAGAGGCGCCCGCAGCGCGCGATCGCCGAGCTCGTCGAGGCGACGGGCCTGCACGCGAACACCGTTCGCGAGCACCTGCAGCGGCTCATCGACGCCGGCTACGTGATCGCCGAGACCGAGCGCCGCGCGACCCGCGGGCGCCCGCGCGTGCTCTACTCCGCCGCCACGGGCTCCGACGAGGCGTCGAGCCCGGTCGCACTCCGCCGAGCCCAAGAGGCGGCGCGCCGAGGAGATCTGATGCGGCGGGTGTACGGGTCCGGTACGGATGCCGACCTCGGTGCCGAGGCGCTCCACCAGCTGGACGCGCTCGTGGAGGATCTCGGCGACGCCGGCTTCGAGCCCCTCGTCGACGAGCGCGAGCTCACGGTCGACCTGACGCCGTGCCCGCACGCTCCCGCCGCCCAGCATCGAGGGACCCTCTGCAGCGTGCACGTGGGACTGATGGAGAGCGTGCTGGCGCAGGCGGGCGGACCGCTGCGAGTGGAGGGCATCGCACCGTCGTGCGATCCCACCCAGTGCGTGGTGCAGCTGGCCGCCTCCCGGGGCTGACGCGTCAGCTCCGCGACCGCTCCGGCACCCGCACCCGCTCGGGCCGCGCGTAGACGTTCATCGACGACCCGCGCACGAACCCCGCCAGCGTGAGGCCCGACGCGGCGGCGAGCTCGACAGCGAGCGAGGAGGGCGCCGACACGGCGGACAGGATGGGGATGCCGGCCATCACGGCCTTCTGCACGAGCTCGAAGCTCGCGCGGCCCGAGACCTGCAGCACGGTTCCGGTCAGCGGCAGCCGATCCTCGAGCAGAGCCCACCCGACGACCTTGTCGACCGCGTTATGGCGGCCGACGTCTTCGCGCACCACGAGCATCTCACCGGAGGCCGCGTCGAACAGCGCCGCGGCATGGAGGCCGCCCGTCTTCTCGAACACCGCCTGGCCCGCGCGCAGCAGATCGGGAAGGCGCGCGAGCAGTCCGGCATCCACCACCGCGGGATCGATCCCCACGTCGTAATGCGATCGCTTCTCGATGGCGTCGATCGACGCGGTGCCGCACACGCCGCACGAACTCGTGGTGTAGAAGTTGCGGGCGATGTCGGTGACCGGGGTCGCCACACCGGGTGCGAGGGCGATGTCGAGCACGTTGTAGGTGTTCTCGGTCGATGCGGGAGCCGCCGGCGGTGCCGAGCCGATCGAGAGCAGCGGCGTCGGTGCCACAGCGCCGGTGCCCGGTCCGCCGCAGTGGATCGCCGACCGCAGCTCGCCGCCCACGGAGATGACGCCCTCCGACACGAGGAAGCCGGCGGCCAGCTCCAGGTCGTGCCCGGGCGTGCGCATCGTGACCGTGAGCGGCTCGCCGCCGATGCGGATCTCCAGCGGCTCCTCCACGGCCAGCGTGTCCGCGCGCCTCCTCACCGCCGTCTCCTCCTCGTTGAGGACGATGCGGGTGACCGGGCTGCGGGAGGTGAGCCGGCCCACGTCAGCCGCCGATCGCGTTCATGCCGCGCGCCGGCTGCAGGAATGCGGGGTCGTTGATCGCGTGGCCGGGCAGCTTGCCGTGAACGCAGGAGCGCAGCATCCGGTCGATCCCCGCTTCGTGCGCCGCGGCCGGCTCCGTGCGCAAGATGGGCAGCAGGTCGTACTCGGTGGTGGAGAACAGGCAGTTGCGCAGCTGCCCGTCGGCGGTGAGGCGCAACCGGTCGCAGTCGCCGCAGAACGGCGCCGTCACCGACGCGATCACCCCGACCGTGTGCGGCCCGCCGTCCAGCGTCCACCGCGCAGCCGGGGCGCCCCCGCGACCGGGCACCGGCGTCAGCTCCCACCGCCGCGACAGCGCGGCGAGGATCTCGTCCTGCGTGACCATCCGGGTGCGGTCCCAGGTGTGCCCGGCATCCAGCGGCATCTGCTCGATGAACCGCATCTGCGCGTCGTGGGCGGTCGCGAACTCCACCAGGTCCACCAGCTCGTCGTCGTTGACGTCGCGCATCGCCACCGCGTTCAGTTTGAGGGGTCGCAGGCCGGATGCCGCCGCCGCGGCGATGCCGGCCAGCACATCGTCGAGGCGGTCGCGGCGTGTCAGCGCGTGGAACCGATCGCGCCGGAGCGTGTCGATGGAGATGTTCAGCCGCTGCAGCCCCGCCTCGACCAGTCCCGGCAGCAGCTCGGGCAGACGGATGCCGTTGGTCGTCATGGCGATCTGCACGGGGCGGCCGTCGGGTCCCTCGATCGCCGCCAGCCGGCGCACGACGTCGACGATGTCGGTGCGCAGCAGCGGCTCCCCGCCGGTCAGCCGGAACGTCGTGATGCCGTCCGCCGCCGCGACGCGCGCGATCTGCTCGATCTCATCCAGCGTCAGGATGCTGGTCTTCGCGAGCCACTCGTTGCCCTGCTCGGGCATGCAGTACGTGCACCGCAGCGAGCAGCGGTCGGTCAGCGAGATCCGCAGGTCCCGGTGCACCCGGCCGTGCGTGTCCACCAGCGGCGCGCCGGCGGCGGGCACTGCCGCCTCGGCCGCGAACGCATCGGAGGATCCGGACGCCGCGGGAAGCGGCATCCGTCGTCCGATCATCACCGGGATCGCGGTCACGCGCCCGGCCCCGATCGATTCGCCCGGCTCGCCATGATTCGAGGGTAGTCGCGCGGCGGATGCCGGGCGCCGCCGCGGCGATGTTATTCACGGTCGCGCGGGCTGCGAGGCGACGCCGGTCCTGGGACCATGGACGCAACGGGCGTCCGCCGGGGATGGCCCTCCCGTGTGGTCTGACCACATGCTACTGTGGTCAGACCACGTCCGGAACGATCGGAACCTGCACATGGATCTGCTGGACCCGCTGCTGCTCGCCCGCTGGCAGTTCGGCCTCACGACGCTGTACCACTTCCTGTTCGTGCCGCTCACGCTCGGCATGGCGCTGACGGTGGCGATCTTCCAGACAGCCTGGTTCCGCACCGGCAATGCGAAGTGGCTGCACCTCACCCGCTTCTTCGGCAAGATCTTCCTGATCAACTTCGCGATGGGCGTGGTCACGGGCATCGTGCAGGAGTTCCAGTTCGGCATGAACTGGTCGTCCTACTCGCGGTTCGTCGGCGATGTCTTCGGCGCCCCGCTCGCCTTCGAGGGCCTCATGGCCTTCTTCTTCGAAGCCACCTTCATCGGCCTGTGGATCTTCGGGTGGGACAAGCTGCCCAAGGCGCTCCATCTCGCGAGCATCTGGATCGCGACGATCGGCGCATGGTTCTCGGCGTACTTCATCCTCGCCGCCAACGCATTCATGCAGAATCCGGTCGGCTTCCGGATGGCCGACGACGGCTCACGGGCGGAGATGACCGACTTCTTCGCGGTGCTCACCAACCCCGTTGCGCTCGCCGCACTCCCCCACACGCTGTTCGCCGCCTTCATGATGACCGCCGGGGTGATCGTCTCGATCTCGGCATGGCACCTGCTCCGCAAGCAGAACGTCGACATGATGCGCTCCTCGCTGAAATTCGGCCTCTGGGGACTCATCGCCGCCTTCGCGGGCGTCGCGATCTCGGGCGACCAGCTGAGCCTGGTGATGGTGGCGACGCAGCCGATGAAGATGGCGGCGGCCGAGGCGATGTTCGACAGCGCCTGCGGAGCGGACGCCTCCTTCTCGATCTTCACCCTCGGCACGCCTGACGGCTCGAGCGAGCTCTTCTCCATCCGCGTGCCCTACCTGCTGGCACTCCTGTCGACGCACTCCCTCGACGGGTGCGTGGAGGGCATCAACGACCTCAACGCCCAGTACACCACCGAGCTGTTCCCGCAGTTCGCCGACCAGGTCGACGGCAACTTCGCCCCGATCCTGTGGGTCACGTACTGGGCGTTCCGCTGGATGATCGGCCTCGGCGGCGTCGCGGCGCTCGTCGCCGTCGCGGGGCTCTGGCTCACGCGCAAGAACGCCAGGCGCGAGGTCCCGTCGTGGGCATGGCGCCTCGCGATCTGGGCGTGGCCGGCGTCGCTCCTCGCGATCCTCGTGGGCTGGGTCTTCACCGAGATGGGCCGCCAGCCGTGGATCGTGTTCAGCCTCATGCTGACGGAGGACGGCGTCTCGCCATCGGTGCCCGGGTGGACCGTGCTCATCTCGTTGACCGCGTTCACCCTGATCTACGCCGCGCTGGCGGTGGTCGAGTTCGGCCTCATCACGAAGACCGCCAAGAAGGGGCCGGAGCCCCTCCCCGAACCGGGTGCCCCCGACCCGCGCACCCAGGCGGTCGAAGACACCCCGACGACGGTCTACTAAGGGCTGCAGGAGCACATCATGGATCTCGCCTACCTCTGGTTCTGGATCGTCGGCTTCCTCTTCGTCGGCTACTTCGTTCTCGACGGCTTCGACTTCGGCGTCGGCATGTCACTGCCCTTCCTCGGCAAGAACGACATCAGCCGCCGGCAGGTCATCAACACCATCGGCCCGGTGTGGGACCTCAACGAGACCTGGGTGATCGTGGCCGGCGCGTGCCTGTTCGCCGCGTTCCCGGAGTGGTACGCGACACTCTTCAGCGGCTTCTACCTCGCCCTGCTGCTGATCCTGCTCGCCCTGATCCTCCGTGGCGTCTCGTTCGAGTACCGCCACCAGCGCGACTCGCTGCGCTGGAAGAAGGGCTTCGACACGATGATCGTGGTCGGCTCTGCGGTGCCCGCGCTGCTGTGGGGTGTCGCCGTGGCGAACATCGTGCAGGGCGTGCCGCTCGACGTGAACCACGAGTTCACGGGTTCGCTGCTCACGCTGCTCAACCCGTACGGGCTTCTCGGGGGCCTCACCACGCTGATGCTCTTCTTCACCCACGGCGTGTACTTCGTCGCGCTGAAGACGGACGGCCAGGTCGCCGCCGACGCGCGCCGGCTCGCCGGGAGAGCGGGCCTCGTCACGATCGTCGTGGCCGCGGTTTTCCTCTTGTGGACGGTGGGCCTGGCGTTCGGCGAGGGCCGGGACCTCGCACTCGCCACCGCGGTGCTCGCGGCCGTGGCGGCGGTGCTGCTCATCGCCTCGTGGATCTCCAACGCCCGCGGCCGCGAGGGCTGGGCCTTCGGCTTCGGCGCCTTCACGATCGTGAGCGCCGTACTGGCCCTGTGGTTCGCGCTGTTCCCCTTCGTGATGCCGTCCTCGACCGAGGCGACAGGCTCGCTCACGATCGAGAACGCCTCCAGCACCGACTACACGCTGACCATCATGTCGTGGGCCGCGCTCGTCTTCCTGCCCCTCGTGCTCGCCTACCAGGGCTGGACGTACTGGGTCTTCCGCAAGCGCATCACGCGCTCACGGATCGAGGCGGCCGCCGCGAAGCCCGTGCACTGAGTCGTCCCGGAACACCGCGATCGCCGCGGGTAGGGTCGAAGGAGCGATGGACGAGAAGCAGGACGACGGACCCCGGCCCATGTCGGGCAAGCCCGTCGACCCGCGACTGCTGAGGTACGCGAGCGCGTCGCGGTGGTTCTTCGCCGCGATCGCCGGCATCGCCCTCGCGCAGACGGCGGTCATCATCGCGTTCGCGTGGCTGCTCACGCGCGCGATCACCGGAGCGCTCGGCGGGATGCCGCTTCCCGACCTTGCTCCGACCCTCGGCGGACTCGCGCTCGTGGTGGCGCTGCGGGGCGTCCTGCTGTGGGCTCGTGAGGCCGTCGCGGCACGTGCCGCCGCACGCGTGCAGGGTCAGCTGCGCGAAGCGCTCGTGGCGGCGATCGGCGTCCTCGGCCCCGAGTGGCTCGGCGCACGCAACTCCGCCGCGCTCGCGGTCACCGCCGGACGCGGCCTGGACGCTCTGGAGGCCTACTTCGGCCGCTATCTGCCGCAGCTCGTGCAGACCGTGGTCGCGACGCCGCTGATTCTCGCGGTGATGTGGTGGCAGGACTGGATCTCCGGCCTCACGGTGCTCCTCACCCTCCCCCTCATCCCGATCTTCATGGTGCTCATCGGGCTCGCCACCCGCACGGTCCAGCAGCGGCAGTGGCGCACCCTCCAGCGCCTCGCCTCGCGTTTCGCCGACACCGTGCAGGGCCTGTCGACACTCAAGGTGTTCGGCCGGCAGCACCGCGCGGCGGCGTCCATAGAGAGGGTCACCGAGGAGTACCGCCGCGAGACGATGCGCGTGCTGCGGGTGTCGTTCCTCTCCGGCTTCGCCCTGGAGTTCCTGGCATCCATCTCCGTGGCCATCGTCGCGGTGTCCATCGGGTTCCGGCTCATCGACGGTGCGCTCACGCTGGCTGTCGGTCTCTTCGTCCTGCTGCTCGCGCCCGAGGCGTACCTGCCGCTGCGCCAGGTCGGCGTGCAGTTCCACGCCGCCGCAGAGGGCATCGCCGCGACGGACGACGTCTTCGACGTGCTCGACGCCGCGCGCACCCCCGCCCTCACCCTCGCACCTCCCCGCTCACCTGTCACGAATGGTCGCGGCGACCGTCGAGGTGCGACAGGTGAGCCGAAGGACCGGCTCATCCTGGACGGCGTGCGGGTACGGCGCGGGGAACTGCGGCTGCCCCCCGTCGACCTCGAGGCGGTTCCCGGCACCGTCACCCTGATCGAAGGACCGAGCGGGGTCGGCAAGTCGAGTCTGCTCGCCGCGCTCCGTGGAGCGGCCGCGTACGACGGAACCGCGACCTGGGCCCGCGTCGATCTGCGGAGCCTGGCGCCGTCGGAGTGGCTCGCGTGGGCGGGACAACAGGCCGGGCTCCTCGCCGGAACCATCGCCGCCAATGTCGCGCTCGGCGACGAGGCACCGGACGACGCGACGGTGCGGAGGGCCCTCGAACTCGCCGGCGCCGGAACGCTCGCCCCGCAGCAGGAGCTCGGCGTGCACGGCGCGGGGCTGTCGGGCGGCCAGGCGCAGCGCGTGGCCGTCGCCCGCGCCTTCTACCGGCACCTGCGAGGTCACGCTCCCGTCATCGCACTCGACGAGCCGAGCGCCGCGCTCGACCCGCAGACCGAGGAGCGGCTGTGGCGCAGCATCCGTCACCTCGCCGATCGTGGCGCCACGGTGCTCCTCGTCTCGCACCGGATCTCCGCGCGCGAGATCGCCGATGCCGTCGTGCGACTCGAGCCGAGCGAGGTGCTCGCATGAATCCCGCTTCACCCCGTGAGACCCCAGTCACCGGACGAGACCTTGGGGATCACCCGCGGTCTCGTCCGCCCACTGCCGTCTCACCGGCGGAGCGACGGGCGCCGGCACCGGCGGAGCGACGGGCGAGGCCGGCCGGACGGCGCTCGACGGACGCCGTGCTGCGCGGCGCGATGCCGCCGGCGCGCCGCTTCTGGTGGGCACTCGCGGCGGGCTTCGCGGCGGAGGCGTCGGCGGTCGCGCTGCTGGCGGTGAGCGCCTGGCTCATCGTGCGCGCGAGCGAGCAGCCCCCCGTGCTGTACCTGTCGGCGGCGGTCGTCGGGGTGCGGTTCTTCGCGATCTCGCGCGCGACCTTCCGGTACCTCGAGCGGCTCACCGGCCACGACGCGGCCCTGCGCCAGCTGGCGTCGACGCGCGCCGATCTCGTCCGGCGGCTGGTTCCCCTCGCGCCCGACGGACTCGCCCGCACACGCCGGGGCTCGGTGCTGGGCGCACTCGTGGACGACGTCGACGAGCTGCAAAACCTCCCCCTCCGGGTGGTGCAGCCGCTCGTGGCGTCGGCCCTCGTCGCCGTCGGCGCCGTGGTGCTGGTCGCGGTCGTGTGGTGGCCCGCGGCGCTCACGCTCCTGGTGTGCCTGCTGGTCGCCGCAGCGGTCGCGACGCTGTGGGGATGGCTGTCGGGAGCGCGGGCGGAACGCGACATCGCGCCGCTGCGCGCCCGGCTCGCCGACGCCGTGCTCGACCACATCGGCAGTCTCGACGTACTCATCGCCTACGGTGCCGAGGGGCAGAGCCGTGAGCGCATCGCGCGCGCCGACGCCGACCTCCGACGTGCCGTCGTGCGCCGCTCGGGAGCGCAGGCGGGCACCACGGCGCTCGTGTCGCTGCTCGCCGGGGCCGCCTCGGTCGCCGCCGTCCTGGTGTCGGCGCCGGCGGCGGCGTCGGGCGCTCTCACCGGCCCCGGGCTCGCCGTGGTCGTGCTGGTGCCGATGGCGGTGTTCGAGGTCTTCGCCGCGGTGCCCCTGGCTGCGTCGGCGTGGCGCCAGGTCCACGCGTCGGCGGAGCGCATCGCGGAGGCGCTGCCGGCAGGGCGGCCCCCGGAGCTGGCGCCCGAGGCGCTCGCCCCGACCGGCGAGGCTCCGGCGCTCGGCTCGGGCATCCGCCTGGAGGGTGCCACCGTGCGGTGGCCGGGCGGCGGCACGCCGGCCCTGGACGGGGTCGACCTTTCGATCCGGCCGGGCGAGCGCGTGCTGGTGATGGGTTCGAGCGGGGCCGGCAAGAGCACGCTCGCTCACGCGCTGGTGCGCTTCCTCGACGTCGACGGCCGCTACGACATCGGCGGGCGGTCGGTGCACGACGTCGCTGCCGACGACGTGCGTCTCACCGTGGGCCTGTGCGAGCAGCATCCCATGCTCTTCGACGAGGACATCCGCCAGAACCTGCTCTTCGCGCGCGACACGGCGACGGACAGCGAACTCGAGGCGGTGCTCGAACGAGTGGGTCTCGGCGACTGGGCGCGCGAGCGCGGCGGGGTCGGAGCGCGCGTCGGGGAGCGCGGCGCACTCGTGTCGGGCGGCCAGGCGCAGCGCCTCGCGCTCGCGCGGGCGCTGCTGCGCGGCTTCCCGGTGCTCGTGCTCGACGAGCCGACCGCGGGCGTCGACCCCGAGGCATCCGACCGACTGCTCGCCGACCTGCTCGGCGCGGTGCGCGACGACCAGGCCGTGGTGCTCATCTCGCACGTGGCCGTGCCCGGAGGCCTCGTCGACCGCGTCGTGCGCATCGAGGGCGGCCGGATCGCGGGCTGACGGCGGATGCCGCTCAGGAGGCCTCCGCGGCGACCGCCGACGACTCGGCGGTCGCCGTGATGCGACGCGCCATCCCGGCGAAGATGAAGCCGTGGAAGGGCAGCACCGCGAGCCAGTAGAGCCGGCCCGCCAGGCCGCGCGGGAAGAACACCGCGCGCTGGTCGTAGCGCGAGCCGCCGCGGTCGCCGTCGGTCGACGCGCGCAGCTCGAGCCACGCGAGCCCCGGCACCTTCATCTCGGCCCGGAGGCGCAGCATCCGTCCCGGTTCGAGTGCCTCGACCCGCCAGAAGTCGAGCGCGTCGCCCACGGCCAGCCGGTCGCGGGTGCGACGGCCGCGCGCGAGCCCGATTCCGCCGACGAGCCGGTCCATCCAGCCGCGGATCGCCCACAGCACGGGTGACGAATACCAGCCGTTCTCGCCGCCGATCCCGACGATGACCCGCCAGAGCGCCTCGGGCGACGCCGGCGTGTGCGCCGTGCGCATGTCGGTGAAGACGACACGGCCCGCCCAGTCCGGATCGTTCGGCAGCGGATCGCTCGGCGCGCCGAGCACCTCCGCGTCCTGCCAGCTCGTCTCGATCGCGTCGGACTCGAGCCGGCCGAGCGCCAGCCGCACCGCCGTGCGGTAAGGCGTGAGGCCGCCCTCCGGCGGCGGGATGAGCTCGTCGACCGCGTGATCCTTGATGATGCACTCGTTCTGCAGCGACTCGACGAGAGGCCGTGCGATCGCGCGCGGGATGGGGGTGACGAGGTTCACCCAGTGCGACGCGAGGCGCGGCGTGAGCACCGGCAGGGCGGCGATGGGGCGCTGCCGCAGACCGGCCTCGAGGGCGTAGCCGTTCATCATCTGCCCGTACCGGAGCACGTCGGGCCCGCCGATGTCGACGGCCTGGTTCACGTCCGCGGGCACACGCGCGGCGCCGAGCAGGTAGTGCAGCACGTCGCGCACGGCGATCGGCTGGATGCGGTTGCGCACCCACTTGGGCGCCGGCATGTAAGGCAGCACCTCGGTGAGGTGCCGCACCATCTCGAACGAGGCCGACCCCGACCCGATGACCACGCCCGCCTGCAGCACGAGGGTGGGCACGCCGCTGCCCATCAGCGTCTCGCCGACCTCGACCCGTGACCGCAGGTGGGGCGAGAGCTCGACGCCCTCGGGATGCAGCCCGCCGAGGTAGACGATGCGGCGGACGGATGCCTCCGCCGCTGCCTGCGCGACGGTCCGGGCCGCGCGGCGATCGGCGTCGGCGAATCCCCGCCCGCCCGACATCGAGTGGACGAGGTAGTACAGCACGTCGACATCCCGGACGGCTTCGGCGACGGGCACCGGGTCGCTGGCGTCGCCGGCGACGATCTCGACGCGGTCACCCCAGGGGAACGCCGCCGCGCGTGCGGGGTCTCGCGCGACGACGCGGACCAGGTAGCCGGCGTTCAGCAGCCGCGGCACCAGCCGGCCGCCGATGTACCCCGTGGCGCCGAAGACCAGTGCGCGGGGTGCCGTGCCGTCGGGCCGCGGCAGCGCTGCGAGAGCCGGCTCGCGACCGGTCGGCGCCGAGACATCGTCCACGCTGGGCAGACTACGCGAGCCCTCCGGCCCTTCCCACCTCTTGACGTGCGGCCCGGGTTCGCTCGTGGCGTCGAACCGGCGGGCTCAATCGCACGCGACGCTCCGCTCATGGCCGCACACGTCCGATTGAGCCCGGCGCTTTCACCGACCCCACCGAGCAGAACGAACGGCCGGCGGGGTCAGAGGCGCTTCGCGAAGACCTGGGTGCCCTCGGGCGACGCGATCGCCTCGAAGCCCACGCGCGGGTAGAACGCGATGGCACCGGTGTTCTCGGCTGATGCGACGAGGTGAAGCCCGGGCACGCCGGCCTCGCGGAGCGCCTGCTCGAGCGTCTCGATGAGTCGCCGGCCGAGCCCCTGGCCCTGTGTCTCGGGCAGGAGGTCGATGTGCAGGTGAGCCGGGTACTCCTCGCCGAACGGCTGGGTGCCGCCCCTTCGCGCGTAGGCGTACCGCACGATGCCGTCCTGTCGCGAGACGCTCACCGGCACCCGCTCGCCCTCGGGCTTCGGCCAGCGCTCCGCGTGCGGCGGCCACCACTCCGTCGCGAACCACTCCTCGAACGCCGCGGAATCGGGCGCTCCGACGATGTAGCCGACGACGCGCTCGTCGTCGGTCTCGACCACGAACGCGAACTCGGGGTGACGCGCGGCGTAGGGAAGCACGAAGATCTCGGCCCACAGGTCGTCGTCGTCGAGCAGGCCGGTGGCGTCGGCACCCGCATCCGCGGTCTTGAGGCAGACCTCGGCGAGAGCGGGCTCGTCGCCCGGACGGAAGGGGCGGATGCGCGTCACGCCGCGAGTCTATGGCCGCCGGCACGCCGGCAGGCCGAGCCGAGGGGCTCAGGGCTCAGGGCTCAGGGATGAAGCGGACGTCCCCCGGATCCACCTGCAACGTGATCGGGTCCCCCGGCGCGAGACCCGGGGCGCGGTCGGCGGTGAGGTCGACGGCGACGTCGGGATCGGCCGTCCGCAGCCGCACGCCCGCCGGCGTCTGCTCCAGTCGCACGATGCGCGCCGCCCATTCGCCCGCCTTCGCCGGCGGGCGGTCGAGGACGCGCACGTCCCCGGGCCGGAACACGGCCGCGACGGGCGACCGATGCCGCCCCCCGGCGACGTGCGGCAGCACGAGGCCTCCGGACCGCCAGGCGGCCGCGTCATCCACCTCCCCCACCACCCGGTTGAGGCCCGCCACCGCCGCAGCGAACCTGGTCGCCGGCGACGACAGCACGTCGCGGACAGGCCCGCTCTGCGTGACGCGTCCGTCTTCCAGCACGACGAGCCGCGTCGCGAGGGCCACGGCGTCGACGGCGTCGTGGGTCGCGACGACCGCCGTGGTGCGGGTGGCGACGAGCTGCTGGTGGAGCAGCGCGCGGACGTCGCCGGCGGTCTCGGTGTCGAGCGACGTCAGCGGTTCGTCGAGGAGGATCGCGGCCGGCGCCGTCGCGAGCGCACGCGCGAGCGCGACGCGCTGCTGCTGGCCGCCCGACAACTGTGCCGGCCGGCGTCCGCCGAGGTCCTCGAGGCCGACGCGCCGCAGCCAATCCGCCGCCCCCGCGGCGGACGCCGGCTTGGTGGCACCGTGCACCCGCAGGCCGAAGGCCACGTTGTCGCGGGCGCTCAGGTGAGGGAAGAGGCGGGGGTCCTGGCCGAGCAGCACCACGCCGCGCGAGGCCGGCGGAGTGCGTCGCGCGGGCGAGGGGTCGAGCGCCCGGCCGTGCAGGTGCACGTGCCCCTCGTCGAACCCCGACAGGCCCGCGAGAACGCCGAGCAGCGTCGACTTGCCCGCGCCGCTGGGACCCATGAGCGCCACCACCTCACCGGCCGGCACCCGCAGCGCGGCGTCGAGGGCGAACGCGCCGTGACGCAGCACGACCCGGGCGTCGAGCCCAGCGCGATCGTCGCCACCCAGGCCACCGTCGCGCCTCATCGCGGCGGCTCCGCCCGCCACGCGCGCACCAGCAGGAGCACGCCCACGGCGGTGACGAGCAGCATCAGCGACAGCGCCACCGCCGTTCCCTGCGAGACGCCCGCGCCGTTGAACGCCGTGTAGATGGCGAGCGGCATCGTCTGCGTCACTCCGGGGGCGTTGCCGGCGAAGAGCGCCGTGGCGCCGAACTCGCCGATCGCCCGGGCGAAGCACAGCACGATCCCCGCCACGAGGCCCGGCGCCGCGAGCGGCAGGGTGACGCGGGCGAGGATCGTCCAGCGCCCCGCGCCAAGGCCGGCCGCGGCCTGCTCGTACCCGGTGCCGGTGGCACGCAGCGAGCCCTCGAGCGCGAGGACGAGGAACGGCAGTGCGACGAAGGTCTGCGCGAGCACGACGGCCGTGGTCGTGAACGGGATGCGGATGCCCCACTCCCCGAGCACGCCGCCGAGCCAGCTCGTGCGCCCGAAGAGGAACAGCATCGCCACCCCGCCGACCATCGGCGGCAGCACCAGCGGCACCGTCACCAGAGCCCGCAGCACCGCGGCGCTGCGCACCGGGCTGCGCGCGATGAGGAGCGCGAGAGGCACGCCGAGCACGACGCACACGGCGGTCGCGACCGCACCCGTCGCGAGCGAGAGGCCGAGCGCCGACAGCGCCTGCGGCGAGGTGACGTCGGTCCACAGCGTCGGCCATTCCACCCGCAGCACGAGCGCGCCGAGCGGCAGCACCAGCAGCGCCAGCCCGACCACCGCGGGAACCGCGAGCACTCGCGGCACGAACCCTGCGCGCTCCTCGCGCGAGCCGACGACCCGGGTCGATCCGAAGGTCACGGCGCCCCGAAGCCGCGCGCCGCGAGCACCGCTTCGCCGTCCTCGCTGAGCACGAACGCGACGAACGCGGCCGCCGCCTCGGCGTTCGCCGCGTCGTCGAGGGCGGCGATCGGATAGCGATTGACCACGGCGCCGGCGCCCCCGACCTCGATCGCCTCGACATCGGGTGTGGTCTCCGCGTCCGTCACATAGACGAGGCCGGCATCCGCCTCGCCGGCGGCCACCTTCGTGAGCACGGCGGTCACGTTCTGCTCGAAGCTGTCGACGCTCGCGGTGAGCCCCGCGTTCGTCAGCAGCGTCGCCGATGCCGCACCGCACGGCACCTCGGGCGCGCACAGCACGACGGTCAGGCGGGGATCGGCCAGGTCGCGGAGTCCCCCGACCCCGCCGGGATCGCCCGCCGGCACGACGAGCACGAGCGTGTTGGTCGCGAAGAGCTCGGGATCGGTGGCGAGGCCCCGGTCCACCACCTTCTGCATGTTGCTCTCGTCGGCGGAGGCGAAGACGTCGACGGGGGCGCCTTCGATGATCTGCGTCGCCAGTGTCGACGAGCCGTCGTACGTGACGGGCTGGACGTCGAGAGACGGATGCTGCTCCTCGAACCGGGTCGACAGCTCGTCGAAGGCCGCCTTCAGCGAGGCGGCCGCGAAGATCGTGAGGTCGCCGGTGAGCTCCGGCCCGGCGGACGCCGCGGGCGCGGACGTGGCGGCCGGATCCTGGTCGGAGCCCGTCGCACAGCCGCACAGGACGAGTGCCAGCGTCGCGACGAGCATCGACGAACGGAAGAGAGCGGCCCGCGGCACGTCAGCCTTTCGGGGTCTCGACGATGACGGTCGTGGCCTTGACGACGGCCACGGCGAGCGAGCCGGGTTCCAGGCCGAGTTCGCGCACCGCCTCCGACGACATGAGCGAGACCACGCGGTGCGGCCCCGCCTGGATGTCCACCTGGGCCATGACGCCGTCGACCTGCACGCGCGTGACGAGGCCGACGAATCGGTTGCGGGCGCTGGACAGCACGTCGGCGGGGTCGCCGGGGGCCGCCGCGAGTTCGACGGCCCGCGCCGCGAGGGCTTCACCGGGGATCTCGGCGGGCGATGCGCCCGTGGTCGGGAGCGTCCCGGAATCGATCCACCGACGCACGGTGTCGTCGCTGACGCCGAGCAGGCGCGCCGCCTCGGAGATCTTGTAGTCGGCCACGGGACGACGATATCACCGTGTTCGCGGTGGATCTCCGCCTGTTTACCCGCACAAGCGGAGAAACGCTCGGGGTGAAGCGTCCGTACGCGGACTCGCGGGCGGATCGTCTGCGCCGCAACGTCCGAGCGAGCAGAATGAGCACGTCGGCCGGACCGGATCGGACCGGAATCAGCAACGAGGGATCGGAACGACGATGACGGGGATCGACGGGCACTGGGCCATCGAGGTCGCCACCCTCGCGGGGTCGCGCCGCTACGACCTCACGCTGACGACGGCCGGCACCGTCCTCACAGGCACGGCGGTAGGGGCCACCGGACCGGTCCCCCTGACGAGCGGCCGAGTGATCGGCGACCAGGTCGAATTCCGGCTCGACCTGGCCGCGCCGCTGCCCATGTCGCTGGTCTTCGATCTGCGCGTCGTCGGCGACCGGCTGACGGGCACCGCGCGGTCGGGCCCGTTCCCGCCGTCGACGGTCGTCGGCACCAGGCTCGGCTGACGCCGACCCCACGCGCCCCCTCCTTCGACAGGTCAACCAGGGTTCTGCAGGACCGGAAACCCCCTCCGGGTCCTGTGGAGACGCGGTTGACCTGTCACACGCGAGAACTCCGGCCCGCCGCGAAGGGCGGGCCGGAGCGTGCTGAGCAGTCGGTCTACTCGGGGGCGACGTCGTCCCAGAGACCCAACGGCTCCAGTACCGATTCCATCCAGAGCTGCACGTCGACGGTGTCGACGCGGTAGGGGAAGCCCTGACCGCCACAGCTGTAGTTCTTCACGAACGAATTCACGGCGAGCACCGTCGTCGTGTCACCGGCGAAGGTCGGGCCCCCGGAGTCGCCGAAGCACGTGCCGACGCGCCCTCCGCCGAAGTTCGACGCGAGCTGCAGGTTGTACCCGGCCGTGTAGGTGTTCCTGGTGTTGATGATGAATGTCTGGCCCATCAGCCGCTCGCGGAACGACAGGGTGTTCTGGCCGTTCTTGCCGTTGGTGCGGGTGACACCGTAGCCCGAGACGGTCACCACCGCGTCGACGCCGGTACCGAGCAGGTCGGCGTCGCCGACCCCCGCCAGCTCGCCGTAGGTGTCGATCTCGGGATAGACCGCCTCCACCGCGCCGGGCTCCAGCACGATCAGGCCGACATCGTGCGTGTCGGGAATGGTCGCGAGGTCGGTGAAGCCGTAGTTGTAGAGCATCGTCGACGTGACGCCGCCCGTCTCGGGGTAGCCGGACGACGCGGGCGTTCCCGTGGCCGGGTCGTAGTCGGCGCCCGCGTCCTGCTCGAACCAGATCCGGGCTGAGGCGGCTACATTGCCCTCCTCATCGGCGGCGACGCAGTGGCCCGCGGTGAGGAACACCTCCGGAGACAGCAGCGTCCCCGTGCACCGGTGCAGGAACTCCCCCTCGTCGTCGTAGAACGCGACGAGGCCGACGTACTTGTGTTCGAAGTCCTCGACGACGTTCGGACCGGTGATTGCTCCTGCGGGAGCGGCCACCAGAGCGGTGGCCGTCACTGCCAGGGCCGTGGGTAGCAGCGCCCAGCGAGCGAATCTTGAAAGCATTCTGTGCTCCTTCAGATGGTTGACTTGCGGTCCGACTCTTCTAACCCGTCGCTCGATCGCCGCACAAGGAGGCGAAATCCGGCTCGGGAACGAATAGGATCCCGCTCCCGGCAGGAGCACGTCGGCGCCACGGGCGACCCTCGCGCCGACCGGCGCGGCTAGCCTGAAGGCATGGTGTTTCCCCCGCTCGTCGAGCCGGTCGCGGAGCTCAGCGAAGACGAACGCACCCGCACGGCGCGCCACCGCGTGCTCGCGGGATTCGGCGACCTCGCGCAGCGCCGTCTCGCCGCCGCGCATGTCGCCGTCGTGGGCGCCGGCGGACTGGGCTCCCCCGCCGTGCTCGCTCTCGCCGCGGCGGGAGTCGGCACCATCACCGTGATCGACGACGACAGGGTCGAGGCATCCAATCTCCAGCGCCAGGTCATGCATCGCGTAACCGATGTGGGGGCACCCAAGGTGGACTCCGCCGTGCGTATCGCGGGCGATCTGTCACCGACGACCCTGGTGCGGGCGGTGCCGGCGCTGCTCACCCCCGGCAACGCCCGCCAGCTGCTCGCCGGAGCACACGTGGTCATCGACGGAACCGACACGTTCGAGACGCGCGAGGCCGTGGCCGCGGCGTGCGACAGCCTGGGCGTTCCGCTGGTGTGGGGCGTGGTGCAGGAGTTCCACGCGCAGGCGACCGTGTTCTGGTCGGCTCCCCCGGCCGGCGCACTCCCGGTGCGGCTGGCGGACCTCTACCCGCCCGATGCCGGGCGGGAGGCTCCGTCGTGCGCGCAGGTGGGCGTGCTCGGCGCGCTGTGCCTGCAGGTCGGCGCGCTCCTCGCGACGGAGGCCGTGAAGCTCATCACCGGCGTGGGCGAGCCGCTCCTCGGACGCGTGCTCGTGATCGACGCGCTGCGGGGGCGCACCGACGAGGTGCCGCTGCGCCCTGCCTCCGACGGAGGGACGACGCCGGCCGAGCCGGAGCGACGGGCCTCAGCCGCCACCACCGCGATCCCCCAGCTCAGCCCCGCCGAGGCGCTGGCGGCCCACCGCGGCGGCGCCGTGCTGCTCGACGTGCGCGAGCCGTTCGAGACGGATCGCGGCGTCATCCCGGGATCGGTCCTGCTGCCGCTCGGCGAGGTGCTGGCCGATCCGTCGCGCGTCGAGGCGGAGAACGTGGTCGTCGTGTGCCAGGTGGGCATGCGTGCGCAGCGCGCGGCCGCGGCCCTGCGCGGCGCCGGGGTCGCGGCATCCGTGCTCGCGGGCGGTATCGACGCCTGGACGCGCGACGGCGCGGCGGTTCGCGCGTGAGCGGGCTGCGTTCCGTCGAGGAGCACCTCCTCGACGTGCTGAGCGCTGCGCAGCCCCTTCCTGCCGAGCCGGTGCCTCTCGCGTCCGCTCACGGCCGGACGCTGCGCGAACCGGTGCGTGCGGCCGTCGACATCCCGGTCTTCGACAACTCGGCGATGGACGGGTTCGCGGTGCGCTTCGCGGATGTGGCGGATGCCGCACCCCACGCCCCCGTCGGCCTCCGCGTCGTGGCCGACCTTCCCGCGGGCACCGCCGACGATCCTCCGCTCGGGGCGGGAGAGGCCGCGCGCATCATGACGGGATCGCCGGTTCCGTCGGCGAGCGACGCGATCGTGCCCTTCGAAGACACCGCTGGCGGGCTCGCCGACTCCCTGGGGTCGATCTCGGTGCTGCGAGCGCCCCGGGCCTCGGGCGCGCACATCCGGCGATCCGGCGAGGACGCGCGCACCGGCGCCGAAGTGCTCTCCGCCGGCGAGCTCCTCGGTGCGCTCCAGGTCGCCGCCGCGGCGGCCGCCGGCGTCGCCGAGGTCGTGGTGTCGCGTCGTCCTCGCGTCGCCGTCATCTCGACGGGGAGCGAGCTCGTCGAGCCCGGCGCTCCGCTGCGACGGGGCCAGATCCCGGAGTCCAACAGCGTGCTCCTGGCGGCCCTCGCGACCGAGGCGGGAGCCGAGGTGGTGCGCCGCGCGAGCGTGCCCGACGAGGGCGGCGAGCTCGACGCCCTGCTGGCGGAGGTCACCGACCCCGGGTCGCCGCACGGCGCCGACGTCGTGGTGTTCTCGGGCGGCGTGAGCGCCGGCGCGTACGAGGTCGTCAAGTCGACGCTGTCGAGCAGGATGACGTTCTCGAAGGTCGCGATGCAGCCCGGCAAGCCGCAGGGCTTCGGGCGGCTGCCCTCCGGCACGCTGCTGTTCGGCCTGCCGGGAAACCCCGTCAGCGCCGCGGTGTCGTTCGAGGTGTTCGTGCGCCCCGCCCTGCTGCGCCTCCAGGGGCGGCGCGTGCTCGATCGCCCGGTTCTCGCCCTCCCCGCGGGCGCGGCGTGGCGCACTCCGCCCGGCCGTCGCCAGTATCTTCCGGTGACGATCGACCGGGCGGATCCGCGCGCCTGGCGCGCCGTTCCGGCGACCTCCGGCGGATCGCACCTGGCGGGCGGACTCGGCCGCGCCGAGGCGTACGCCGTCGTGCCGCACGACGTCGACGCGGTGTCCGTCGGCGACATCGTGGATGTCATGCTGATCTCATGAGCTCCGACCAGCCGCCGACATTCACGCACCTCGACGAGGCGGGGCACGCCCGCATGGTCGATGTGACACTCAAGCAGCCCACCGTGCGGTCGGCGACCGCACGGGGCTTCGTGCGCTGCGCACCCCACGTCGTCGCGGCGCTGCGCGACGGGTCGGTCCCGAAGGGCGACGTGCTGGCGGTCGCCCGGATCTCCGGCATCCAGGCGGCCAAGCGCACCCCCGAGCTGCTGCCCCTCGCCCATGTCATCGGGGTGCACGGCGCCGCCGTCGACCTCGCGGTCGACGAGGACGGCGTGGCCATCGAGGCCACCGTGCGCACCGCCGATCGCACCGGAGTGGAGATGGAGGCCCTGACTGCCGTGTCGGTGGCGGCCCTCGCGGTCGTCGACATGGTGAAGGGCCTCGACAAGGGCACGTCGATCGAGAACGTGCGCATCGTCACGAAGACCGGCGGCAAGAGCGGCGACTGGCACCGCCCCGGCGAAGCGTGAGCATGCCTCCCGTCGTCGGCGGCCTCGGGGCGATCCTCCTGGCGGGAGGGCGCGCCACCCGCCTCGGCGGAGCGAGCAAGCCGCTGCTCGACGTGGGCGGCCAGACGCTTCTTCAGTCCGCCGTCCGCGCCGCTCGGCGAGCGGCTGCGAGTCCGGTGACGGTGGTGGCACCCGTGCTCGATGAGACGCTGCCCGTCTCGTGGGTCCGCGAGGATCCTCCCTTCAGCGGCCCGGCGGCCGCCGTCGTCGCCGCGCTCGCGTCCTGGCCGCAGGCCGCCGACCCGGAGTGGACGCTGCTGCTCGCGTGCGACCTGCCCGGAGCGGAGGCGGCCGTCGTGCGCCTGGTCGGCGACCTCCCCCTCCTTCCCGGCGATGCCGGCGGCATCTGCCTCGGCGACCGGTCGAGTCGCCCCCAGTGGCTCATCGGCGTCTATCGCACCGGCGCGCTGAGGGGCGCAGCATCCGCTCTCCCCCTCGGCGGGCGGGATGCCCCGGTGCGCGCGCTGCTCGACGAGCTCGCGATCACGGTAGTCGCGGCCGGCGACGACCTGACCCGCGACGTCGACACGTGGGAGGATCTGGAAGAGGCCCGCGAGCGGGCCGGCCAGGTCATCGCCGCGGTCGAACAGGTACCGCACCGAACCCAGGAGCCGTCATGAGCGAGCAGTCCCGCACCCTTCCGCCCGAGGCGCTCGACGCGTGGGCCGCCGCCCTGCGCGAGCGATTCGGACTGGCTGAGGACGACGTGCCGGTGGGCGCTGTCCTCGACCTGGCCCGCGACGTCGCGAACGGCGTCGCCCGGCCGGCCGCACCGCTCGGGGCATTCGTCGCGGGCCTGGTCGCGGGCCGTCGCGCCGGCACCGACACGGCCGAGGTGCTCGCCGCACTGCGCGAGGTCACCGAGCTCGCCGACGGGTGGGAGCAGTAGTGCCCGTCGTCCGCTACTTCGCCGCCGCGCAGGAGGCGACCGGTCTCGACACCGAGCGCCGCGCGGAGCGCTCCCTGGGCGAGCTGCGCGCCGCCGTGTCAGCCGCCTACCCCGGGCTGGGCGGCATCCTCCCGCAGTGCGCCGTGCTCGTGGCGGGCTCCCGTGTCGCCGACGACACGACGCTCGGCCCCGACGACCTCGTCGACGTGCTGCCGCCCTTCGCCGGCGGCTGAGCCGGCACCGTCACCGACTCGGTCAGCACCGTCGCGGATTCGAGGTGATCTGCGCATCAGAGGACGGATCGCGCCGACGCGTCCTCGAAAGCGCAGATCTCCTCGGATGCGCCGCGTCCGGCCGGCGGTTTCAGCCGCCGAGGCCGAGCCAGGTGGCCGTGCCGTCGGACTCCAGCTGCCGCTTCCACACCGGAAGGTCGGTCTTGATGGTCTCGATCAACGTGCGGCAGACCTCGAAGGCCTCTGCCCGGTGTGCGGAGGCGACAGCGATCACGACGGCAAGGTCGCCGACATCGAGGCGGCCGACGCGGTGCGACACCGCGACCAGCGCCCCCGACGATCCGATGGCCTGCGCTGCCAGCCTGGCCAGCGTCGCCGCTGCGTCGGGATGGGCGGAGTACTCGAGAGCGACGACGGCGGTGGCGGCATCCGGATCATGATCGCGGACGCGACCGACGAATGTCGTGACCGCCCCCATGTGCGCGTCATCGACGGCGCGGAGGTGCGCATCGAGGTCGAGCGGCTCGGCGCTGATCGCCGCCAC
The DNA here is from genome assembly GCF_049912955.1 of Microbacterium sp. E-13. GTDB lineage: Bacteria > Actinomycetota > Actinomycetes > Actinomycetales > Microbacteriaceae > Microbacterium. The sequence continues at coordinate 3,056,068 of NZ_CP183973.1, forward strand.
CCGCACGGCGTCGGTCGAGACGGCCATCAGTGGTCCCCTCCGCCGAGCTGGTCGAGAACATGCCGGGCGACGGACACGACGACGGGTATTCCGGATGCTACGCCCCCGGCCGATCCCGGCAGGTTCACGACGAGCGCCCCGTGGGGATCGACCACCCCTGCGAGCCCGCGGGTGAGCATGCCGGCGGGAAGCTCGTCGGCGCCGCGGCGGCGGAGCTCCTCGGCGATCCCCGGAATCTCCCGCGTCAGCACCCGCGCGGTGCCCTCGGGGGTCTGATCGCGTGGCGAGACCCCCGTGCCTCCGGTGGTGATGATGAGCTTGACGCCGGCGACGACTTCGGCGGTGAGGGCGCGTTCGACGCTGTCGGCCCCGTCGGGCACGACGACGGCGTCCGCGCAGTCGAAGCCGGCATCGCGCAGGGCGGCGACCGCGAGCGGACCGCTGCGGTCGGCGCGCAGGCCGGCAGCCGACCGATCCGACACGGTGACGACGGCGGCTCGGGTCATGGTGCCAGCCTAGGCGCGCGCGCTCACGATCGGCGCTCGAGGCGCACGAGCACCGACTTCGACGTCGGCGTCCCACTGACGTCGGCGACGGAGTCCAGCGGCACGAGCACGTTCGTCTCGGGGTAATAGGCCGCCGCGTTACCCCGCGGCGTGCGGTAGGCGACGATGCGGAACTCCTCGGCGCGCCGCTCCTCGACCGTGCCTCCCGGGCGCCGCCACTCCGACACCAGGTCGACGATGTCGTTCTCGGCGAAGCCCAGCGCCACGATGTCCTTGGCGTTCACGAGCACCACGCGACGGCCGCCGTGGATGCCCCGGTACCGGTCGTCCTTGCCATAGATGGTGGTGTTGTACTGGTCGTGCGATCTCAGCGTCTGCAGCAGCAGGCGTCCCCGGGGGATCCGCGGGTACTCCAGCGTGTTCACCGTGAACCGCGCCTTACCATCGGGTGTCGCGAAGCGGCGTGCGTCGCGCGGCCCGTTCGGCAGGTGCAGGGTGCCGCCCTTGTCGATGCGACCCTCGTAGTCGTCGAAGCCGGGCACCACCCGTTCGATGTGCGAGCGGATGAGCGCGTAGTCGGCCTCGAGCGCCGCCCAGTCCGCGTGCGGGACGTTGGAAGGATGCTGCCCCCCGCCCGGATCGCCGACGCGGGTGGCCGCCGCGACCGCCGCCTCCTCGGCGGGCGAGCGCTCCGGGTAGCCGCGGTCGTGGCGTGCCGGATCCGTCGTCCCCGTGTTCCCCGGATCGGGAGATCTGACGGCCGCAGGACTGCTGGGGGCGGGATCGTCCTGATCTCGCGAGATCTCCTGATCCGGGCCGGCTGCCGCGGTGTTACGGCGCTGTGCGCCGGGGCCGGGGTCGCCGAAGACGAGCGCACTGAGGCGCGCGACGATCGCGACTTCGCTCAGCAGTTCCTCCGAGGGCGGGGCGAGCCGGCCGCGCGAGGCGTGCACGGCTCCCATGGAGTCCTCCACGGTCACCCTCTGCTCGCGGACACTGCCGTCGGCCCCCGGGCGCCGGTCACGGTCGGTGCGGCCGAGGGTCGGGAGGATCAGCGCCCGCCGCCCGGTGACGACGTGCGAGCGGTTGAGCTTCGTGGAGACGTGCACCGTGAGTCCCACCCGCGCCATTCCGGCCTCCACGACCGCGGTGTCGGGGGTGGCCGACACGAAGTTGCCGCCCATGCTCATGAAGAACCGCACCCGGCCGTCGCGCATGGCCCGGATCGCCTGCACCGTGTCGTACCCGTGCTCGCGCGGGGCGGAGAACCCGAACTCCGCGTCGAGCGCGTCGAGGAAGGCCGTCGACGGCTTCTCATAGATGCCCACCGTGCGGTCGCCCTGCACGTTGGAATGCCCGCGCACGGGGCACAGGCCGGCGCCGCGGCGGCCGATGTTGCCCTGCAGCAGCAGGGCGTTGACGATCTCGCGCAGCGTCGGCACGGAGTGCTTGTGCTGCGTGAGTCCCATGGCCCAGCAGACGATCGTGGCCTTCGACGTCTTCACGGCCTCGCCGACCCGCCGCAAGGCCTTCTCCGGCAAGCCCGTAGCCGAGACGAGCTCGCGCCACGAGGCATCCGTCATCGCCTGCCGGTACTGCTCGAAACCGCTGGTGTGCTCCGCGATGAACTCGTGGTCGAGCACGCCTCCCTCGGCGGCCTCGGCTTCGAGCAGGTGCTTGCCGATCGCCTGGAACAGCGCCTGGTCACCGCCCAGCCGGATCTGCACGAACTCGTCAGCGAGCTTCGTGCCGCCGAATGCCACCCCGCGCACGGTCTGCGGGTTCTCGAACCGCATGAGCCCGGCCTCGGGCAGCGGGTTGACGGCGATGATGGTCGCGCCGCGCTGCTTGGCCTTCTCGAGCGCCGAGAGCATGCGCGGATGGTTGGTGCCGGGGTTCTGGCCCGCCACGATGAGCAGGTCGGCCTCGTGGATGTCTTCGATCGAGACGGTGCCCTTGCCGATGCCGATCGTCTCGGTCAGGGCGGACCCGGATGACTCGTGGCACATGTTGGAGCAGTCCGGCAGGTTGTTCGTACCGAGCCCGCGGACGAGCAGCTGATACAGGAACGCCGCTTCGTTGGACGTGCGGCCCGAGGTGTAGAAGACCGCCTCGTCGGGATCGTCCAGATCCTTCAGCTCGTCGGCGACCAGCGCGAGGGCGTCGTCCCACGAGATCGGGCGGTAGTGCGTGTCGTCCGCATCGAGCACCATCGGATGCGTCAGCCGACCCTGCTGACCCAGCCACCAGTCGTCGTGCCCCCGCAGTTCACTGAGCGAATGCGCCGCGAAGAACTCGGGGCCCACCCGACGCAGGGTCGCCTCCTCGGCGACGGCCTTCGCGCCGTTCTCGCAGAACTCGGCGACGTGGCGCCGGTCTTCCTCGGGCCACGCGCAGCCGGGGCAGTCGAAGCCGTCCTTCTGGTTGACGCGCAGCAGTGTCTGCACCGAGCGCCTCACGCCCATCTGCTCGTTCGCGATCTCGAGGGCGTGCAGCACGGCCGGCACGCCGACCGCGACCTTCTTGGGGTGCGACACGCGGACGCGCGTCTCATCGATATCGGTTCTCGGGGGCTTCGTCGCCATGCGTCAAGGCTATGCCCCTCCCCGCCCGCTGGCGCGCGCACGCTCTCCCGTACGGGAAGTGGGGCGGGCGGATGCCGCCACCCCGGCGGCCGTGCCGGGCCGCGGCCTGCTCAGGGCAGCGCGTCGAGGAGCGCGTCGAGCGTGGCGTCGTCGGCGGCGACCTGCTCCCGCACCGACGATCACGACTGCTCTGCGGCGCACGCGGGGCCCTCCAGGTCGGGATCCGCGGGGCCCGGATGCCTCAGCGCCTGCCCGTGCCGAAGATCCCGCGGATCACACCACCCAGTATCGTCTGCGTCGACTTCGAGTTGAGGATCTGCTCGATCGGCGACTTCTGCGCAGAGCGCGACGTGCGGGTCGTGCCGGCGGTCTTCTTGAGCAGTCGCTCGTACTCCTGCTGAGCCTTCTTCTCGGCGGCGGCGCTGGCCTCGTCGGCCGCGGCCTGCTGCTTGTCGATCGCGGCCTTCTGCCTCGCGTACTCGGCGTCGGCCTTCGCCTTCGCGATCGCCGCCTCCTCGGCGGCCGCGGCGTCGTCGGCCGCCTTCATCTTCGCCGTGAGGATCTCGCGCGCCGACTCGCGATCGATCGCGGTGCCGTACTTCGCCAGGAGCGGCGATGCGTTCACCGCCGCGACGATCGCGGGCTCGGGCGTGGGCGACATCAGCCCCTGCGGGGCGCGCAGGCGCGTCCAGGCGACCGGCGTCGGGGCGCCCTTCTCGCTCATCACGGTGACGATCGCCTCGCCCGTTCCGAGCTCCTGCAGCACGCGTTCCAAGTCGTACCCCGACTTCGGGTAGGTGCCGACGGTCGCCCGCAGGGCCTTCGCGTCGTCGGGCGTGAACGCGCGCAGCGCATGCTGCACCCGCGAACCCAGCTGCGCGAGCACGTCGGAGGGCACGTCCTTCGGGGTCTGCGTCACGAAGAAGACGCCGACGCCCTTCGACCGGATGAGCCGGACCGTCTGCACGATCGCGGAGAGGAAGTCCTTCGACGCGTCCTTGAACAGCAGGTGCGCCTCGTCGAAGAAGAAGACGAGCTTCGGCTTGTCGGCGTCACCCACCTCAGGAAGGATCTCGAACAGCTCGGCCAGCAGATACATCAGGAAGGTCGAGAACAGCTCGGGCTTGTCGATCACCCCGGGCACCTCGAGCAGGCTGATGACACCGCGTCCGTCCGCCGCCGTGCGGATGAAGTCGGCGACGTCGAACTCGGGCTCGCCGAAGAACACGTCGGCTCCGGCATCCGCGAAGGTGATCAGCTCGCGGAGGATGACCCCCGCCGTCGCCGCCGACAGTCCGCCCAGCTCCTTCAGCTCGGCCTTTCCCTCGTCGCTCGTGAGGTGGGTGAGCACGGCGCGCAGATCCGACAGGTCGACCAGGGCGAGGCCGTTCGCGTCGGCGTAGTGGAAGACGAGACCCAGGCTCGACTCCTGCGTGGCGTTGAGCCCGAGCACCTTGCTCAGCAGCAGCGGCCCGAAGCCCGAGACCGTCGCCCGCACCGGGACGCCCTTGCCGATGCCGCCGAGGGCGAAGTACTCGGTGACGGACGCCTCGGGCCTCCAGTCCTGCCCGATCGCCCGCGTGCGCGCCAGCAGCTTGTCGCTGGGCTCCCCGGGCGTCGCGACGCCCGACAGGTCGCCCTTGATGTCGGCCGCGAACACGGGGACGCCCTTCGCCGCGAGCTGCTCGGCCAGCCCCTGGAGGGTGCGCGTCTTGCCCGTTCCGGTGGCGCCGGCCACGAGGCCGTGCCGGTTCATCATCGCGAGCGGGATGCGGATCTGCGCGGACGGCACCGGATCGCCGTTGAGGAGGGCGCCCAGGTCGAGTGTGGTGCTGTCGAAGGTGTACCCGGAGGCGATCCTCTCGACCTCCTCGGCCGGCAGAGGCCCGGAGGACGTCTGCGGGAGGGACTGTTCCCTCGGGGGTTCCTGCGTGGCCGCGTCGGCGGTGGGCGCTCCCGCGGGCCCCTGAGCCGCCCCCACCACCGTCGGCGCCGTCCTCGAATGAGGATCCGAGCCGACCTGCGGAGCGGCATCCCCCAAACGCTCCGCATCTCGGCGCTGGTCCTCATTCGAGGACGGGTCAGCCGTGCCCGCGGAAGTTCCGGTCGCTCTCGCCCTGGCGGCGGCGGCCTCGGCGGCGGCGAGCGCTGCTCTCGCCTGCGCGGCCTTGAGCTGTGCTTCCGCGGCCTCCGCCTCCGCGCGGAGGCGCGCAAGCTCCGCTTCTGCGGCGGCGACGGCCGGGTCCGACGCGGGCGATTCGGGGGTGGCAGGCGCGGTCATGCGCTCAGCCTAGCCAGGCCCCTCGCGCTCACTGCCGGTCTCTCGCGGGCCAGCGGCACCGCGAACGCCGCCGCCACCAGCAGTGCGGCGCCCGCTCCGATCAAGGCACCGCCGAGGGTGTCGCTCAGCCAGTGCGCGTGCAGGTAGGTGCGGCTGAACGCCATCAGCACCACCCACGCGCCACCCACGATGCCGACCCAGAGACGCGGGAAGATGATCACCGCCGCGACGGCGATGGTCGCCGCATTCGCCACATGCCCGGAAGGGTACGAGCCGTAGTCCGACACGACCAGGATGTCTTCGGGGCGCACGCGGCCGAACACGTGCTTGAGCACCTGCACCCCGGCCGCCGAGATGGCCTCGGCGGCGAGGAAGTACGCCGCCGACCATGGTCGCCGCAGCAGGACGAGGCCGACGGCGCCTGCGATCGGAACGGCGAACACGCCCATCCATCCGCCGCCCACGAAGTCCATGAAATGCGAGAAGGCGCTGAAGACCGGGTTCCACAGGTCGGCGACGAATGCGTTCCACGCACTGTCGACGACGAACGGGGTGTCTCCCCGGAGGAAGATCCACCATCCCAGCAGGAACGACAGCGCCACGAGCACGACGCCCGCCACGATGTAGGGCACGACGAAGGTCGCTGCCCTTCGCTGCTCCATGGTGGTCATCACATCATTGTGCCGACGCGGCTCGGCCACAGAGAACCCGTCGCCCCGGCGGGTCGACCGGTGCTATTGTTCGGGCGCGCACCGGCCCGGGCGGCGGCTCAGGGGGCGAGGCGTTCCACGGTCCGCGGACGCACGACGAGCCACAGCGAGAGCACGCCCACGACCGCGCACCCGGCCATCACCGAGGCCATCGTCGTCGCCGTGATGCCGGCATCCTTCGCAATCCATCCGACCAGCGGCGAGATGATGCCCGCCACGCCGAAGTTGGTGGCGCCGATGATCGACTGGGCGGTGCCCGCCGCCTTGCCGTGCCGGTCCAGCGCGAGCACCTGCACGCACGGGAAGGTGAATCCGCAGCCCGTCATGAAGAAGAAGAGCGGCACGATGGTGCCCCAGATGCCGAGCCCGAGCTGATCGGTGACGATGATGGCGGATGCCGCGACCACGAGCACTGCGGTCGACCATGCCATGACCCACTGCGGGCCGAATCGGGCGGCCAGGCGCGACGCGGCCTGGACGCCGACGACGACGCCGACGGAGTTCGCGGCGAAGAGGAGTCCGTACTGCTGGGCGTTGAACCCGTACTCCTGCTGGAACAGGAACGACGAGCTCGACAGGTACGAGAAGAGGCCCGAGAAGGTCATGCCGCCGATGATGAGCACGCCGATGAACACGCGGTCGCGGAAGACGCTGCGGTAGCGCTGCCACACCGTGGTCGCACCCCTCTCGTGGCGGCGCGCCGGCGGCAGCGTCTCGGGAAGGAAGACGATCGCCGAGACGAGCATGACGGCGCCGTAGACGGCGAGCACCACGAAGATGCCCCGCCACGGCATGACTGCCAGCAGCGCCGAGCCGACGAGCGGTGCGAGCACGGGCGCGACGCCCGAGACGAGTGCCAGACGGGAGAGCATCACGACGAGGCGCCGTCCGCCGAAGAGGTCGCGGACGATGGCGGCGGCCACGACGCCGCCGGCCGCGGCGCCGGCTCCCTGCAGCACGCGCGCGACCGACAGCAGCTCGAGCGTCAGCGCGAGGGCGGCGGCCGTACTGGCCAGCACGTGCAGAGCGGTGACGGCCAGCAACGGCACGCGGCGGCCCACCTTGTCGCTGAGCGGGCCGACGATGAGCTGACCGAGCGCGAAGCCGATCATCGTGCCGGTCAGGGTGAGCTGGATGGCCGCGGCCGTCGTGTCGAAGTCGGCCTCGAGCACGGGGAAGGCCGGCAGGTACAGGTCGATCGTGAACGGGCCGAGCGCCGTCAGCGCTCCGAGGAGGACGATGTAGAGCACCCGGCGGCGATGCGGGATGGAGTCGCCCGGGTGGAGCACGATCGGCGCGGTGGCCGGGTTGCTCCCGAGAGTGCGGATCGCGCCCGTCGGGTTCGGCGCGGGGCGGACTGCCGCGGCGGTGCGGACGGAAGCGGTCGGCGTGACGGGCGGCTGTGATTCGGCGGCGGTGCGGGTTTCGGGCTTCTGGACGGGGACGGACGACGTGTCGAGCAAGTGAGGTCTTCGTTTCGTGGCGGGATGTTTCGTGGCGGGATTCGACGGGAAGGCGGGGCGGGGCGGAGGGCGTCGAGGCCGGTGGCGCCGGTCGTGGCGCGCACAGACAGGACGAGAGGCGACGGACCTTTCGGCGCTGTCGGAAAGAGGCCGGGGTCCTGACGACCGACCGGGAGGTCGAATCGATTCGACTACCCATGATACCGGATGCCTCCGCCTGGCCCGCAACGCCTTCCCCGCTGCCGCCGTACCGGGGAGGGCTCTGTCTGTCGGCGGCTTCCCAGGGGCTGACTCATGCGCTCGCATAGGATGAGGGCGACCCCGCCCCCCGCTCCCGCGGCAGACTCCGGGCGCCCAGACCCCTGTTCACGATTGGCAGAGATCCCGAGCATGACCCCGAACCCCGCAGGCAAGCGCGCGAGTGGCAACCCGGCCACGCAGGCGAAGATCGACCTCACCGTCAAGCAGCAGCGCGAGCAGAAGCGCCAGGAGAAGCTCGCCGAGTACCAGAAGCAGCTCGCCAAGCGCCGCCGCGGCAAGCTCGTGTGGTGGATCGTCGGCTCGGCCGCCGCGGTGCTGGTCGTCGGCGCGATCGTCGCCTCGATCGTCTTCGCACCCGCCCCGCCGCCCAGTTATGCGCGCGGCGACAGCGACGGCAGCATCATCGAGGGCCTCGAGACCTTCGAGAACACGGCCAACCACGTCGAGGGACCTGTCGATTACGCGCAGACGCCGCCCGCCGGCGGAGACCACAACGCGATGTGGTTGAACTGCGGCGTCTACACCGAGCCGGTTCCCAACGAGAACGCCGTCCACGCGCTCGAGCACGGCGCCGTCTGGATCACGTACGACCCCGCCCAGGTCTCGGACGACGAGGTCGCGAAGCTCCAGGCGGAGCTCCCCTCGACATACACCGTGCTCTCACCGTACGAGGACATGGACACCCCCATCGCCGTCAGCGCGTGGAACGCGCAGCTCAAGGTCGATTCCGCCGACGACGAGCGCATCGAGCAGTTCGTCAAGGCCTACTGGCGCTCGACCAACGCGCCCGAGCCCAACGCCGCGTGCACCGGCGCGTACGACGCGCCGGGCAAGAAGTAGGCACCGCTGTGTCGGACGAGACTCCGGCCGGCAGCTCGCGGCGCTGGCTCGTGCTCGTCGTCGCGCTGGTGCTCATCGCGGCACTGGGCTTCGCGGCCGGGCGATTCTCGACGTTCGGCTCGCAGAGCGCGGCCTCGACGCCCGGCACCGATTCACCGGAGGCCGGCTTCAGTCGCGACATGCAGGTTCACCACGCGCAGGCCGTCGAGCTGGCGATGGAGATCTACCGCAAGACCGACGACGAGGAGCTGCGCGTGCTCTCGTACGACATCGCCACCGGTCAGGCAGCCCAGCGGGGCGAGATGTACGACTGGCTCGTGCGGTGGGGACTCTCCCAGTCCGGCGGCCCGATGATGCGGTGGATGGATGCCGCGGACGCCGGCCACGACCACGGCGGCGCGCCCACCGAGCCGATGACCGGCGAAGAGGCCCGCGCTGCGATGGGCATGGCGTCGGCCGAGGAGATCGCTGCGCTGAAGGCGGCGACGGGCACCGACGCGGACTGCCGGTTCCTCACGCTGATGATCCGGCACCACGAGGGCGCGATCCCCATGGCGAAGGCTCTGCTCGAGCTCGGCACCGACCCGCGCGCGCTCGAGATCGCGCAGGCGATCGAGAACGGCCAGACCGCCGAGATCGACGCGATGACCTCGATGCAGACCCGCCTGGGCTGCACCGGCTGAAGCTCCGACAGAACGCCGCACGAGGGACGCGGATGCTGCGGGCCGGCGGAGATCGCCGGCCCGCAGCATCCGCGTCTCCTGCTCGTCAGCCCTTCGTCGCGCCGGCCATGAGGCCGCGCACGAAGAACCGCTGCAGGGAGAGGAACACGATGATCGGCACGAACAGCACGAGGAACGCGCCCGCCGACACGAGGAACCACTGATTGCCCCAGGTGCCCGACAACGAGTTGAGCGTCTGGGTCATGGGCAGAGATGTCGTCGGAGCGAAGATCGTCGCCACGAGCAGGTCGTTCCACACCCAGATGAACTCGAGGATGGCGAACGACGCGAGCGCCGGCGTCGCCAGCGGCAGGATGATCCGGAAGAAGATCTGCCCGTGGCCCGCGCCGTCGACGCGAGCCGCCTCGATCACATCGGAGGGGATCTCCGAGATGAAGTTGTGGAGCAGGAAGATCGCCAGCGGCATGGCGAAGATCACATGGGCGATCCACACCGTCGCGAAACTGTGATCGACCTCCCGCATCTCCAGACCCGGGAAGATCTGCACGTCGCCGATCTCCAGACCCCTGGAGAACAGGCTCAGCAGCGGCACGAGCGCCATCTGGATCGGCACGATCTGCAGCGCGAACACCGCGACGAACAGGAACCCGCGTCCCTTGAAGTCCATCCAGGCGAACGCATACGCGGCCAGCGATGCGACGGCCAGAGCGAAGATCGTGACGGGGATCGTGATCGCGAGCGAGTTGAGGAAGGACTGCCCGAGCGTGAGCGCGGTGCCGCCGGACGTGAGCGCGGCCTGATAGTTGTCGAGCGTGAAGCTGGGATTGGTGAACACCGTCCACCAGCCCGACGTCGCCGAGTCCGCACCGGGCCGGAACGATGTGATCAGCAGGCCGAGCGTCGGGATCGTCCAGAGGAACGCGATCGCGACGGCGATGATCGTGGCCACCGGCGAGGTCAGGCGCTTGTGGGCCAGGGCCTCGTTCCGGCGCGTCTCGCGCGCGACCTTCCGCGCCTCCGCCTTGGTGGGCTGCGACGTGGTCTTGGAGTCGACGGCGGTCATCACCGCACCTCCCTCTGCTTGCGCAACTGCAACACGTTGTAGATGATCAGCGGCGTCACGAACACGAAGATCAGCACGGCCAGCGCCGCGGAGTGTCCGTAGCTCTGGAACCGCTGCTGCTGGTTGACCATCTCGAAGCCCAGCACCGTCGAGTTCGCGCGTCCGCCCGTCATCACGGCCACGATGTCGTAGAGCTTCAGGGCTGCGATCGTGATCGTCGTGAGCACCACGATGATCGACGTGCGGATGCCGGGCACCGTGACGTTGATGAACCGCTGCCAGGCCGACGTGCCGTCGAGCTGGGCCGCCTCGAGCTGCTCCACGGGAACCGCCTTCATGGCCGCGGAGAGCACGACCATCGCGAATCCGGTCTGCGCCCAGACGAACGCGAACAGCAGGCAGAACGTGTTCACCAGGGGCCAGATATCGAGCCAGGGCACCGGCTGACCGCCGAAGGCGACGATCACCGCGTTGAGGGTGCCGATCTGCTCACCCTGCCGGTAGTCGTAGACGAACTTCCAGATGAGGCTGATGCTCACCGGTGCGATCGCGAACGGCATGAACACCAGCAGCTTCAGCAGCCGCTCCCCGCGCGCCCGCTCCATGAAGGCCGCATACGCCAAGCCGACGACCGTCGCGAAGATGGGCGCGAAGATCGCCCAGATCAGCGTGTTGATGATCGACCAGAACCCCTGCGGGTTCGTGAACGCCCAGACGTAGTTCTCCATCCCGACGAAGTTCTCGCCGGTCTTGTCGAAGAACGACTGGATGATCGTCGAGATGCTCGGATAGACGAGACCGACCAGGATCGCGATGGCGGCAGGCGCCATGAACAGTGTCAGCTGGTACAGGTAGCCCGCGCCCTGGCTCGCCCGGTAGTCGGCCCAGAACAGCAGACCTCCGGCGATGAGGGCGATCGCGATGACGTAGATCACCGCGCCCTGGTAGGGCCGCAGCATCATGAACGCGAGGAACGGGATCGCGAAGCACGAGATGAGCCGCAGCCAGAAGTAGCCCCTGCCGGCGCGCGGCGCGTACTCGATCAGGACGAGGAGGACGCCGACCACAGCCGCGAAGATCACGAGGATGATCGGGATCTGGACGATCGGCCCCATGTTGCCGATCCATTGGAAGAACGAGTTGTACGAGAACCCGAGCGAGACCGGTCTCGCGTCCGGGTTCGGGGGGCTGAGCAGGAGGAACACGATGAGTGCCGCGATCAGGATGAGCCCGATCGTGACGACGAGTCGTGTCGTCCTCCGCGACGGAGGCTTCCTCCCTCCGCGTTCGGGCGCCGGCGTCCCCTGCGCCTCATCGGTCGCTGCTGTTGTGGTCTGAGACATGTTCTGCCTTCCTCCGTCGACGCCGACGGATGAATCACCCCGGCGCCGGGGCCGCGCGTCAGGCGTGCGGCCCCGGCACGGGGATGCGGTGCGTCAGTCCTGGTATCCGGCCTGGATGTCGCTCAGGACCTGCGGCGTCGGCTTGCCGTCGATCCAGTCGACCATGCCGCGCCAGAACGAGCCCGATCCGACGGTCGCCGGCATGAGGTCGGAGGCGTCGAAGCGGAAGGTCGTGTTCTGGTCCTGGACGATCTTCATCGCCTCGGTCAGGAACTCGCTCGATGCGAGCGACGGGTCGGCGCCGCTGTTGGCCGAGATGACGCCGCCGAGCTTCACTCGCGCGTCGGCGAACTCCGGCGTCGACATGTACTCGAGCACCTGCTGCGTCGCCGCGTCGTCCGAGAACGCGGTCACCAGCTCGCCACCGCCCTCGACGGCGAGTTCGCCCGCCTCCGGGCCGGGGAGCAGGAACGCGTAGACGTCGCCGTCAGGTCCGATATCTGGCGTCGCTCCGTCCGCCGTCTTCGCGGTGAGGAAGTTCGCCGCCAGGAAGGAGGCCTGGTGGGTCAGCGCACACGTGCCGTTGGCCACCGCCGCGGCGATCGGGTCGCCGAACGCCGTCGAGTTGATGCTCTTGACGTCGCCGAACCCCGCGTTGACGTAGTCGGGGTTGAGCAGGATCTCGCCGACCGAGTCGAACGCCGCCTCGATGTCGGGGTCGGTGAACTCGGTGTCACCGGCAGCCCAGCTGTCGTAGACGTCCGGTCCGGCCTGCCGCAGGACGAGGTCCTCGACCCAGTCCGTGCCGGGCCATCCCGACGCGGCCTCGGAGAAGAAGCCTGCGCACCACGGCGGCTGACCCGTCTTCTCGCGGATCGTGTCGGTCAGCGTGATGAGCTCGTCCCAGGTGGTCGCCGGCTCGACGCCCCACTCCTTGAAGCTCTTGGGTGAGTACCAGACGTAGCCCTTGAGGTTGGCGAGCATCGGCGCGGCGTAGAACGTGTCGTCGACCGTGCCCGTGTCCTTCCAGATGGACGACCAGTACTTGTCGACGTTGGCCTCCACCTCCTTCGTGCCTTCCTTCACCTCTCCGGTCTCCACCAGCGAGCGGAAGAGTCCGGGCTGCGGCACGATGGCGATGTCGGGGGCCGATCCGCCCGCGACCTTCGTGACGATGTTGCCCTCGAAGCCCTTGTCGCCCGTGTACTTGATGGTGATGCCGGACTCTTTGCCGTAGTCGTCGAAGACCTTCTGGAGGTTGTCGGCCTCCGAGCCGGTGATGCCGCCGGCGATCTCGACGGTCTCTCCTTCGACCGAGCCGCTGTCGCTTCCGCCGCCGTCTCCGCCCTCGGCGCATCCGGCGAGGGTCAGTGCCGCGATGGCCGTCAGTCCCAGCGCGATGTAGCCGTGTCGACGGCCGGATCGCAGTGCAGTCATGGTGTCTGCCTCCTCGTTGAGTTTGCGGAGCCGCCTCTCGGACTCCGCACGTAGGTGATCGGGAACCGATTCCATGCTCAAACTAGGGGATGCCGACGGAGCGCACAATCACCCGCATCATCACCCGCGATCACAACTCGGTAAACGCCGTCACCCGGGCTGGTGCGCGCCGTACGAGCACGGCATGATGTGCACTGGAACCGGTTCCAGAATCCGGGAGACGACGGGCGTCCCCGGGTGCGCGAGGAGGACCCGATGGCGGGCATCGCCGATGTTGCTCGGGCGGCAGGCGTCTCGAAGTCGACGGCTTCCCGCGCGCTCACCGGGTCGGGCTACGTCTCCGTCTCGACCCGCGCGCGGGTGAGGGATGCCGCAGCCGCGCTCGGCTACGTGCCCACGACGAGCGCGGTGAGCCTGGTGACGGGCCGCACGCAGACGGTCGGCGTGGTGATGCCCTCGCTCGACCGGTGGTTCTTCGCGCAAGTGCTGGAAGGCATCCAGGACGCCCTGCTGGAGCGCAGGTACGACCTCGCCCTCTACGGCGCGCCGCCCGAGTCGGCCGCACGCCGAGACATGTTCGAGCACTTCCTGGCGCGCAAGAGGTTCGACGGGCTGATCGCGGTGGGCCTCGAGCCGAGCGCCCGTGAGCTCGAGCGGCTCGTCGCCTTCGGCAAACCCGTCGTCGCGGTCGGCGGGCACGGCGTCGGCACGAACGCGGTCTCGATCGACGACGAAGCGGCCGCGCGGATCGCCACCGACCACCTCATCGGCCTCGGGCACCGCGAGATCGTGTTCCTCGGGGGCGACGCCGACGGCCGGCGCACCAGCTTCGGCGACGGCCGGCGCCTGGCCGGCTACCGCGCGGCGATGGCCGAGGCGGGGCTCGAGGCATCCGCTCGCCACGTGCAGTCCGAGGTGACGCTGCCCGGCGGGTATGGAGCTGCCGTCGAACTGCTCGGCGACCGGCGCACACGCCCGACGGCGATCGTCGGCGTCTGCGACGAGGTCGCGGTGGGCGCCATCATCGCTGCGCGCCGGCTCGGCATCCGGGTTCCCGAGCACCTCAGCGTCGTCGGCATCGACGATCACGCCTACGCCGACATGTTCTCGCTCACCACGCTCCAGCAGCGCCCGCATCAGCAGGGACGCGCCGCAGTGCAGCTGCTGATGTGGCAGCTCGACGATCCGGGCGCCCCCACCCACCGCCTCTACGAGTCGTCCCCGCTGATCGTGCGCAACTCCACCGCACCGGTCGACGACGACGCGTCCGCCGTCATCGGTGTGGGACCGCTCGGCTCGTCCTGACCCGGGCATGACGAAGGCCCCGGATGCGCAGCATCCGGGGCCTTCGTGAAAGCAACGAGATTACTTGAGGGTAACCGTCGCGCCAGCCTCTTCGAGAGCGGCCTTCGCCTTGTCGGCGGTCTCCTTGTTGGCGCCCTCGAGGACGGCCTTCGGAGCACCGTCGACGACGGCCTTCGCCTCACCCAGGCCGAGCGAGGTGAGCTCGCGGACGACCTTGATGACCTGGATCTTCTTGTCGCCGGCGGCCTCGAGGACGACGTCGAACGAGTCCTTCTCCTCGACCTCGTCGGCGGGGGCACCACCGGCGGGAGCGCCGGCAGCAGCCACGGCCACAGGGGCGGCAGCGGTGACGTCGAAGGTCTCCTCGAACGCCTTGACGAACTCGCTGAGCTCGATGAGCGTGAGCTCCTTGAACGCGTCGAGCAGCTCCTCAGTGCTGAGCTTTGCCATGATGTTTCTCCTTGATAGTGGTATTTACGCCGAGGCCCGATGTCAGGCCGCGGACTCCTGCTTCTCGCGCAGCGCGTCGACCGTGCGAACGGCCTTCGACGGAAGCGCATTGAAGACGTAGGCCGCCTTGGTCAGCGAGGCCTTCATCGCGCCGGCGAGCTTCGCCAGCAGGACTTCACGGCTCTCGAGGTCGGCGAGCTTGTTGACCTCGTCCGCGCTCAGGGGGTTCCCGTCGAAGAAACCGCCCTTGATCACGAGAAGAGGGTGTGCCTTGGCGAAGGCACGGAGACCCTTCGCGACGGAGACCGGGTCACCGTGCACGAACGCGATGGCCGACGGACCCTTGAGGTCGTCGTCCAGCGCCGTGATCCCCGCGTTGTTCGCGGCGATCTTGGTCAGCGTGTTCTTCACCACGGCGTATTCCGCGTCCTGACGGATGCTGTTGCGCAGCTCCTTGAGCTGGGCAACCGTCAGACCGCGGTACTCGGTCAGCAGAACGGCGGTCGAGTCCTCGAAGTTCTTCGTGAGCTCGGCGACCGATGCTTCCTTCTGCGCCATGGCCACTCCTTGTGTGTACGAGACGCTCCGCGGTGGCGGGGCGCCGGCCGGAGGCATCCGCTCATCTGATCTCGTCACGGCAACAAAAAAGCTCCGGCGCAAGCGCACGGAGCGGGACTCTTGAATCAGGAGAATCGTTCGTGACACCTGCGCGGGCCCCTGCGGTGCAGAGCTTCGATCTCCGTGCGTTCTCACGCACGTCGATGACCAGCGGTCTTCGGCTCCGTCCAGGGTACGGGATGCCGCGCCCTCCGCCAAATCGAGGGCACGGGCGTCCACCCGGAAGCGGGTGGTGCGGGGGGCTGCGGGGGGGGCGATCCAGGCCCCTGCCCGGCCGCACGCCGACCCCATTGCGCGGCGCCCGGGGATGGGCAAGGCTCGCCGGTGGAACCCACCGGCACGACGAGGTCGCGCGACCAGACGAGTGCGACGGAGAGGACGATGATGTCTGCGAACAGAGCGGTGGCGTACAAGGGGCCGGGCACGGTCGAGGTGATCGACACCGACTATCCCGAGTTCGAGCTCAAGGACGGGCCCGGCGTCCACCCGGCCAACGTCGGACGCAAGGTGCCGCACGGAGCGATCCTCAAGACGGTCAGCACCAACATCTGCGGCTCGGACCAGCACATGGTGCGCGGCCGCACGACCGCGCCGGTAGGCCTCGTGCTGGGACACGAGATCACCGGCGAGGTGGTCGAGACAGGCCCGGACGTCGAGTTCATCAAGGTCGGCGACATCGTCTCGGTGCCGTTCAACATCGCGTGCGGCCGCTGCCGCAACTGCAAGGAGGGCAAGACGGGCATCTGCCTGAACGTCAATCCGGATCGACCGGGGAGCGCCTACGGCTACGTCGACATGGGCGGTTGGGTGGGCGGCCAGGCCGAGTACGTGCTCACGCCGTACGCAGACTGGAACCTGCTGAAGTTCCCCGACCGTGATCAGGCGCTCGAGAAGATCCTCGACCTCACCATGCTCTCCGACATCTTTCCGACCGGCTTCCATGGCGCCTACACCGCGGGAGTGCGTCCCGGTTCGACGGTCTACATCGCCGGCGCGGGACCGGTGGGGCTCGCCGCCGCAGTCGGCGCTCAGCTCCTGGGCGCCGCGGTCGTGATCGTCGGCGACCTGAACCAGGAGCGGCTGGCGCAGGCGCGCTCGTTCGGCTGCGAGACCGTCGACGTGTCGCAGGGAGATCCCAAGGATCAGCTCGAGCAGCTGCTCGGCGTGCCCGAGGTCGACTGCGCGGTCGACGCGGTGGGCTTCGAAGCCCGCGGCCACGGCGCGGACGCGTCCCACGAAGCACCCGCCACGGTCCTCAACTCCCTCATGGAACTCACCGCGGCGGGCGGGGCACTCGGCATCCCCGGGCTGTACGTCACCGGCGACCCCGGTGGCGTCGACGAGGCCGCGAAGGTCGGCTCGCTGTCACTGCGATTCGGCCTCGGCTGGGCGAAGTCGCTGACCTTCACGACCGGCCAATGCCCCGTGATGCGCTACAACCGGCAGCTCATGATGGCGATCCTTCATGACCGCGTCCAGATCGCGAAGGCCGTGAACGCGACCGTCATCGATCTGGAAGACGCCCCACAGGGGTACGCCGACTTCGACAAGGGCGCAGCGAAGAAGTTCGTCCTCAACCCCAACGGGTACATCAAGGCAGCGTGAGAACGGATGCCGCGGCCGCGGCATCCGTCTCCCGCCACAGGCACCAACACGAAAGGAATCCGCCATGTCCGTCACCCTCGCTGACGCCCGTCGCGTCATCGCCGCCGCTGAGAAGCGCGCCGACGAGATCGGCCAGCCGATGAACATCGCCGTCGTCGACGCCGGCGGCAATCTGGTCGCCCACGTCCGCCAGGACGGCGCGTGGATCGGCAGCGTCAACATCTCGATCAACAAGGCGTGGACCTCGCGCGCGTTCGACATCTCCACGAAGGACCTCGGAGACAACGCGCAGCCGAACCAGCAGTTCTACGGCATCCACGCCACCAATGGCGGCAAGGTCGCGATCTTCGCGGGCGGCATGCCGCTCTCGCGCGACGGCGTCGTGGTCGGCGCGGTGGGCGTGAGCGGAGGCTCGGGCGAGCAGGATCAGACGGTGGCCGAAGCCGGCGCGGCCGCGTTCTGACGAGAGGCCGGTGTCGCCGCGGCCAGCCGGTGTCCGGTGCGGGCGGCCGGTGTCCGGCGCGGCCGGCCGGTGTCAGGAACGCCAGGGGCTGAGGTCGATCTTGTGGCCGTCGGCGTCGGCGACGGTCCACCAGCGGGGCGCATGCGAGTCGTCGACGAGCACTCCCCCGGCGGCGAGCGCGGCCTCCAGGCGCTTCTCGATCAGGTCTCGAGGCGCGTTGACGTCGAGATGCGACCTGCCGCGCAGCGGCTTGTCGACGGGCTGGAACCAGATGAGGGGTCCGCGCCCGTCCGGGTCGAACAGCGCGCCCTGCGCCACCTCCTGGAAGCCGGTCGCCGCCTTCCAGAACGGCAGGATCGACGACGGATCAGGCGTCGCGACGGCGAGCATGAGATCGCGCATGCGATCCGTGACGGCGGGGATGTCGAGCTCCCGGGCGGCGTTCGAGATCTGCGCCGCGAGGGCGCCGTCTCTCGCCGTGAGGCCTCCCGCCGAGTGAGTGAAGAGCCGCACCCGCACCGTCGCGTAGCGCACGTCCACGTCGGGATGGTGGTCGGCGGCCTCGGCCAGCTCGGCGATCGCGGCGAACAGCTGCGCACCGACGGCGAACGAGCCGGTGCGGAACAGCGCGAACGCGCCGGTGACGCGCGGGCGCCAGTCCTCGACGCCGGGGAGCGCCCGGAACTCTCGCGTGGTGATGGTCTCCATGGCACCGACGATGCCACCATGGCGGGAGCCCGCAACCCCCTGGCCCGGCGTGCCCGCCGCGCGACGCGATCGTGTGCTCTCGCCGAGGTCACACGAACGACGTGCGCGGAGCGTGTCACCTCGGCGAGAACACATGAAGTCTGCGCCCCGGGCGAGGGTCAGCGCGCCGGAGGCACGACGCCGAAGGCCGCCAGGCGCTGGGCCAGCGCGGCAGGGGTGAGGATGTGGGGACTCTCGGCGCGCACCATGCGCTTCTGCGTCGTGCCCCGGATCCAGTCCTCGCGACGCTTCTCGTCCAGCACGACCTGCTCCACCGTCCGGCCCGACCGCTGTGATTCCTCGAGATACTTGCCGAGCCCGTCGAACTCGAAGAAGGTGCGCACGTCCTCGATCTCGATGTCGACGCGGTAGTCCTTGCCCGCGGGCCCTCGTACGGGAACTTGCACCCTCAGCCGCCGGAATCCGAGGCGCCGCAGCTGAAGGCGGCCGACGGCCTCACCGGGAGACTCCGAGCGACCGTCGGCGAAGCGGATCACCTGCTCCGCCTGACGCACGCCGCGCGAGGCCCGGTACCGCCGGCAGCGCTCGAGCATGCGCTCGCGCCAGACCTCCGCCTCGCGATCGTCGTACTCACCCTCCCGCATCGCCACTTGCCCGAGCGCCGCGTCCGCGACCGCGACAGCCGCCTCGGGCGACAGCGTGCGGACGAGGTCGAACGTGGTCCGGTCGAGGGACGTGCATCGGATGCCGCCCAGCACGTCGATGTCGTCCTCGGGGAGCCGATCATGATGCCGTTTCAGCCCCGGCCGGCTCGACATCCGCGTGCCCGGCGGGAGAGTGATGTGCACGGCTTCGGGTACGTGCCGGTAGAACGGGAGCCGCCGGAGGGCACCGGCGGACTCGTGCGAGGCGACGCCTCCCCCGGCGCGCATCTCGGCCGCCGCGGCGCTCAGCTCGACGAGATGACGCGACTCCGGCCACAGGTCCTCCCAGACCGCGCCCGCCACATACCGATTGCGCTGAAGCTTCCGCAAGCGGCCGTGCTCGACCGCACGGGCGATCTCCCGCTCGGTCATGCCCCGCGCGCGAAGCTCGCTGCGCGAGCAGACGGCGGTGGCGGCATCCGGAATCGAAAGGTGACGAGGCATACGGCCCAGAGTCACCCGCTGGCACCTCGCCCGGGGCCCCGCGTGTGCGATCCGTGGACAGGTGCGCCCGGTTCGCCGCTGTGGAGGAGCCGAGCTCTGCGTCGGGATCGTGTGCTCTCGCCGAGATGACATGAACGACGGGCGTCCAGCGTGTCACCTCGGCGAGAGCACATGAACGGAGCGAAGGCGAGAGCGGATGTCGCGCCGCGACGGTGCGCGCAGGCGGCGGATGTCGCGCCGCGACGGTGCGCGCAGGCGGCGGATGTCGCGCCGCGACGGTGCGTCGCAGGCGGCGGATGTCGGGTCGGCGGCGTAGCCTCGGAGGGTGAATCCCGAGCACTCCGTCGCGCGCCCGTCCCGGCTCGCGGCGCACGCACCGGAGCTCGCCGCCCGCATCGTCGCGGATTCGCGCGACCGGGTGGCGTGGGTGCGCGCCCGCTCGAGGGGTATCACCGCGACCGACGTCGCGACGCTCACCTCCGACAAGGCGATCCGCCGCGCGGCCGACGCGAAACTGCTCGGCTCGGGCTTCTCGGGCAACGCCTACACGGCGCACGGACGCGCCCGCGAGCCCGAGATCGCGGGCTGGGTCGCCGCGACCCACGGGATCCAGCCGTCGTCGGCACTCTTCCACGCCGTCGTCGAGAAGCGGCATCTCGCCACCCCCGACGGCATCGCCGTCGACAGCGCCGGCCGCATCATGCTCGCCGAGATCAAGACGACGAACAAGGCGTGGCGCAGCATCCCGCGGTCCTATCTGCGACAGGTGTGGTGGCAGCAGCACGTGCTCGGCGCCGAACGGACCCTCGTGGCGTGGGAGCAGCACGACGGCTTCGTGCCCGTCGGCGACGAGCCGCGCTGCGCGTGGGTCGAACGCGACGACGCCGAGATCGCCAAGCTGGTGCGCCTGGCGACGGCGCTGATCGATGAGCTCTACCTCCGCACCACGCGGTCACGTCAGCAGGCGACACGGATGCCGCAGCCCCCGGCTACGCCACGCGAGCCGTACCGCGCGCTCGCGCTGGCCGACTGACCTCCTTCAGGCGAGCGTCGTGACGGTCCTGGTCTCGGCATCCCACACGCGCGCGCCCGTCGCCTGCCCGACGACGTTCGCGGCCCGGATGAAGCGCAACGCGGTCGCCAGCCGGTCGGCGGTGAGACCTCGGGCCAGAGTCAGGTGCGGCGTCCAGCGGTCGATCCCCGTGTTCGAGTAGTACGGCTCCGGGCGGCCGGCGCGCTCCGCCACCGCACGGTGGACGGCCAGGAGCGGCGCGGTGACGACCACGTGGCGGGCGAGGACGTACCGGTTCTTGTGACCGAGGAGAACGACGCCGCCCAGCTCCAGGGGGATCGGCAGCATGCTCCCGATGTCGGCGAACGCCGACGGCTCGAGCCGGTCACGCACCGCGAGGGTCACGTGCGGGCGGTTGCTCGGTGCCGGGTTGCGCCCGGCACTCGGCAGGTCCGCCCCGAGGAGCAGGTCCCAGTCCTCGCGCACCGTGCGGTCGAGCTCGGCATCGGGAAGCAGTTCGACGCTGAACACGTGTCCATCCTCGCGTCCCGCCGGCGGGGACGCGAGCGGTCACCGTGCCTGCCCCGACGCCGCCACCCTGGCGATCTCGCGCGCCTCGGCCTCGGCATCGCCGACACCGGTCGCCGGGTGCGGCCCGTCGACGTCGACGTCGAGCCCGGCGGCCTCGACCTCGGCGCCCACCGCTCCGGCATCCCACCCGGGCTTGGGCACCGAGTCGATCAGCAGTCGCGTGTACTCGTGCTGCGGGTCGGCGAGCAGCTCCGTCGTGCGACCCCGCTCGACGATCTCGCCGCGGCGCATCACGACGGTCTCGTCGCACACGCGCCGCACGACCGCGAGGTCGTGGCTGATGAAGAGCACGGTGAGCCCGCGCTCCCGCCGGATGCGGTCGACGAGATCGAGTACCTGCGCCTGCACCGAGACGTCGAGCGCGCTGGTCGCCTCGTCCATCACGAGCACGTCGGGCTCGATCGCCAGGGCGCGGGCGATCGCGACGCGCTGCCGCTGACCGCCCGAGAGCGTGCGTGGTCGCGCGGCCGCGTGCTTCTCCCCCAGGCCGACCTGGGAGAGGAGGTCGAGCACGCGGGCTCGCGCCTCGCCCGCGGCGAACCGGGTGTGGAGGCGCAGGGCGTCTTCGATGGCCCGCCCGGCGGTGATGCGCGGGTCGAGCGACAGGTACGGATCCTGGAACACCATCTGCACGCTCCGGGCATGGGCGAGCCTCTCGCGCCGGGTGCGCGGCACCGCGGTGCGCTCACGGCCGTCGATGCGGATGCCACCGGCATCGGCCGCCTCGAGACCCACGATCATGCGCGCGAGCGTCGACTTGCCCGACCCCGACTCCCCCACGACGCCCAGCGCGCCGCCGCGGGGAACCGCGACCGACGCGTCGATGACCGCGCGCACCGGCTCTTTGCCCCGGCGCAGATACGTCTTGGAGACCCCGGCCGCCTCGAGCATCGGCGTCGCGGAGACCGCGATGGCGGCAGCATCCGTCGCCGCGCGTTCGTGCGGTACGGGGGCCGAGGGCGTCGACGACGGGCCGGGAGACGGATGCCGCGGCTCGGCGTCTTCCGCATGACCCCCGATGCTGCGTCCCTCGCCGGGCACGGCGCCCGGCGCGGCGCCGACGAGTGTCGGCGTCGCGGCGACGAGGCGGCGTGTGTAGTCGGCCTGCGGGTGGCGCAGCACGTCGTGTGCGGGGCCCTGCTCGACGACCGTGCCGCCGCTCATCACGTAGACGCGGTCGCACAGGGAGGCCGCGAGGTTGAGATCGTGCGTGATGAAGAGCATGCCCATTCCCCGGCTCGCACGCTGCTCGGTGAGCACTGCGATGATCTCGGCCTGCGTCGTGACGTCGAGCGCGGTCGTGGGCTCGTCGCACACGAGCAGCTTCGGCGACGTGGTCAGGGCTCCCGCGATCATGACGCGCTGCAGCATGCCGCCCGAGAACTCGTGCGGGTACTGGCGCACGTGGTCCTCGGGACGCGGGAGCCGCACCGCCTCGAGCAGCTCGACGGCGCGGGCGCGCGCAGCATCCCTCGACCATCCCTCGGCGAGACGCAGCGCCTCGGTGAGGTGATCGCCGATCGTGCGCATCGGGTTGATGCCCGCCCGCGGATCCTGGAAGATCATCGCGGCGCCGCGGCGCCGCAGCTGCCGGAGATCGGCGGCGGAGGCGCTGAGCACGCGGGCCCCGTCGAGGACGACCTCGCCGGCACTCGAGGAGCGGTCGGGAACGAGCCCCATCACTGCGCGGGCGGTGAGAGACTTGCCCGACCCCGACTCGCCGACGAGGCCGACGGTCTCACCCGCCGCCACCGAGAGAGTGATGCCGTGCAGCAGCCGCGCGCCGTCGCGAAGGTCGAGCGTCAGCTCGTGGATGTCCAGGAGGGCGTTGGCCGGCGCCGGCGAAGGTTCGGCGGCGGGGTTCACGACGGTCTCGGGCGCGGTCATGCCGGGGTCTCCCCACCGATGCGGTCGGAGATCTCTTCCCCGACGATGTTGACTGCCACGACGACCACCACGACGGCGACTGCCGGAACGATCGCGGGCAGGAAGTGGCCGCCGATGAGCCCGGCCTGGGCCTCGTTGATCATCGCTCCCCAGTCGGCCGTGGGCGGCTGCACCCCCAGACCGAGGAACGACAGGGCCGCGAGCTCGGCGAGCACGTACCCGAAGTTGAGCGTCGACTGCGCGCCGACGACCGGGGTGACGTTCGGCAGCACTCGCCGCAGCGCGATCCACGCACCGCCGAAACCCTGCACCCGGTATGCCGCGACGTACGGCCGCGTGCGCTCGGCCGCGATGAGGGAGCGGGTCAGGCGCGCCACGAAAGGCGCGTAGGCGATGCTCATCGCGATCACCGGGGCGACCAGCCCCTTGCCGAACAGCGCCACCGCCATGATGGCGATGAGCAGCGACGGAAAGGCGAACAGCACGTCGAACACGCGGCCGAGCACGGAGTCGATCCAGCCACCGCGCCACCCGGCGAGCAGGCCGAGGAGGATGCCGAGCACCGTCGAGGCGATCACCACGAGGAGCGGCCCGAGCAGCGCCGTGCGCGCACCGTAGAGGAGGCGGCTCAGGGTGTCGCGGCCGAGACCGTCGGTGCCGAGCCAATGCGCGGCGCTCGGCGGCGCGTTGACCGCGGCGAAATCGACGGCGTCGGGGTTGTACGGCGCGAGCAGCGGCGCGAAGATCGCGGCCAGGGTCATCGCGGCGAGGACTCCCAGCGCGATCGCGAAGGTCACGCTCGTGCGGGGCAGTCGCGGTGCGCGAAGCACCTTGACGGCAAGGGTCGGGGTCGTGGTCATCGGGCACCGGCTCCGGCGGCGGATCGAGGGTCGATCCAGGGTTCGAGGATGTCGATCACGGCGTTCACCAGCACGAACGCCGTGACCACCAGGAGGACGATCGCCTGCACGACCGGGAAGTCGAGGCGGTCGACCGACTGGACCAGCAGCGAGCCCGTTCCCGCCAGGCCGAAGGCCGCCTCGACGATCGAGCTCGCCACGAGGAGCCCCGCCACGAGCATGCCGCTCACCGTCAGGATCGGCCCGGTGGCATTGCGGAAGACGTGGCGCCGGATCACCGTGCCGCGCTTGATGCCGCGGCTGATCGCCACCTCCACGTGCTCGCGGTCGAGCTGGTCGATCATCGACGACCGCGTGACCTTGCCCACCAGCACGACGAAGACGATCGCGAGGGCGATCGACGGCAGCACGAGGTGGTACACCGTGCTCCAGAAACCCTCACCGGACCCGAACGACGGGAACCAGCCGAGCTGCACCGCGAACACCGCGATGAGCACGATCGACCCGACGAACGAGGGGATGGCCCCCAGCACGGTGAGGCCGATGAGGATCGTACGGTCTGCGACGCGACCCCGATACAGGGCGGCGATGGTCCCGCCGGTGAGCCCGACGACGGCGATCATCGTGCCCGCCATCACGACCAGGCCGAGGGTCACCGGCAGCCGCTCGCCGAGCACCACGGTCACGTCCTGCCGGTACTGCAGCGAGCGGCCGAGGTCGCCGTGCAGGAGGCCCGCGACCCAGTCGAGGTACTGCTGCCAGGGCGGGAGGTCCAGACCATACTGTGCGGTGACCTCCGCCACCGCCTCGGGACTGGGCTTGCGGCCCCGCAGCAGGAACGCCACGGGGTCGCCCGGCACCAGGAACCGCGAGAAGAAGACCAGGAGCGAGGCCAGGAACAGCGTGAGCAGCAGTCCGCCGAGCTTGCCGGCGATCCGGCGGAGGGTCACCGGCGCTCCCGCTCCCATGTCAGCGGGAGCCAATGGTCGCCGCCCACGGGTAGTACATGAACGCCACCGACGGCGCCACACCGGTCACCCGCTCGCCGAGGAACAAGGTCATCGGGCCCTGGAACAGCGGCAGCCACGGCAGCTGCTCGTTCGCGATGCGCTGCGCCTGCGCCGTGACCTCGCTGCGCGCGGCCGGGTCATCGATCGTGACGGCCTCGTCGACGAGCGCGTCGAACTCGGGGTCGCTCCAGTTGCCGTAGTTGCTGAACTCGCCGGTGCGCAGCACGCTGTACATCTCGAGCGGGTCCGGGCTCGACAGGTACCACGAGGTGTAGAAGAGGTCGATGCCCTCGCGGGCGCTCGGGTCGGAGAACAGCGCGGTGTAGGCGCTGGGACTCACGGTCTCGATGGTCGCCGTGAGGCCGATCGACTGCGCGGCGGCGGCCGCGCCCTGCGAGATGACGGTGAAGTCGTTGCTGATCGGCGCGGTGGCGATCACGATCTCCTCGCCCGCGACGCCCGCCTCGTCGATGAGTTTCTTGGCCGCCTCGATGTCGTAGGGGTACTCCTCCGGGCCGTCGAACGCCTCTTTCAGACCCGCCTCGCTCGCACCGACCCACACCGACTCGGTGGTGAGCGCGTTCGTGACGGCCCCGTAGCCCTTGGCCGCGGCATCCAGGATCCCCTGCCGGTCCATCGCCATGAGCAGCGCGCGGCGCACCCGCTCGTCGCCCAGCGGACCGTCGAGGTTGTTCACGATGAGGCTGCCGACGGCGGTGTTGAGGCCGAAGAAGACGTCCCCCCTGCCGGAGCTCTGCAGCTGCCCGATCGCGTCGGCGGGAATCATCCATCCGCCGTCGACCTCGCCGGACTTCAGGGCGTTGACGCGCGCGTTGGGGTCGCTCATGAAGAGGATGTCCACCTCGCCCGCGCGGGCGCGCAGCGTGTCGTCCCAGTAGTCGTCGTAGCGGGTCAGGGTGACGGACTCCCCCGACTTCCACCCGGTGAGCGCGAAGGGGCCCGTGCAGTTGACGAGCCCGGTCGAATTGCCGTAGTCGGCCCCCGTGTGGGCGAGTGTCGCGGCGGACTCGACGACGCCCGCCGACCCGCCCATCGCGAGGTTGAACTGCGAGTCCGGGCCGTTCATCGTCACGGTGACCTGACGGTCGCCGGTCTGCTCGATCGACGCGACGTTCTGATACACCGAGTACCACGACGAGCCCACCTCGGGATCGAGGTGCCGGCTCATCGAGGCGACGGCGTCGGCGGCCGTCAGCGGGGTGCCGTCGTGGAAGGTGACGCCGTCGCGGATCGCGTAGACCCACGTCTCGGGTGTGGGGTGGTCGAACGACTCGGCCAGCCCCGGGGAGAGCGTGAAGTCGGGGTTCAGCCGCAGCAGCGACTCGCAGACGTTGGCGAGCACCTGATTGTCGGCGTAGTCGAACGCGTAGGCGTAGTCGAGCGAGTAGGGCTCGGAGTAGCTCACCCACGAGTACGAGTCGATGTCGCCCGAGGGTGCGGCGGTCTGAGCGGTGTACTCCCACTCCGGGGCGGCCGTCGGGTCGGGGCTCGACGTGTCGCCGCTGCAGGCGGACAGGGCGAGTGCGCCGGCCAGGCCGACGCCCGCGGACGCGAGCAGGCGACGGGCGGTGCGTCGGGTGCGGATCATGGTGCTCCTCGGGTTCTGATGCGGGCGGTGGAGAAGGAACTCAGGACAGGACGGATGCTGCGGACTCGCGGCCCGCCCCGGACTCGCGGGCCGCGAGGGCCTCAACGCGGGCGTAGACCAGCTCGCCGTCGATCCAGGTCGAGGCGACGCGGCAGAGGTGGAGGTCCTCGGCCGGCACTGTGAACGGGTTCGGCTCGACGACGACGAGGTCGGCGCGGTAGCCCGGCCGCAGGTAGCCGGTGTCGTGGTCGCGGTGGTTCACGTAGGCGGTGCCCGACGTGTAGGCGGCGAGCGCGGTGGCGAGGTCGAGTCGCTGGTGGGCGCCACCGAGCGGCTCGTCGTCCGACAACGGGGCCGCGCGGTTCACGGCGATGTGGATGCCCGCGAGCGGGTCTGCGCTCGACACCGGCCAGTCGCTGCCGCCGGCCAGGCGCGCCCCGGCGCGCTGCAGGTCACCGAACGGGTACTGGCGGGACGCCGCCGACTCGGCGAGGTAGGGCAGCGTGAGCTCGTCCATCTGAGCCTCGTGGCACGCCCACAGCGGCTGCATGTTCGCCACGGCGCCCGACGCGGCGAAGCGCGGGACGTCGGCCTCGTCGATGACCTGGATGTGGGCGAGGTGGTGGCGTCCGTCGGTCTCGCCGTTGACCTCGGCCGCGGCGTCCACAGCGTCGAGCGCCTCCCGCACGGCCCGGTCCCCGAGCGCGTGGAAGTGCAGCTGGAATCCGGCTGCATCCGCCGCGATCGCGTACTCGCGCAGCCGCTCGGCGGGGATGAACGACAGACCGCGGTTGCCGGTGGAGTGGCCGTGCCGGTCGCGGTACGGCTCGAGCATCGCGGCGGTGTGGTTCTCGGCGACACCGTCGACCATGAACTTGATGGACCCCAGCGAGAAGCGGTCCTCTCGCCCGAGTGCGGCCACCTCGTCGCGCGTGCGGATCATCTGCTCGAGCTGCTCGATCCCGGCGCCCCGCTCCCACCACTGGGCGCCGACGACGTGCGCCTTGAGCGTGCCTTCGGCGAGCGCGCGCCGGTACGAGGCGAGGCCGCCCGCGATTCCGGGGAAGTTCCCCACGAGCGCGTCCTGCCAGCCGGTGATGCCGAGCGCGAGGAGGTCGTCCTGCGCGCGCAGCAGGCCGGCGTACGCGAGGTCTTCGGACACCTTCGGTCGCGCCTGAGCGAACAGGTCGGCGGCGCCCTCGTGGAACGTCCCCGCGGGGAAGCCGTCGGCTTCGCGCTCGATCCGCCCGTCGACCGGGTCCGCCGTCGACGCATCCACCCCCGCCGCGCGCATCGCCGCAGTGTTCGCCCACGCCGAGTGGTGGTCGCGACTCGCGAGCAGCACCGGGCGATCGGGCACGATCGCGTCGAGGGCGTCCCGCAGCGGGGCGCCGCCCCGGAAGTGGTCCATGGACCAGCCTCCGCCGACGATCCACTCCGCCTCCGGGTGCTGGGCGGCGTACCGCGAGATCCGCGCCAGGGTGTCTGCGGCGTCCTCCGATCCGGTGAGGTTGCACTGGAGCAGTTCCACGCCGCCCGACATGGGGTGGATGTGCGCGTCCTGGAACCCGGGGGCCAGCAGAGCGCCGGCGAGGTCGACGACCTCCGTGCCCGGACCGATGAACACGGATGCCGCGTCCCGGGCGCACACCGCGGCGATCCTGCCGTCGCGCACCGCGACGGCCAGTCCGGTCGCGGCGTGCGCGCTCCCCGCTGCCACGAGGTCGGAGCTGAACAGCGCACCTCCGATGAACACGGTGTCTGCGTGCGGGGTGTCAGCGTGCGGGGTGTCTGCGTGTGCAGGAACGGCAGCGGCCATGGGGTCTCCTTCGTCGTCGAATGGATCGGTTGACGATAAGCCGTTGTCATCGACGTTGTCAACGCTGTTGACAGCACCGGTGATCGGACCGTTACCATCGGGACGTCGATGGGGCGACGCGAGCGCATGGCACGATGGACGACGACGGCGAAAGCGGGGATCATGGCGGCACGCACCGGTGCGACGCCCGAGAAGGCGGGCGGCAGGCGCCTCGACCGCGCGACGATCATCGCGGCGGGCCTCGCGCTCGCCGAGACCGCGGGCCCGTCCCTCTCCATCCGGGACCTGGGCGCGAAGCTCGGCACCGATCCCACGGCGATCTACCGTCACTTCCGCAGCAAGGACGACCTGATGAGCGCCCTGCTCGATGAGCTCAACGTGCGCAGTCTCGCCGCCGTCACCGCGTCACCCGAGGACTGGCGCGAACGGCTCCGCCAGCTCGCCGCCGCGACGCTGACCGAGTTCTCGCGCTACCCCGCCGTGGGCCAGGAGGCCGTCGTGCTCACGACCCACGGCCCCGGCGAACTCGATGCGATCGAGCTCATGCTCGACGCGTTCACCCGCGCCGGTCTCACGGGCGACGACCTCGTGCAGCACTACGCGCTGATGGCGACCCACGTGCTGTCGACCGCCGCCGGCGTCGCGCGTGCACGCGCCGAGCGCGCATCCGGCGACCCCGCCGACCCGAGTCCGTGGTTCGAGGGACCCCTGCTCGTCGACCCGATCAAGCACCCGCACATCGCGCAGATCTCCGCGCAGCTGCTGGACCTCGACGATCGCGACCTCTTCATGCTCGGCGTCGAGTCGGTCATCCGCTCCGCCGAGCGCATCGCCGACCCGGCCTGACCGCCGCGCCCGCCGCGCCGCGCGGGCCGCAGAAGCGATCGTGCGTTCTCGCCGAGCGCACACGATCCGCGCGTACGGAACATGTCGCCTCGGCGAGAGCACACGATACCCCCGGCCGGCCGCGCAGGCGCCCGCATCCTTCCCTCCGCTCCGATAGTTGACGCACGTCAACCAGTGTCGTATAGTTGACCAGCATCAACTGTTGACTCATGTCAACCTTCTTGCGCCGCCGTCGCCGCACCTCATCACCCACGCTCGTACGAAGGGCTCCTATGGCCACGTCCAACCCCGCGACCGGGCAGGTCGCAACCGCAGCCGCCGCCCCCGGCACCGACGAGAAGCGCCGCCACCGCCAGGTGCTGCAGGCGCTCACCGGCCTGCTGCTCGGGATGTTCGTGTCGATGCTCGCCTCGACCGTCGTCTCGACGTCGCTTCCCGTGATCGTCCACGATCTCGGCGGCGACCAGGCCGCGTTCACCTGGGTCGTCACTGCGACGTTGCTGACGACCGCGATCTCCACACCCGTCTGGGGCAAGCTCGCCGACCTGTTCAACCGCAAGGTGCTCATCCAGATCGCGATCGTGATCTTCGTGCTGGCCACCGCGGCCGCCGGCTTCTCGCAGGACCCCGGCACGCTCATCGCCTTCCGCGCGGTGCAAGGCGTCGGCGCGGGCGGTCTCGCCGCGCTCAGCCAGGTCATCATGGCCGACATCATCAGCCCGCGCGAGCGCGGCCGGTACATGGGCCTCTTCGGCGCCGTCATGGCGGTCGCCACC
Source organism: Microbacterium sp. E-13 (assembly GCF_049912955.1). GTDB lineage: Bacteria > Actinomycetota > Actinomycetes > Actinomycetales > Microbacteriaceae > Microbacterium. The sequence goes on from NZ_CP183973.1 coordinate 3,085,947, forward strand.
GTCGGCGGCCCGCTCCTGGGCGGCTTCATCACCGACACGATCGACTGGCGCTGGAACTTCTTCATCGCGCTGCCCTTCGCGGTCGCGGCGCTCGTCATGATGCAGCGCACGCTGCACCTGCCCAAGCGTCCGAAGACGAAGGCGCGCATCGACTACCTCGGCATCGTCCTGCTGTCGACCGCCGTCTCGCTGCTGCTCATCTGGGTGACCGGTGCGGGCAGCGACTTCGACTGGTGGAGCACCGAGACCATCCTCATGGTCGGCGGCGCGCTGCTCGCGGCAGTGCTGTTCGTGATCGTGGAGCTGCGGTCTGCGGAGCCCCTCGTTCCGCTCACGATGTTCCGCGACCGCACGTTCACACTCTCGGTCGTCGCGTCGATCTCGATCGGCATCGCGATGTTCGGCACATCGGTGTTCCTCAGCCAGTACATGCAGCTGGCGCGCGGCGCGACTCCGACCGAGGCGGGCCTCATGACCATCCCGATGATCGCGGGCCTCCTGCTCGCGTCGGTCGTGATCGGCGGACTGGTGACCAAGCACGGGCACTGGAAGCCCTACCTCATCGTGGGCGGCGTACTGCTGATCGCCGGCTCGTTCCTGCTGTCGACCATCCACTACGACACGAACTTCGTGCTCGTCTCGCTGTACATGTTCCTCCTCGGGTCCGGTGTCGGCATGACGATGCAGAACCTGGTGCTCATCGTGCAGAACACGGCCAAGCCCAGCGAGATCGGCGTGGCGAGCTCGGGCGTCACGTTCTTCCGCAGCCTCGGCGGCACCATCGGCGTCTCGGTGATGGGCGCGGCGCTCGCAACCTCGGCGACGAACCTGTTCTCCGACCGCAAGGACGACATCGGTGCGGCGCTCATGAAGCTCGGCGCGAAGGGCGCCGCGATCGCCGAGCAGCTCCAGTCGGGCACCATCCCGCAGGTGTCGGCCCTGCCGGAGTCGATCCGCGTGATCGTCGAGGACATCTACGCCCAGGCCATCGCCCATTCGTTCCTCATCGCCGTGCCCCTGGCGGTGATCAGCCTGATCGCGATCATCTTCCTGCCCGACAAGCCGCTCACCCGCATGACGACGAGCGAGCGCGCACAGGCCGCCGAGGCCGACCTCGCGACGGTCTCGGTCGCCGAGGGCATGGAGTCGCTGACGGCGACCGCCGCGGTGGACACGGATGCCGCGTCCCGCGGCTCTGCGCCCGGCACGACCGCGTCTTCCGACGACGCGACGGACGAGGCATCCGTCACTCGGCGCTAATGTCGACCACGATGACCTCCGACGACACTCGAGCGGCGCGCACCGAAGCGGTGCGCGCCCTCGAGGCGGAATTCGGCGAGCTGATCAACCGGTTCCGGCGCATCATCACCGAGAACGCCAACCGCGTGAGCCCCGGCATGCTGCCGGGCGCCTACAAGGTGTTCACGACCATCGTGCGCCGCGAGCAGGTCACCCTGTCAGCGCTGGCCGAGGCGCTCCTGTCGGACAAGGGGCAGATCAGCCGCACCGTGCGCGAACTCGAGCAGCTCGGTCTCGTGCAGCGCACCCCTGACCCCGACGACGGCCGGTCGAGCCTCCTCTCGCCGACGTCGTTCGGCCTGGAGCGGCTCGCCGAGGCGCGCGCCCCGCAGGAGAGCCTCCTCGTCGATGCGCTCGAAGAGTGGGCCGTCGACGACATCCTCAACCTCACCCGCCTTCTCCACGCACTGACGCTCGGCGAGCGCCCGGCGTCCTGAGATCGCACCGCGACCTGGGCCGCCGGCGACCTCCCGGTCGCGCCTCGCGCGGCAAGCGACCGCCGCGCCCGGGGCGCGTCATGACGTTTAGCACCTGCGTAACACGACCGAGATGTGTCCGGGGTTGACTGTTCTCAACGGGTTTCAGTTCCTGTGCCGACGAGGGCACGCCCGCGGAAGGAGTACGCGATGAGGATCCGACCGCTGCGATCAGCCACCGAGGCCCCCCTCGCACCCGTGGAGGCGCCGCCCGCCGTCATGAGGGCGATGGTCGTCGACGCCCCGGGTGGTCCGGATGCGCTGCGCGCGGCATCCGTCCCCGTCCCGTCCCCCGTGCTGAGCGAGGTGCTGGTGCGCGTGGTCGCCGCGGGCGTCAACCCGATCGACGCCAAGACCCGCGGTGGCGCCGGGGTGTCGGGTGCGATCGACGCGTACCCCGCGACGCCGGGCTTCGACTTCAGCGGGATCGTGGTGAAGAGCCCGTACGAGGCGCACCCGTTCCCGCCGGGCACCGAGGTCTTCGGGATGGCGTCCTTCCCCCGCACCGGCGGCACCTACGCCGAATACGTCGTCGCGCCCTCGCTCTCGGTCGCGCGCAAGCCGGCGACGCTGTCGCACGTCGAGGCGGCCGGCGTGCCGCTCGCCGCTCTCACGGCGTGGGGGCTCGTCGTCGAGACGGCGCACGCGCACGAGGGCCAGCGGGTGCTGATCCACGCCGGAAGCGGCGGGGTCGGCCACTTCGCCGTGCAGTTCGCCGCCTACTTCGGCGCGCACGTCACGGTCACCGCCTCAGGGCGCAATGCGTCGTGGCTGCGCGAGCTGGGCGCCGCCGTCGTGATCGACTACACGACGACGAAGTTCGAGGAGGTCGTCACCGAGGTCGACGTCGTCATCGACCTCGTCGGCAACGTGCACGCCGACACCGGCACTCGGTCGCTCGAGGTGCTGCGGCCCGGCGGACTGTACGTTCTCGTACCGACGGGCTCCTGGCCCGGCTACGCCGAGGCGGCGGCCGGAGCAGGCGTGCGGGCCACCTCGTACAAGGTGATCCCCGACGGCGGCGCTCTGGCCACCGTCGCGCGACTGCTCGATTCCGGCTCCGTGCAGGTCTACATCGACCAGGTCTTCGACCTCGCCGACGCGCCCGGCGCCCACCGGGCGATCGAGGCGGGCCACACCCGCGGCAAGGTGGTGCTCCGGGTCAGCGACGGCTGACCGGCAGCCTGGTCTCTGGCGTCGGGGCGAGCACGCGACGACCCTCGGCCACGACGGCGTCGGCGATCGCGTCGAGCAGCGGCGAGCGCAGGTTCCACTGCTGCCAGTGCAGCGCGACGTCGACCGGTGGCCCGCCGAGGTGCACGAGCTCACCGCGTTCCAGCGCCTCGCGGGACTGGAAGCGCGGCAGCATGGCCCAGCCGAGACCGAGCCGCACCGCTGTCGCGAAGTCGTTCGATGCGGGCACGTGGTGGCGCGGTGGCGCCGAGGCGTCGATACCCTGCCGGGTGAGCCATTCGGTCTGCAGGTCGTCGCGCCGGTCGAAGTCGACGAGCGGCGCGCCCGCCAGGGCCTTGGTCCGGTCGCCGCTGAGCCAGCGATAGACGAATGCGGGTGTGGCGACCGCCTCGTAGCGCATCGCGCCGAGCACGGAGGAGCGGCATCCCGCCACCGGCGCGGCGCGCGAGGTGACGGCGCCCATCACGGTGCCCGATTCGAGCAGCCCGGCTGTGAAGTCCTGGTCGTCGCGGTGCAGATCGAAGACGATGGGATGCTGCTCCGCCAGCCGCGCCAGCGGCTCGAGGAACCACGTGGCCAGGCTGTCGGCGTTGACGGCGAGCGGCACGCTCGTGAGCGCCTTCTCGTCCTCGTCGGCGCCGAGCTCGGCGAGCGCGTCATGCTCGAGCAGCGCCAGCTGGCGCGCGAGGCGGATGACCGACATGCCGGCCTCCGTCGGCCGGGCAGGCTTGGAGCGCACCAGCAGGAGGCGCCCGAGCTGCTCCTCGAGCGTCTTGATGCGCTGGCTCACCGCCGACGGCGTGATGTGGAGCCGGCGGGCGGCGGCGTCGAGGGTGCCCTCGTCCACTACGACGGCGAGGGTCTCGGCGAGGTCGAACGGCACGCGGAGCATAAGTGCAGCTAATGGTACTGAAGATCCATGAGCTGGACTACAGGCTGTTTCCTTCTTACCGTCGAAGGGTGTTCAGCCCCGTTCTCGCCGGTCTCGGTCTCGGCTTCTCGCTCATCGTGGCCATCGGCGCACAGAACCTCTTCGTGCTGCGCCAGGGCCTGCGCCGGGAGCACGTGCTGGCGGTCGCCGCGATCTGCGCCGTCTCCGACGCCATCCTCATCGCCCTCGGCGTCTCCGGCGTCGGGTACGTGCTGCAGGCTCTCCCGTGGCTCGTCGACGTGGTCCGCTGGGCGGGCGCCCTCTTCCTCGTCGCCTATGGCGTGCTCGCCGCGCGGCGAGCGCTGAAGCCGTCGGGAGCCGCTCTGGCCGCGCGTGCCGACGCTGACGCGCCCGAGGAGCCCGCCGCGGGAGCCGGCGAGTTCCTCCTCGAGCCCGCCGCGTCCGCCTCACTGGTCCGCGGTGATGTCCGCACCGCTCCCCCGGTCACCGCGCGCACGCGCCTCATCCCTGTCCTGCTGACCTGCCTCGCGCTGACGTGGCTGAACCCGCACGTCTACCTCGACACCGTGTTCCTCCTGGGCACCGTCGCCAACACCCACGGCGACGATCGATGGCTGTTCGCGGCGGGGGCCATGGCGGCGAGCGTCGTCTGGTTCTTCGGGCTGGCGTTCGGGGCACGCCTCCTCGGCCGCTGGCTCTCGACGCCCCGCGCGTGGCGCATCCTCGACGCGGTCATCGCCGTCGTCATGATCGGCCTCGGCGTCTCGCTCGTGCTGCCGACCACCGCCTGAACCCCGGGTGGCTTCACGGCTCAGCGCTTGCGCAGCGAGGGGTCTTCGATCTCGGCGACGCGGGCCGCGACGATGGCGCGGATGGTCTCGTCGGGCAGAGGGGTTCCGGGCTGGAAGCGGATCGTGCCCTTGTCGAACTCGAGGGCCGGGGCCGCAGCATCCGCCGATCCCTCGGCCACGACGGCCGGAACGCGCCCGCTGAACGGGTAGATGCCGATGTGCTTCTTCGTGCGCATCACCGCGATCAGCGCCTTCCCCCGGTAGGTGAGCGCCGGCATGCCGTAGCTCGTTCCCTGCTCGACGTCGGGAAGGGCGGCGCGCACGACGTCGTACACGTGCGCGACGACGGCTCGGTCGCCGGGGTCGAGGCTGGCGAGGTAGTCGTCGACGGTTCCCATGGCGGCATCCTGGCTCACGCCCGCCGGTCGCGGCAAGATGGCGGGATGAGGCGCGTGCACGTGACGGTCCGGGGCGAGGTGCAGGGCGTCGGCTATCGCTACACGCTGCGCATGGTCGCGCGGGAGGCCGGCGTCGCCGGGTGGGTGCGCAATCGACGCGACGGCGCGGTCGAGGCCGAGGTGGAGGGCACCGACGCGGCGGTCGACGAAGTGCTCGCGTGGATGGCCGAGGGACCCCCGGGCTCGCGCGTCCACGAAGCGTCGGTGACGGATGCCGCCCCCACCGGCGAGCGCGGCTTCGAGGTGCGCCCCAGTCACTGACCCGCCGTCATCCGTCGAACGGCCGCAGGATCCTGTCGATGAAGCGGCGGGTGCGCTCGTACTGGGGACGGCGGAACAGCTCCTTCGGCGCGCCGCGCTCCAGGATGATGCCGTTGTCGAAGAAGAGCACCTCGTCGGCCACCTCGCGCGCGAACGCGAGCTCATGGGTGACGATGAGCATCGTCCATCCCTCGTCGGCGAGCTCCTTCAGCACGAGCAGGACCTCGCCGACGAGTTCGGAATCCAGTGCGCTGGTCGGTTCGTCGAACAGCAGCAGGGCGGGCTGCAGCGCGAGCGCGCGGACGATCCCGACCCGCTGCTGCTGCCCTCCGGAGAGCTCGAACGGCAGCGCGTCCCGCTTCTCGCTCAGCCCCACGCGGTCCAGGAGCGCCTCGGCGCGCGCGACCGCCTCGGCCTTCGGCACGCCGTGCGCGTGGATCGGCCCCTCGGTGACGTTCTGGAGCACGGTACGGTGCGGGAAGAGGTTGTGGTGCTGGAACACCATCGCCGAGCGATCGCGAAGCGCGGTCCGGTCCGCCTTCGAGACCGGTGCCGCGAAGTCGACACGGGGTCCGTCGGCGAAGGCGACCGTCCCCGCCTCGGGCGTCTCGAGCCCGTTGAGCGAGCGGAGCACCGTGGTCTTGCCCGAGCCGCTCGGGCCGATGAGCGCCACGACCTCGCCTCGGCGCACCTCGAAGTCGACGCCGTCGAGCACGCGGTTCGTGCCGAAGGTCTTGGTGAGGCCCGACACCTCGAGAAGCGGGCGGTCGTCAGCGGGCGCCGGCGGGGCGAGGGCGTCGTCCGTGGGATCAATGGGCGACATAGCGGTCGAGCCTCCTCTCGATCGCGCTCTGCCCCGTCGAGAGCACGAGGCAGATCAGCCAGTAGATGAGGGCCGCCTCCAGGTAGATCGCCATGAATTCGAAAGTGAAGGCGGCGATCTGCTGCGCCTTGCGGAACATCTCGGTCACGAGGATGGTCGACGCCAGCGAGGTGTCCTTGACCAGCGAGATGAACGTGTTCGACAGCGGCGGCACCGACACGCGTGCGGCCTGGGGCAGCACGATCCGGGTCAAGGCCTGCGCCTGGGAGTAGCCGACGGTGTGCGCCGCCTCCCACTGGCCCTTCGGGACCGACAGGATCGCTGCGCGCACGATCTCGGCGGCGTACCCGCCGACGTTGAGCGAGAAGGCGATGATGGCGGCCGGCCACGGGTCGATCACGATACCCACCGACGGCAGGCCGTAGAAGATGACGAACAGCTGCACCAAGAGCGGTGTGCCGCGGATCACCGACACGTAGAACCGGGCGATGCTCGACAGCACCGCATTGCCCGACAGGCGCAGGAGCGCCACCGCGATGGCGATCACGAGCCCCAGGGCGAACGAGGCGAGCGCGAGCGGAATCGTGCCGTTGACCGCGGCGAGCAGCAGCGGCCAGAACGAGTCGACCAGCAACTGCCAGGTGGTGCCATCCATGCGGCGCTCCTCCTCTGCGACAGACGAGGCCACCGCCCGCCCCACGGGAGGGCGAACGGCGGCTCAGGGCCTCCTACTGCGTGACGTCGGCGCCGAAGTACTTTTCGCTGATCTCTGCGAGCACGCCCTCTTCGCGCAGCTCGGCCAGAGCGCCGTCGATCGCCTCGACCAGCGCGCCCTTGTCCTTCGTGAACGCGAACGCGCTGAGACCCGGCTCGTCGGTCTCGGCGGCGATCTTCAGGCCCGTGGGGCCTTCGCTCTTCTCGTAGTCGAGGAAGGTCAGCTCGTCGTTGATCGTCGCGTCGACACGTCCCTGCTGAAGGAGCGCGACCGCCTGAGCCCAGCCCTCGACGGCCTCGACGGTGGCCCCGCTCTCCTGAGCGAGCTCGTACCAGTTGCTCGTGAGCGACTGCGCCGTCGTCTTGCCGGCGAGGTCGTCGAAGCTCGTGATGGAGTCGTCGTCCTCCGGCACGACGATCACGCCCGGCGAGACGGTGTAGGGCTCGCTGAAGAGGTACTTCTCCTCGCGCTCGGGGTTGATCGACACCTGGTTGCCGATCACGTCGAAGCGGCCGGCGTCGAGGCCGGCGAAGATGGCGTCCCACTGCGTCTCCTGGAACACGACCTCGAGACCGAGCTTGTCGGCCACCGCCTCGGCGATCTCGACGTCGAAGCCGACCAGATCGCCCGAGTCGTCGTGGAACGAGAACGGCCGGTAGGTGCCCTCGGTGGCGACCGTGAGCGTGTTCGCGGTGACGAGGCCGTAGTCGTCGCCTTCGGCGCTGGCGGACGGAGCGGCGGAGCCGCCACTGCTGCACGCCGTCAAGGCGACGGCGGCGGCGGCGGTGAGAACGAGGGCGGTGATGCGACGTGACATGTGAATTCCTGGAGTGGGGCTGTGTGAGGTCCGGCACGAAAGGCCGACTGTCCAGTACAACACGGCCGCGGACGAGCCGGGCCGTCGCGTTGCGGATTGTTGCCCGCCGCCTCAGCCGGGAAGACCCGCCGCGAGCTCGGCGAACACGTCGGACGCGTCGTCGAGCCGCGCCAGACCGGCAGCCTGACCCGCCCACAGCGAGACCAGATCGCCGTCGCCGCGCTTGCCGGCCTCCGCCCGGAACTGCCCCGTCAGCCAGTTCTGCGCGGGGAACGGGGCGATGATTCCTGCGGCCTCGATCTCGCGCATCGCGCGATTCGGGATGCCGCGGGCCAGGCGCCCGCTCAGGGCGCGCGTGAGAACGGTGGCGGTGTCGGCGGCGCTCCGGATCGCCTCCCGGTGCGCATCGGTGGCCGCGGACTGCCGTGTGCGGAGGAACGCCGAGCCCACCTGCACCCCCGATGCGCCGAGCGCGAACGCCGCCGCGACGCCGCGACGATCGGCGATGCCGCCTGCGGCGATCACCGGAGCGCCGACCGCGTCGACGACCTGCGGCACGAGTGCGAACGTGCCGACGAGCGACTGCTCGGCCGGTCGCAGGAACGACACCCGGTGACCGCCGGCTTCGGCGCCGGTCGCGACGATCGCGTCGACCCCTGCCGCATCCAGCGCGACCGCCTCGGCGACGCTGGTGGCAGTGCCGATGACACGGATGTCGCGGCTGTGGGCCGCCGCGATCAGGCGCTCGGTCGGCACGCCGAAGACGACGCTCAAGGCTGCGGGCGCGGCATCCAGCACCGCCGTCAACTGCGAGTCGAGGTCGGGCAGGAACTCGATCGGAGGCTCGGGGCGCGCGAGACCCAGTTCGTCGAAGAGCGGCGCGGCGGCTTCGATCGCGGGACCGAGGTCGATGTCACCGGGGGTGATCTCGTCGCCCGTGGGCAGCCAGACGTTGACGGCGAACGGGCGCCGCGTCGCGGAGTGCAGCGCCGCGATCGTGTCGCTGATGCGGTCCGCCGAGTATCCGTAGAGGCCGTACGAGCCGAGGCCGCCGGCCTCGCTCACGGCGGCCGTCAGCTCGACCGACGACAGCCCGCCGAAGGGGCCGAGCACGATCGGCGCGTCGATTCCGAAGAGGTCCAGCAGCGTCTTCGACATGCCTCCGACGGTACTCCCACCGCCGTGACCGCGCCCCGTCGTCACCGCGAGACCCACCCCTATTGCTCCACCAGTCACGAACTGTCGTCGCGCGCGGCAGATCGCGACAGGTGAGCAGCCCCACATCGCACCGGGTACGGCGAAGGCCCCACCCGAGACGGGCGGGGCCTTCGGCGACTCTGAATCGCTGAGCTGCGTCGGAGCGTCAGACGAGCGCGTTGACGTCCAGCGGGATGCCGGGGCCGAACGTGGTCGACACGGCACCCTTCTGCACGTAACGGCCCTTCGAGCTCGACGGCTTGAGGCGGATGATCTCCTCCAGCGCGGCCTTGAGGTTCTCGTCGAGCTGGTCGGCCGTGAACGAGGCCTTGCCGACGACGAAGTGCACGTTGGCGTGCTTGTCGACGCGGAACTCGATCTTGCCGCCCTTGATCTCCTCGACAGCCTTGGCCGGGTTCGGGGTCACGGTGCCGGTCTTGGGGTTGGGCATGAGGCCACGGGGGCCGAGCACCTTACCCAGGCGACCGACCTGGCCCATGAGCTCGGGCGTCGCGACGGCCGCGTCGAACGCGGTCCAGCCGCCGGCGACCTTCTCGATGAGCTCGGCGCCGCCGACCTCGTCCGCACCAGCGGCGATCGCGGCCTCAGCGGCCGGACCCGTCGCGAACACGATGACGCGGGCGGTCTTGCCCGTGCCGTGCGGGAGGATGACGGTGCCGCGCACCATCTGGTCGGCCTTGCGCGGGTCGACCGAGAGCTTGAGGGCGACCTCGACGGTGGAGTCGAACTTCGTCGAACCGGTCTCCTTCGCCAGGGCGACAGCCTCGCTCGGAGTGTAGAACTTGTCCGCCTCGATCTTGGCGGCAGCAGCCTTGAAGGCCTTGGACTTGGTAGCCATGATTACTCTTCCCCTCAGTCCTCGACCGTGATGCCCATGGAACGGGCGGTGCCGGCGATGATCTTCGAGGCGGCCTCGAGGTCGTTCGCGTTCAAGTCGGGCTGCTTCGTCTCGGCGATCTGGCGCACCTGCTCCTTGGTGAGCTTGGCGACCTTGACCGTGTGAGGCGTCTTGGAGCCCTTCTGGACGCCCGCAGCCTTCTTGATCAGCTCAGCGGCCGGCGGGGTCTTCAGGATGAACGTGAAGCTGCGGTCCTCGTAGACGGTGATCTCCACGGGGATGACGTTGCCGCGCTGCGACTCCGTCGCGGCGTTGTACGCCTTGCAGAACTCCATGATGTTGACGCCATGCTGACCGAGCGCGGGGCCGATCGGCGGCGCCGGGTTGGCTGCACCGGCGTTGATCTGAAGCTTGATCAGGCCGGTCACCTTCTTCTTCGGTGCCATTCCTTTTCCTTTCATCGAGCGGATGCCTCGCAGCATCCGTTCTCCCGCGAATCCGGCCGTTCCGGACCGCGGTGTCGATCGCGCGCGCTCAGCGCACGCGCAAACCTGCTGAGTCTACCAGGCGGCGCCTGGGTCTCGGCTCGCTACAGCTTGGTGACCTGGTCGAACGAGAGCTCCACCGGCGTCTCGCGCTCGAAGAGCGAGACGAGGACGGTGAGCTTGCCGCTCTCGGGCTTGATCTCGCTGATCGTGCCGGGCAGGCCCGCGAACGAGCCCTCCTTGATCGTGATGGTCTCGCCCACCTCGAAGTCGACCTCGGCGGGGATGACGCGAGCCGCGGCCGCTGCGCCCTTCTTGGCCGCACCACCCTTGGCGCCGGCGACCTCCTTGACCTCCACCAGGCTCTTCAGCATGTTGAAGGCCTCTTCGAAGCGCAGCGGCGTCGGGTTGTGGGCGTTGCCGACGAAGCCGGTCACGCCGGGCGTGTGACGCACGACCGACCAGGTGTCTTCGTTGAGCTCCATGCGCACGAGCACGTAGCCGGGGATCCGGACGCGCGTGACCATCTTGCGCTGACCGTTCTTGATCTCGACGACGTCCTCCATCGGGACCTCGATCTGGTAGATGTCCTCCTCGACCTCGAGCGTCGACTTGCGCTGCTCGATGTTGGCCTTCACCTTGCGCTCGAAGCCGGCGTAGGAGTGGATGACGTACCACTTGCCCGGGAGGCTGCGCAGCTCGGTGCGGAAGGCCTCGTACGGGTCCTCGTCCTCGTCGGCCTCTGCGTGCTCGGGCGCCTCGGCGGCATCAGCGGGAGAGACGGATGCCTCGACCTCGTCGACGACGCCGGCGGCAGCATCCACCGCCTCGACGAAGTCCTCGTCGAGGACGGGCTCGTCCTCGTCGCCGTTCACGTCGGGGCCGTCGTACGGTGTCACCTCGTCGGCGGCCTCGGCCTCGCGCTCGGCGACCTCCTCCGCGATGGAGTCGTTGATCACCTCGGCGGCCGCCTCGGTCTCTGCCGTCTCGTCAAGATTGAGAGCGTCGTTCACGATCGCGTCCGCCTCCGGGTCGTCGATGTCGATGTCGTCCAGGTCGGCGTCGTCCTCGTCGACCTCGTCGACGATGTGGATCGCCGCGTGCTCGGCGGCCTCCGCGGAGCGCTCCTCGGCAGCCAGGACGTTGCCTTCCTGCGCCTCGTCGTCCTCCGAGGACTGCTCGGCGGCCGTCGCCCAATCAGCGTCGTCGAGATGTCTTTCAGTCACGTGAGTTCTCTTCCGTTCCGTCCGCTGCCGGACCTCAGGTCCGCCCGTGTCGTGGCCCGCTGCGAGCGCGAGCGCTCGGGATCAGGCGCCGGGCACTCCGAAGACGTACGACGTGATCCACACGAACAGCACGTCCAGGCCATAGACGAGCGCCATCATCACGACGACGAAGCCCAGCACCACCGCCGTGTACTTCAGCAGCTCCTGGCGCGTCGGCGTGACGACCTTGCGGAGCTCGGCGAAGACCTGACGGACGAACAGGGCGATGCGAGCGAAGACGTTCAGCTTCTTCTCGCGGGGTGCGGTCGTCCCCTCTGCGGAGACCACCTCGCCCTTCGGCTCGTCCTGAACCATCGATGCCACCTGATTACCTTCCGTGAGCCGGCAGGAGCCGGCCGCACATTTTCCTATCAACGCAGGGTTTCCCTACGACCGGAGCCATGTCACCGGTATTGCGCTGACGCGCAGGGCGGACAGGAATCGAACCTGCAACCTGCGGTTTTGGAGACCGCTGCTCTGCCAATTGAGCTACCGCCCTAGAGACCCGGAGGTCTCTGAAACCCGCACTCCTCCCCTCTCACCGCGGCTTGAGGAGCCGCGCCCGGATGGTGGGCACGGCGAAAGAATGCAGACTTCAACTGCACGATCCAGTGTACGGCATGCCCGCAGGACCCGCGAACCCACCCGGGCCCCGCGCATGCGCAACGGAGCGTCAGTACTGCTGCACGCCGTAGCGGTCGGGCTCCTCGCCGCGGTCGAACGCCCGCCCCGTGACGGCCGTCGGCTCGACGCGCACGTAGGTGTACTTCAGCGTGGGGATCCACGGCTTGAGGCCCAGCCCGTCGGCGCGCTGCACGTCGGCGGAGCGGTCGAGCGGGTGCGCGCGGCCGCGCAGGATCACGCTCCACGCGTCGGTCTCGGTGTGGTCGTCGACCTCGAAGAGCACCTCGTCGTTGACGGTCAGCTCGAACAGCTTGCTCCCCTGAGCCGTGCGGAACAGGACGCTCTCGCCGTCGACCATGTAGTTCACGGGGAAGATGTCGAGCACGTCGCCGACGCGGGTGACGAGGCGCCCGAGCTCCTGCCCGCGAAGGCGCTCCCAGCACTGCTCGTCGGTGAGCGAGACGACGGGGTCGGTTGTGTCTGCCATGCCTCCATCCTGGCGCTCGCGCCCGTTCCGCGCACCCCTCTGCGGGCGGCGTTAGCATTCCGGCATGACCCTCGCACAGCCCCGGCTCGACGAGCTCTGGGACTTCGCCGAACCCGCCGCCTCCGAGGCGCGCATGCGCGCCGCTGCCGAGCAGGAGACGGATGCCCCGACCCGTGCCGAGCTCGAGACGCAGGTCGCGCGAGCCCTCGGTCTGCAAGAGCGGTTCGACGAGGCCGATGCGATCCTGGACGCCGTGTCGGTCGAGGATGCCGCCGTCGCTGCGCGAGCCGCCCTCGAGCGCGGCCGGGTGCGGAACTCGGCGGGCGACGCCGAGGCGGCCGTCGCATACTTCCTCGCGGCGGTGGATGCGGCATCCGGAGCAGGCCTGACATTCCTCCAGGTCGACGCCCTGCACATGCTCGCCATCACCGACCCCGACCAGGCAGAGCACTGGACGGACACCGCACTGGGCCTGCTCGACGGGGTCGACGACGCCCGGACACTCCGCTGGCGCGTCTCGCTGCACAACAACGCCGGCTGGGCGCACCTGGACGCCGGACACGTCGCCGACGCGATCACCTCGTTCGAAGCGGCACGGGATGCCGCGACCCGGTGGGGCACGCCGCAGCAGGTGCAGTGGGCCGATGAGGCCCTCGCCGAGGCCCGTGAGGCGGCCGGCATGGCCGGACTCCCGGCACAGCGCGCTCACGACAGAGGAGATCTGCACATCAGCGGATGATCCCGCTTCGCGGGTCCGCGGTTGCGCAGATCTCCTCAGATACCGCGGCCTCAGGCGCCGATGCGGATCAGCTTCTTGTTGACGAACTCGTCGGCAGCGAGCAGGCCCATCTCGCGCGAGGTGCCCGAGCGCTTCACGCCGCCGAACGGCAGGCCCGGCTCGTCGGCGAGCACGACGTTGACGTACACCATGCCGGCGTCGATCTTGTCGGCGATGCGCTGGGCCTGCTCCTGGTCGGTCGTGAAGACGTACGACCCCAGGCCGAAGCTGGTGTCGTTCGCGAGGGCGACGGCGGCGTCCTCGTCAGCCACCTTGTAGACGACGCCCACGGGTCCGAAGAACTCCTCGCGGTAGGCGTCCATGTCGCTCGTGACGTCGGTGAGCACCGTGCCCGGGTAGAACGCGCCGTCGCGCGTGCCGCCGGCGACGAGCTTCGCGCCCTGCGCGACGGCTCTGTCCACCTGCTCGGCGAGACGCTCGGCCGCCGTCAGCGACGACAGCGGACCGAGGACGGTGTCGTCCGCGAAGGGATCGCCGACCTTCGCCTCCGACATCTTGGCGGTGAACTTCTCGAGGAACTCGTCGTACAGGCCGTCCACCACGATGAACCGCTTCGCGGCGTTGCAGGACTGGCCCGTGTTGTCGAGGCGCGCGTCCACGGCCGCCTGCACGGCGGCGTCGAGGTCGTCGGTCGACAGGAGGATGAACGGGTCGGAGCCGCCGAGCTCGAGCGCCACCTTCTTCAGGTTGCGGCCGGCGATCTCGGCCACGGCGGCGCCGGCGCGCTCCGAGCCGGTCACCGAGACGCCCTGCACCCGTCGGTCGGCGATGATGGCCGCCGCCTGTTCGTTGGTGGCGTAGACGTTCGTGTACACGCCCTCGAGGCCGGCGTCGGCATAGATCGCGGCGATCGCGGCGGCCGACTCGGGGCACTGCGGCGCGTGCTTGAGCAGGATCGTGTTGCCCACGACGATGTTGGGAGCCGCGAACCTCGCGACCTGGTAGTACGGGAAGTTCCAGGGCATGATGCCGAGCAGCACCCCGAGGGGCGTGCGGCGGATGACCGCGGTGCCCTCGCCGTCGATGTCGATCGGCTGGTCGCCGGTGATCTTCTCGGCATGGTCGGCGTAGTACTCGGTGATGTCTGCGGCGAAATCGACCTCGCCGAGCGCCGCTTCCAGCGGCTTGCCCATCTCGCGCACGATGATGGCGGCGAGGTCGTCACGGCGCTCGCGGTGCAGCTCCGCGACCTTGCGGATGCGCGCCGCGCGCTCGGCGACCGGCTGGTCGCGCCACCTGCGGTAGGCGGCATCCGCTTCCGCGATGGCGGTCTCGAGCTCCTCGTCGGTGATGTTCGGGTACGTGGCCAGGGTCTCTCCCGTTGCCGGGTTCACGACGGCGTAGTCGGTCATGCTTCCTCTCCGATCGGATGGATTGGGGACAGTCTGCCCGTCAACGGCGGGCGCGTCGAAGGCTTTCGGGAGCGTCGATACTGAGTGTCTCGCCGCGGAAGAACGCCGGACGCTTGATCGCCTGCCAGATCATGATCACGACGCCCGCGAGGATCACGACCACGCCCAGCACGAACACGAGGCCGAGGCCCCCGATGCTCGAGCCGCTGCCGTAGTCCGGGTCCATCGAGTCGATGAGCGTCGTGACGAACAGCACCGCGAGGATCGCGCCGCCGACGAGCGGGAACAGGAACGTGAAGAAGAAGCTGCGCACGGAGTCGAACCACTGCTTGCGGAAGTACCAGACGCAGGCGAACGCGGTGAGGCCGTAGTAGAAGCAGATCATCATGCCGAGAGACAGGATCGTGTCGGTGAGGACGTTCTCGCTGATCACGCGCATCACGGCGTAGAAGACCGAGGCCACCACGGCCGAGACGACCGTCGCGTAGCCCGGCGTGAAGAACCGTGGGCTCACCTGGGCGAACTTCGCCGGCAGCGCGCCGTAGTGCCCCATGGCGAGCAGCGTGCGCGCAGGGCCCACCGCCGTCGACTGCAGCGACGCGGCCGAGCTCGACAGCACCGCCAGCGACACGAGGAACGCGAGCGGGCCGAGGATCGGGTCGGACAGCGCGAAGAAGACGTTCGCGGAGATGTCCTCGTTCGCCAGGCCCAGCGGGCCGTCGCCCACGCCCGCGAACATGATGAGGCCGATCGAGAGCAGCAGGTAGAGCGACACGACGATCACGACCGTCAGCATGGCCGCGCGGCCGGGGGTCTTCGCGGGGTTCTTGGTCTCCTCGTTCATGGTGAGCACGACGTCCCAGCCCCAGAAGATGAAGATCGACAGCGACAGGCCTGCGGCGAAGGCGCTGAACGTGGGCACCTCGAACGGATTGAACCACGACCACGAGAACGCCGTCGGGTCGGGCGCATCGCCCGACACCGCCTTGACGATGGCCACCACGGCGAAGAGCACGAGCACGGCGACCTGGAACGTCACCAGGATGTACTGGAACTTCTGCGTCGTCTGCATGTCGCGGTACGAGATGAGCGTCGCGCCCAGCATGAACAGGAGACACACGACCACGTTGACGAACGGGTTGAACGCGAGGTCCGCGATCTCGGGGTTGTTGCTCAGCTGGGAGATCAGCAGGAACAGGAACTCCACCGCGATGCCGGCGAGGTTCGACAGCACGATGACGGTGGCGGCGACGAGGCCCCAGCCGGTCATCCAGCCGATCCACGGGCCGAAGGCCCGCACGCCCCACGTGAAAGAGGTTCCCGAGTCCGGCATGGCCCGGTTGAGCTCGCGATAGCCGAACGCCGTCAGCAGCATCGGGATGAAGCCGACGAGGATGATCGCGGGCACCTGCGTGCCCACCACCGACACGGTCGGCCCGAGCGATGCGGTGAGCGTGTAGGCCGGAGCGATGGTCGAGACGCCGATGACGACGGCTCCGAGCACGCCGACGGCGCCGGCGCTCAGGCCCTTCTTGGACAGTTCACCGGCGTGCGCGCCGGTCGACGGGGCCAGCGACGCTGCGCCGCGGGTCTCTGAAGCGCTCATCAGCGTGCGCCTTTCTTGCCGCGCGTGCGGGGCACGACGACCATGGGTACGGGAAGCTCGTGCAGCATCTTCGCCGCCGTCGAGCCGAGGAAGAGGCGGCGGCGCCGGGCGAGCCGGCTCGAACCGACCACCGCGAGCTCGCCGGGCTCCCAGGTCAGGTGCGAGACGGCATCCTCGACGCTGTCGCCGAGACCGACGACCGCGTCGGTGTCGATGTCGTTCGGGAGGGCGGCCCGCACGTGCACGAAGACGTCGTCCGCGTGCCGGGCGCCGAACTCCATCGCCTCGAGGCTGGGCGGCAGGTCGACCGCGGCAAGTGAGAGCAGCCGCAGGCGCGCTCCCGTCGCGGCGGCGAGGGCGACGCTCTCCTCCAGCAGGACGTCGGCGCCGGGACGCGTGCCGATCGCGGCGGTGATCCGCGTGATGCCCGTCGACGGCTCGAGGCGGCGCGAGCCCTCGGGCGCGAGCACGACCGGCACGTCCGAGGAGTGCAGCAGCTCCGTCGCCACCGTGCCGAGACGGTGGCGGCCGTGGAGTCCGCCGTTGGCGGCGCCGACGACGATGTGGGATGCCCCGAGCTCGTGTGCGGCGAGGATCAGGCCCTCTGCGAACGAATCGCCGAAGCGCACGTGCGCGGCGTGGGCCACGGTATCCGGAATAGATGCCGATGCCTCGCCGAGCCACGCCTCCGCCTGCGTCACGAGGAAGCGGTCGTAGCCGGCGTCCGGCGGGGTGATGACGCTGCGGTCCTCGGCGGGGAGCACCAGCACCAGGTCGAGCGGGGCGTCCATGGCCGCGGCCAGGCGGCTGCCGAGGGCGACCGCGTCCTCCCCGGTGTCGGTCGCCGTGTAGCCGACGACGATGCGCGTGCTCACCGGTGGGCCGCCTCGACGATGTTCGCCGCGACCAGGCGCCCCATGCGGATCGCGCCGTCGACGTGCTGATACCCCGAGCCGGCCATGTCGCTGCATGCGAAGTGGATCGGACCCACGGGCGTGCGGAGGTCCGCGCCGTAGCGGGCGAGGCCGCCGAGGTCGAAGCTCGCGGCGTAGGCACCGCGCGTCCACTCCTCCGCACCCCAGTCGCTCTCGAAGTAGACGAGCGGGTTCTTGGCCTCGGGGCCGTAGTAGTGCGACAGCGACTCGAGGATGCGCTCCTTGCGCTCCTCGGCCGAGACGCGGAAGAGGTCGTCGGCGTTGCGGTCCGACACGAAGCCGACCAGGGTGCCGCGCTCGTCGCCGTGGTTGGTGTTGTCGTATGCCTCGTGCGAGACCTCGTACGGGCTGAACGCCGTGCCCGACAGGCCCTGCTCGCGCCAGAACGGGCGGTCGTACACCGCGTGCACCTTGATCACGAAGCCCATGGAGATGTGCTGGTGCATCTGCTGCTTGAGGCGTGGGAGCGCGGGCACGAACTCGATCCACGGATAGAGGATCGGCGCGTGCGCGAGGATGACGAAGCGCGCGCGGACCTCGAGTCCGTTGTCGGTGACCACCCGCACCCCGGTCTCCGATCCCTCCGACCCGTCGCTCCAGTGCACCTCGGTGACCGGCTGGCCCAGGATGACATCGTCGCCGAGCCGCTCGGCGAGCAGCAGCGGCACCTGCTGCAGCCCGCCGACGACACGCTCGTCGAGGATGAAGTCGGCGTCGACCAGGTGCGAGAAGCTGCCGGCGCTGGCCGCCATGAGAAGGGCCTGCAACGCAGAGAACGCGTAGGCGGGCTTGGTCAGCATCGCACCGGCGATGAAGAGGGCGATGTTGTCGCGGGCCTCCTGGTCGTCGGTCTGGGCCTCGAGCCACGCCTCGAACGAGATGCGGTCCAGCTCCTCGGCGTCGGGGTGCTCCCACGGCTTGTCGGGGTCGATCTGGGCCACGAGCCCGTCGAGCACCTCGATGAGGCGCACGATCTCCTTCTCGGTCTCGGGTGCGACCGGGAAGATCTCGCCCGTGAAGCGCGTCAGCTCTCCGTCCTTGCCGATGTAGACGGAGTCGCCCTCGCGGTAGCGGCTGTACGTCTCGAGTCCCAGCTCCGCAAGGGTCTCTTTGAGCGCGTCCTGGTCGGGCGAGACCCACTGGCCGCCGATCTCGAGCATGGCGCCGTCGACGACGTCGGTCCACAGGCGCCCGCCGACCCGGTCGCGCGCCTCGAGCACGACGACCGAGAGGCCGGCCTTCCTCAACTCGTTTGCGGCGGTCGTGCCGGCGGCGCCGGCCCCGACGATGACGACGTCGCGGGTCAGCTCGGTCATTGGGACTCCTTTGTCAGGGGACATGTAGGGGGGACGGATGCTGCGACCGGCGAGGTGCGGCCGGTCGCAGCATCTCCGTCAGTTGGCCGCGAGCGCGGCGGCGACGACGTCGAGGCCCTCGTGGAGCAGGTCGTCGGTGATCGACAGCGGCGGCAGGAAACGGATCACGTTCCCGTAGGTGCCGCACGTGAGCACGATGACGCCCTGTGCGATGGACGCCTTCGCGACCGCGGCGGTGAGAGCGGCATCCGGCTCCCCCGTCGCGGGGTCGACGAACTCGGCCGCGATCATGGCGCCGTGACCGCGCACGTCGCCGACGCGCGGGTCGGCGGACTGCAGCTCCTGCAGGCGGCCCTTGAGGACGGCCTCGATCTCGCGGGCGCGCTCGAGCATTCCGTCATTCTCGAAGACGTCGATCGCGGCGATCGCCGCGGCACAGGCGATCGGGTTGCCGCCGTACGTGCCGCCGAGGCCACCCGCGTGCGAGGCATCCATGATCTCGGCTCGGCCCGTCACGGCCGCCAGCGGGAGTCCGCCGGCGATGCCCTTGGCCGTCGTGATCAGGTCGGGAACGATCCCGAACACCTCGCTCGCGAACATCTTCCCCGTGCGGGCGAAGCCGGTCTGGATCTCGTCGGCGATGAACACCACGTTGTTGGCGCGGCACCACTCCACGAGCGCGGGCAGGTACCCGTCGGCCGGGACGATGAAGCCGCCCTCGCCCTGGATGGGCTCGATGATGATCGCCGCGAGGTTGTCGGCGCCGACCTGCTTCTCGATCATCGAGATGGCCTTCTTGGCGGCCTCGGGACCGGTCAGGCCGTCGCGGTACGGGTACGACAGGGGCGCGCGGTAGATCTCGCTCGCGAACGGCCCGAAGCCGTGCTTGTACGGCATCGACTTGGCGGTGAGCGCCATCGTGAGGTTCGTGCGGCCGTGGTAGCCGTGGTCGAACGCGACGACCGCGGGCTTGCCGGTGTACTTGCGGGCGATTTTGACGGCGTTCTCCACCGCTTCGGCGCCCGAGTTGAACAGCGCGCTCTTCTTGGCGTGGTCGCCCGGCGTGATGCGGTTGAGCGCCTCGGCGACCGTCACGTATGAGTCGTAGGGAGCGATCATGAAGCACGTGTGGGTGAACTGGGCGACCTGCTCCTGCACGGCTGCGACGACCTTCGGGTGCGAGTTGCCGACGGTGGTGACGGCGATGCCCGAGCCGAGATCGATGAGCGAGTTGCCGTCGGCGTCGACGATGACGCCTCCGCCCGCCGCCACGGCGTGAACCGGCGCCGTGTGGCCGACGCCCGCGGCGACGGCTGCGGCCTTGCGGTCCAGCAGCTCCTGGGATCGCGGGCCCGGGATGCTGGTGACCAGGCGGCGCTCCTGGGGAAGGGTGGGACCGCCGAGGGGTGTCCCTGCCGGAAGGAATGTGCTCTGCGTGTCGGCTGCGCTGCTCATGGAGGGGAGCGTATGCGGCGGCGATCGCGGCCCGCACCCGCCCGGACGTACATTCTGTCGACGGCACTGTACGGGTCGTACACTCGACCATCATGGACGCCGACGCCCCCACTCTCCGCTCCCTCCTCGCCCGGAGAGATCTGCGCCTGTCGCTCGCCGCCGATGATCTGGAGCCGGCGGCGCTGGACCGTGCGATCCGCTGGGTGCACAGCTCCGATCTGGCCGACCCGACCCCGTTCCTGTCGGAGGGGCTCGTGCTCCTCACCACCGGCACGCAGTTCCCGCCGGGCGACGACGCCGACGCCGCGGCGGCGTGCCGGGCGTATGTCCGTCGGCTGGCCACCCGGGGGGTGGTGGGCCTCGGCTTCGGCACCGAGGTCGTGCGCGACGGCATCCCGCCGGCGCTCGTCGAGGCGTGTCGCGACGAGCGCATCCCGCTCTTCGAGGTGCCCTACCGCACGCCGTTCATCGCGGTCGCCCGTGCCAACGCGGAGGCGATCGCCGCCGAGGCGTACGCGCGGCGCAGCTGGGCGCTGGCGGCGCAGCGCGCGATCGCACTGGCCGCGCTTCGCCCCGATGGGCTCGGCGCGACGGTCGCCGAGCTGGCGAAGCAGCTCGACACCTGGGTGGGCATGTACGACGCCGCCGGCGAGCTGGCCCGGGAGCACCCGGCCGGCGGCCTGGACGCCGAGACCGCCGGGGAGCTGCAGCGCGAGGTCACGGGTGTGCTGCATCGCGGCGCGCGCGCCGGGTCGTCACTGCGCATCGGCGACACCCCGTTCTCGTTGCAGACCCTCGGGCGCGGAGGGCACCTGCGCGGCGTCATCGCGATCGCGGCGGGCGACCTCGACCAGGAGGGCCGGGTCGTCGTGACGGCCGTCATCGCGATGGCGGGTCTGGCGCTCGAGCAGCAGCAGGGGCTCGGCCGGGCGCGCAGCGCGCTGCGCGCCGGCCTCGTGCAGTCACTGATGACCGGCGACCCCGCGCTGGCCCGCCGCACCTCGCGTGAACTGTGGGGGCCGTTGCCGTCGGCACCGGTCGTGGTGGGGCTGACGGATGCTGCCGCCGCAAGGGTCGACGGCATCGCGGAGCTGCTGGAGCTCTGGGCGCACGAGAAGCGCGGGGCGCTGTTCTTCGGGCGCGCGGAGGACGGTCTGGTGCTCGTCGTGCCGGCCGACGACCGCTCGATCATCCACGAGCTCGCCGACCGCTTCGACGTGCGGATCGGGCTCTCGGATGCGGCCGGCTACGACGCGTTCGGCGCCGCCGTCGGCCAGGCCCGCGTCGCGCGGGACCGCGGCTTCGGCGCGGTGACCGAGTTCGCCGAGGTCTCCCATGCCGGCGTGCTGTCGGCACTCACCGACGAAGCCCGCGCGCTCGCGCGCGCCGAGCTGGCGCCGCTGTACGACCACGATGCCGGGCAGGGCACGCACCTCGTCGAGACGCTCCAGGTCTGGCTCGACGAGGACTGCTCGCACGAGGCATCCGCCCAGTCACTGGGTGTGCACCGCCACACGGTGCGCACGCGACTCGCCCTCATCGAGCGGGTGCTGGGCCGCGACCTGTCGTCGTTCGCGACGCGCGCCGAGCTGTGGGCGGCGCTGCGCGCCCTCGGGCCGTCGGCCTGATCGCACGGAGCGTCCCGGTGGGCGCCGCTCCCCGGGCTCGGATGTTCTCAGAACCCCGATGAACTTCCGGCTCACACAGCACTACCCGTGTGAACCGGAAGTTCATCGGCGAAAACGGGCACACGGCCGGTCCGGGTCGGCCGTGTCTTCGCGACACTCCGTGTCTCCGCGCCCGCCGCCGCACCCGGCAGGATGGGCGCATGACAGACTCCGCTGCACCCAACGGCGAGGTGTCGTGGTGGTGGCGCAGCCTCGGCGGCACGCCCGCCCCGCGCGCCCCTCTGCCCGGCGACCTCGACGCCGACGTCGCGATCGTGGGCGCAGGCTACACGGGCCTCTGGACCGCCTACTACCTGAAGACCCGGCAGCCCGACCTGCGCGTGGTGCTGCTCGAACAGCGGTTCGCCGGCTTCGGGGCCTCCGGGCGCAACGGCGGGTGGCTCACGAACACCGTCACCGGCGGCCGCGAGCGCTACGCCGAGTCACACGGAAGGGACGCGGCGAACGCGCACCAACGCGCGCTGAACGACTCCGTCGACGAAGTCATCGCCGTCGCCGCGCGCGAGGGGATCGACGCCGACATCGTCAAAGGGGGCGAGTTCGGCGTCGCCCGCACACCGGCGCAGCTGGCTCGCCTGACGGCGAGCGCGACGGCGGAGCAGTCGTGGCCGCACACCGATGTGGAGGTGCTGGATGCCGAGGCCGCAGCATCCCGCATCCGCATCGCCGGCGCGCTCGGCGCCCTCTGGCATCCGCACTGCGCCCGCCTGCATCCGGCGAAGCTCGTGCGCGGTCTCGCCGAGACCGTCGAACGCCTGGGCGTTCCCATCTACGAGCAGACGCACGTGCGGGAGATCTCCCCGGCCCGAGCGATCACCGACCGCGGCACCGTGCGTGCCGCGCACGTGCTCCGCGCCACCGAGGGCTTCACGGCCGACCTCCGCGGAGAGCACCGCACGTGGCTGCCGATGAACTCGTCGATGATCGTCACCGAGCCGCTGCCGACGGCCTTCTGGGACGCCGTGGGCTGGAGCGGCCGGGAGACCCTCGGCGACTTCGCGCACGTGTACATGTACGCGCAGCGCACCGCCGACGATCGCATCGCCTTCGGTGGGCGCGGCGTGCCCTACCGCTACGGCTCGCGCGTCGACACCGACGGACGCACCCAGGAGCGCACGATCGCGTCGTTGACGAGACTCCTCCAGGAGTTCTTTCCGGAGGCCGCATCCCCGCCGGTCGCGCACGCCTGGGCGGGCGTGCTCGGGGTGCCGCGCGACTGGGCCGCGACCGTCGTGCACGACCGTTCCACGGGGCTCGGGTGGGCGGGCGGATACGTCGGCACGGGTGTCACGGCGACCAACCTCGCCGGCCGAACGCTGGCCGACCTGGTGCTCGAGCACGACACCGAACTCACGCGACTCCCCTGGGTGGGCCACCGCGCGCGGCGCTGGGAACTCGAACCGCTGCGCTGGACGGCCGTCAACGCGATCTACACCGCCTACCGGATGGCCGACCGGGTCGAGGCATCCGTCTCATCCGACCGCACGGCGTGGCCCGCGCACGTGGCGGACGTCGTCGCCGGCCGCCACTGACCCTGCGTTCTCCGGATCAGGAGATCTGCCCCACGCAGGACAACGCGCGCGAAAACGTCCTGCCTACGCCAGATCTCCTGATCTCGGACACGGGCGATGGGGCGGGGCGCTGTGGCTCAGCGCGGGGCGTGGGACTCCAGGAACTCGTACAGGTCGGTGGTGTCGACGCCCGGGAAGGCGCCGGTGGGCAGGGTGGCGAGCAGGGTGCGCGGGGTGCGCACGTTCGGCCAGGACTGCTCGCGCCAGGATGCCTCGAGCTCGGCGGGAGCACGGCGGCAGCACGCCTCGACCGAGTGCTTCGACACGCCACGGTTGGGAGTGTCGCGACCCAGGAACCACCGGGTGTCGTCGAATCGGACGCCGACCGACACCGAGTGCGCTCCCTCGCTCGACAGCTCCACGCGGGCCGTGCACCAGTAGGTGCCGTTTCCGGTGTCGGTGTACTGGTAGTACGGGTTGAAGTGGTCGTCGACGTCGAACACGACCCGTGAGGTCCACTTGCGACAGCACATCTGCCCCTCGATCGCGCCCAGGCGATCGGTCGGGAAGTTGACGTCGTCGTTCTCGTAGACCTTCGTGATGACGCCCGACTCGTGGACCTTGAGAAAGTGCACGGGCAGTCCGAGGTGCACGGTCGCGAGGTTGGTGAAACGGTGGGCGGCCGTCTCGTACGACACGGAGTACGCGTCGCGGAGGTCTTCGATCGAGATGGAGCGGTCCTTCTTCGCCTCCTGGAGGAACGGCACCGCGTGCGCCTCGGGAATGAGGAGCGCCCCGGTGAGGTAGTTCGTCTCGACGCGCTGCCGCAGGAACTCGGCGTACGACGTCGGCTCGCGATGCCCCAGGATCCTGCTCGACAGCGCCTGGAGCACCGCCGTGCGCGGGTCGCCCTTGGTCGTCAGCCGGCTCGACAGGTAGAGGCGCCCGTTCTTGATGTCGGCGACCGACCTCGTCGTCTGCGGCAGGTCGGGCACATAGTGCAGGGTGAACCCCAGGTGGGCCGCGATATCCGACGCCGTCCGCTGCGTCAGCGGGCCACCGGGGTGCTCCACGGCGTCCAGGATGGCGCGTGCCTGCTGCTCGAGTTCGGGGAAGTAGTTGTTCTGCGTGCGCATCAGGCGCCGGAGGGCCACGTTGGCGCGCCGCGCCTCCTCTGGCGTGGCGGCGCGCTCGTCGCGCAGCCGCTCGATCTCGCCCTGCAGCGCGAGCATCGCCTTCAGCGCCTCCGTGGGCACCGTCTTGCCGATGCGGAACGGCGGGATTCCGAGCGCCTGGAACGTCTGGCCGCGCATGGCCCGCTCGAGCGAGATCTCGAGGGTCGCGCGCTCGTCGAGCGGCTCCGACTCGAGGATCGCGTCGATCGACGACCCCAGTGCACGCGCGATCGACTGGAGCAGCGTGAGCTTCGGCTCTCGGCGGCCGTTCTCGATCATCGAGAGCTGGCTCGGCGCGCGCTCCACCGCCGCGGCGAGCTCTTCGAGCGTCATGCCGCGGTCGGTGCGGAGCTGCCGGATCCGCCGGCCGATGGTGAGGGGGTCCACCTCATCATCGTCGGGGACTTCAGAAGCGGCATCCCGGGTCAACGTCGTCGTCATGACGCGATTCTGTCACGAAAACAGAAATGTGCGAAAAGTTCACACCCGAATTCGCCGGGTATGCCTGCGAACTTCACCCCAGAGTGGTTGCACGACCTCCACCGATCCACCCAGAACGCGGATCACCGGATGCCTCGTCCCGGCCCACACGCCGGGTGGCGGCATCCGACTCTCAGAACTCCAGAGCTCGCCCACCCGTCACGAAGTGCCACTTGACCCAGCACTTCGTGGCAGGTGAGCAGACCTACACAGGAAGGCAGGGACATGACACCTGCGACCACCACCCCGATGCGCACACGCACTGGCCCCATCCCCACCCAGACCCACGAGCCCGCGATCGAGATCGCCGGGCGCCTCGGACCCCGCTACGACGAGATCCTCACGCCTGAGGCGATCGCGTTCCTCACCGAGCTGCACCACCGGTTCGGCGCCCGCCGTCACGACCGGCTCGCCGACCGCATGCGTCGTCGGTTCGAGATCGGCAACGGGCACGACCCGCAGTTCCGCGACGAGTCACGGCACATCCGCGAGGACGCGGGATGGAAGGTCGCCGGCGCCGGCCCCGGTCTCGAGGACCGCCGCGTCGAGATCACGGGTCCCACCGACCCGAAGATGACCATCAACGCGCTGAACTCCGGCGCGAAGGTCTGGCTCGCCGACCAGGAGGACGCGACCAGCCCCACCTGGAAGAACGTCGTCGAGGGCCAGCTCAGCCTGCGTGACGCGATCCGCGGCGAGCTGTCGTTCACGAGCCCCGAAGGCAAGCGCTACGAGGTCACCGCCACCGAGACGCCGACGATCGTGATGCGCCCGCGCGGGTGGCATCTGCCCGAGCAGCACCTCACCTTCACCGACCGCACCGGCCGCACCATGGCCGCGTCCGGCTCGCTCGTGGACTTCGGCATCTACTTCTTCCACAACGCGCAAGCGCTGATCGCGAACGGCCGGGGCCCGTACTTCTACATCGCCAAGCTCGAGTCGAGCGAGGAGGCGAAGCTGTGGGACGACGTGTTCACGTTCAGCGAGCAGTACGTGAACATCCCGCACGGCACGATCCGCGCGACGGTGCTGATCGAGACGCTCCCCGCGGCGTTCGAGATGGAGGAGATCCTGTTCGAGCTGCGCGACCACTGCGCGGGCCTGAACGCCGGCCGCTGGGACTACATCTTCTCGATCATCAAGAACTTCCGCGGACGCGGAGCCCGGTTCGTGCTGCCCGACCGCAGCGAGGTCACGATGACCGTTCCGTTCATGCGCGCCTACACCGAGCTGCTCGTGAAGACCTGCCACAAGCGCGGCGCCTTCGCCATCGGCGGCATGAGCGCCTTCATTCCGAACCGCCGCGACCCGGAGGTCACCGAGCGGGCCTTCGAGAAGGTCGCCGCCGACAAGAAGCGGGAGGCCGGCGACGGCTTCGACGGCACGTGGGTGGCCCACCCCGACCTCATCCCGGTCGCCCGTGCCGAGTTCGACGCGGTGCTGGGCGAGCGGCCGAACCAGCTCGACCGTCAGCGTCCCGAGGTCGAGGTGCAGGCCGCCGACCTCATCGACGTCCACATCGGCCGCCCCATCACGAAGGCCGGCGTGCACGGCAACGTGTCGGTGGCGATCCGCTACATCGAGGCGTGGCTGCGCGGCCTTGGGGCCGTCGCGATCGACAACCTGATGGAGGATGCCGCCACCGCCGAGATCTCGCGCTCGCAGGTGTGGCAGTGGATCCACCAGGACCAGACGACCGACGACGGCACGGCCATCACCCGCGAGTACATCGAGGGCCTGATCACCGAGGTGCTCGGCGAAGTGGACCGTCACGAGGCCGACCGCTTCGACGACGCCGCCGAGATCTTCCGCGATGTCGCCCTCGGCCAGGAGTTCCCGGCGTTCCTGACGCTGCCGGCGTACTCCCGCTTCCTGACCGAGACCGACTGACGCGGCATCCACCACCAGAGGAATCGACATGACTGCCTACCAAGACGACATCGAAGCCATCCAGGCCCTGAAGGAGCAGTACGGCTCCGGCTGGGATGCGATCAACCCCGAGTCCGCCGCCCGTCTGCGCGCGCAGAACCGGTTCCGGACGGGACTCGAGATCGCCCAGTACACGGCCGACATCATGCGCCGCGACATGGCCGAGTACGACGCAGACTCGTCGGTCTACACCCAGTCGCTCGGCGTCTGGCACGGCTTCATCGGACAGCAGAAGCTGATCTCGATCAAGAAGCACCTCAAGAGCACGAACAAGCGCTACCTCTACCTGTCGGGCTGGATGGTCGCAGCGCTCCGTTCGGAGTTCGGCCCCCTCCCCGACCAGTCGATGCACGAGAAGACCGCGGTCCCGGCACTCATCGAGGAGCTCTACACCTTCCTGCGGCAGGCCGATGCCCGCGAGCTGGACCTGCTCTTCACGCAGCTCGACGAGGCGCGCCTCGCCGGCGACGAGACGGCGGTCGAGTTCATCCAGTCGCAGATCGACAACCACGAGACCCACGTGGTGCCGATCATCGCCGACATCGACGCCGGCTTCGGCAACCCCGAGGCGACGTACCTGCTCGCGAAGAAGATGATCGAAGCGGGTGCCTGCGCCATCCAGATCGAGAACCAGGTCTCGGACGAGAAGCAGTGCGGCCACCAGGACGGCAAGGTCACGGTGCCCCACGAGGACTTCCTGGCCAAGATCAACGCCGTGCGGTACGCGTTCCTCGAGCTGGGCATCGAGAACGGCATCATCGTCGCCCGCACCGACTCGCTCGGCGCCGGCCTCACTCAGAAGCTCGCCGTCTCGAACGAGCCCGGCGACCTCGGCGACCAGTACAACGCGTTCCTGGACGTCGAGGAGATCTCGGAGGCCGCGCTGAGCGACGGCGACGTCATCATCCGGCGCGACGGCAGGCTGCTGCGCCCCAAGCGCCTCGCGAGCAACCTGTACCAGTTCCGTCCGGGCACGGGTGAGGACCGCGTCGTGCTCGACTGCATCACGTCGCTGCAGAACGGCGCCGACCTGCTGTGGATCGAGACCGAGAAGCCGCACGTCGAGCAGATCGCCGGCATGGTCGACCGCATCCGCGAGGCCGTGCCGAACGCGAAGCTCGTCTACAACAACAGCCCGTCGTTCAACTGGACGCTGAACTTCCGCCAGCAGGCGTACGACCAGCTCGCCGAGCAGGGGAAGGACGTCTCGGCCTACGACCGCGGCGACCTGATGAGCGTCGACTACGACGACACCGAGCTGGCGCAGCTGGCCGACGAGAAGATCCGCACGTTCCAGCGCGACGGTTCCGCCCGCGCCGGCATCTTCCACCACCTCATCACGCTGCCGACCTATCACACGGCCGCGCTGTCGACCGACAGCCTCGCGAAGGGCTACTTCGGCGACGAGGGCATGCTGGCGTACGTGAAGGGCGTGCAGCGTCGTGAGATCCGCGAGGGCATCGCCACCGTCAAGCACCAGAACATGGCCGGCAGCGACATCGGCGACAACCACAAGGAGTACTTCGCCGGCGACGCCGCCCTCAAGGCCGGCGGCAAGGACAACACGATGAACCAGTTCAACTGAGTCTCCGAAGACGACGGATGCCGCAGCCCGGCCGGGCTGCGGCATCCGTCGTTCTCCGGCACGATGGGAGAACACGGCGGCACGCCTCGCGGCCGCCGGGAGTCAGTGGCTGTGCGCGTGGCCCCGGACGACGCTCGCCGAAGCGGCGACCGCGGTGGCGTCGGCGGCCGCGCGCTCTTCGGCGCGGAGCATTCTCTGTCCGCGGATGCCGCCGGCCAGGGCCCATCCGAGCAGCCAGGCACCCGAGCCGACCGTGATGATCGCGGCGGCACTCAGCCCCGCATTGGGGTCGAGCAGCACGACGAGCGCGATGAGCGACACGACGCCGCCGACGATCGCACCGGTGGCGCCGACCTTCGTGAGCACGCACCCGCGGGCCAGCCACCAGGCGATGCCACCGGCGATGACGAGCACGATGGCCAGCACGACGGCTCCCCAGATCCAGGCGTCCACGAGGCACAGGGTACCCCTCGCGCGGTCCCGGCGGGAAGTGCGCCGCACGGATCGGACGCTCCGTCACGGCCGGCGAGGATGCCGCACACCTGGCGGGCCGTTCCGCGCGATCCACGGGCTGACCGTGCGCCGCGCGCCGACTACGCTCGAAGCGTGACAGAACGTGCACCACTCTCCCGCAAGCCCGCGCTCTCCCGCAAGCTCAGTGCCATCGCCGAGTCCGCGACCCTCAAGGTCGATGCGAAGGCGAAGGCGCTGCAGGCTGCCGGCCGGCCCGTCATCTCGTATGCGGCCGGCGAGCCCGACTTCTCGACGCCGCAGTTCATCGTGGATGCCGCCGCTGAGGCCCTGCAGAACCCGGCCAACTTCCGCTACACCCCCGCCGCCGGTCTTCCCGCCCTGCGGGAGGCGATCGCGGCCAAGACGCTCCGCGACTCCGGGCTCGAGGTCGACCCGTCGCAGATCATCGTGACGAACGGCGGCAAGCAGGCCGTGTATCAGGCCTTCCAGACGGTCGTGAACCCCGGTGACGAGGTACTGCTGCCCGCCCCGTACTGGACCACGTACCCCGAGGCGATCGCCCTGGCCGACGGCGTCCCGGTCGAGGTGTTCGCCGGCGCCGACCAGGACTACAAGGTGACCGTGGAGCAGCTGGAGGCCGCCCGCACCGACAAGACCACCGCACTCGTGTTCGTTTCGCCCTCGAACCCGACCGGCTCGGTCTACACGCTCGAAGAGACCCGGGCGATCGGCGAGTGGGCGGTCGAGCACGGCATCTGGGTCATCTCCGACGAGATCTATCAGAATCTCGTCTACGAGGGCACCAAAGCGGTGTCGATCGTGGAGGCGGTTCCGGATGCCGCGGCCCAGACGATCCTCGTCAACGGCGTCGCGAAGACCTACGCGATGACCGGCTGGCGCCTGGGCTGGATGGTGGGACCTGCGGACGCCATCAAGATCGCCGGCAACCTGCAGTCGCACCTGTGCTCGAACGTGAACAACGTCGCGCAGCGCGCGGCGATCGCGGCGCTCACCGGCCCGCAGGACGAGGTCGAGCAGATGCGCCGGGCCTTCGACCGCCGTCGGCGCACGATCGTCGCCGAGCTGTCGAAGATCGACGGCGTGGAGGTGCCGACGCCGCTCGGCGCGTTCTACGCCTATCCCGATGTCCGCGGTCTGCTCGGCCGTGAGTGGGCGGGGGTCACCCCGACGACATCGCTCGAGCTGGCCGACCTCATCCTCGAGAAGGCGGAGGTCGCCGTCGTGCCCGGCGAGGCGTTCGGACCCTCCGGCTACCTGCGCCTCTCGTACGCCCTCGGCGACGACGCGCTCCTCGAGGGCGTTCAGCGTCTGCGGCGCCTGTTCGCGTAGTCGCACTGCCTGCGGAACGCGGATGCCTCGCCCCGAGGCATCCGCGTTCCTTTGCCGGTCCGGATGGGGCCCCAGCCCAGCCCCCTGCTTCCCCACCCGCGCGTCCAGTCGCCAAGACACGCCGTCCCGCTCCGCGTCCCGTCGGCGTGTCCTGGCGACTCACCGCGTCCGCCGCCCGCGTCCGCGCCCGTCCGACCTCCGCGCGCGACTCGCCAAGACACGCCGGAATGGGGCGCACGCCGACGGCGTGTGGTGGCGTCTGAGTTCAACTCTCGGTGGGCTCTCCCCGACTGGGCACCGGCTCCTGCACAGGGCGCGTCTGACGGGACTTGTCCACCGATTTCGGGGCCAGCGCGCATCACTCGGAAGCCCTTCGCGAGCATGGCACCATGGCAGAGCACGAGCTCGCTCCGGGGCTGGGTGACGCCTTCACCGTGCGCGATGCCCGCCGGCAGGGCATGTCCTCA
Source organism: Microbacterium sp. E-13 (assembly GCF_049912955.1). Lineage (GTDB taxonomy): Bacteria > Actinomycetota > Actinomycetes > Actinomycetales > Microbacteriaceae > Microbacterium. Next base: position 3,116,712 of record NZ_CP183973.1, read on the forward strand.
GGTCGACTCCAGGCGAAGTGGTTCTTCGCGCCGTTCCACGGCACCCGAGCGCGCCGACCGCTGAGCGGCCTGGAACGGCTGGAGTTGCTGTTCGCCGTGCTGCCGCGGCACGCCTTCGCCTGCGGACCGACGGCCGGCGTCCTCCACGGGATGCCGCTGCCGCTGGGGATGGAGTGGGGCGCACTCGATCGGCCGACGATCGGTGTCGCCAGCCCCGCGAACCGGATCCGTCGCGCAGGCGTGGACGGTCGCGCCCTCGGCGTCGTGCCCGACGAGATCGTCCGTGTGAACGGGATTCCCGCGACAACACCTGCGCGAACGTGGGTGGATCTGGCGCCCGCCGTCTCCCTGCCCCGACTCGTCGCCATCACAGACCACCTCATCTCACGACGTCGACGGATCGTCTCGTGGGACGAGCTCCAGGCCGCCCACCTCAGAGCCACGCGCGGTCGCGGCTCCCGCGCGCGTAGTGCCGCACTCGAGTTGTGTTCGGCCGGTTCCGAGTCGCCGCGCGAGTCCGAACTGCGCACGATCCTCGTGCTCGCGGGTCTGCCCGCACCCGAGACCAACGTCGAGATCTTCGACGGAGACCGCTTCGTTGCTCGTGTCGACATGCTCTACCGCGACGCACGTGTGGTTGTGGAGTACGACGGCGAATACCACGCCACTCCTGCTCAATGGCGCAAGGACCAGGCGCGCCGCGCGAAGCTCGAGGCTCTCGGCTTTCGGCTCGCGGTCGTGACCGCACGCGACTTCGACGACCCCACCGCCCTGATCGCCCGCATCCGTTCGTTCCTCTCCGCCTGATCGCGCTCGGCGAGATCCATTCGCCACAACACGCCGAGTCGCCACTCTGCCCGTCGGCGTGTCCTGGCGATTCGTGCCCGGCGCCCGTTGCGCGGCAGGCGAAAGGGCGCGCAGGCGTGGGACGAACTGCCAAGACACGCCGGATGGTCGCGTCCGCGGACGGCGTGTTGTGGCGACTCGACGGACGAGGGGCAATGGGCGGGCGCGAGGGACGGCGGGCGGGCGCGAGGGACGGCGGGCGGGCGCGAGGGACGGCGGGCGGGCGCGAGGGACGGCGGAGGCTCGGAGTGGGACGAACTGCCAAGACACGCCGGGTGGTCGCGTCCGCGGACGGCGTGTTGTGGCGACTCGACGGACGAGGGGCAATGGGCGGGCGCGACGGACGGCGGGCGGGCGCGAGGGACGGCGGAGGCGGGTTCCTGGGAGGGACGACGTCGGGAGCGGTGGCTAGAGCTCCACCCCTAGGAGCACGGGCTCGGGCTGCAGGATGAGACCGAACTCGGACTGCACGCGACCCTGGATGAAGCGCGCGAGCTCCGCCAGCTCGGCGGCGGTCGCCTGGCCACGGTTCGTCAGCGCCAGGGCGTGCTTGGTGGACAGGCCGGCGCGCGAGCGTGGGAGCTTGAATCCCTTGCGCACTCCGGCGTGCTCGATGAGCCACCCGGCGCTCACCTTGACGTCGGACTCGACGGCGGCCGGGGGCGGCACGTAGCCGTCGAAGTTCGCGAGCGGGATCACGAGCACGGGGTCGAGGTCGGGATGGACCGGCCAGCGCGGGCAGGCGTCGGGAAGCGTTCGTGCGAAGGATGCCGACACCACCGCGTTCTGGAAGAACGACCCGGCGCTGTACGTGTCGGGGTCGCCGGCATCGAGCACCATGCCCTTGCTGCGGCGCGTCTCGAGGATGCGGTCCCGCACCCACGCGAGGGTCACCTCGTCATCGGGAGCGAGCCGCAGCGCGGTGCGGAGCTGGTCGCCGGCGATGCGCCGCGCGCCAGGGCCGATCTCGGGAAGGTCGAGCGTCACCGACAGGATGACCGCGCGCCGGGCGGGGACCGATCCGTAGTGGTGCTTCAGGACCGAGGTGCGGAAGCCGAGACCGAGCTCGGCGGCCGGCGCGGTCGTCACCTCTCCGGTCGACTCGTCCAGGAGCTCGACCTCGGTGAGCGTCTGGACGATCTCCTGGCCGTAGGCGCCGATGTTCTGCACGGGAGCGGCACCAACGGTGCCGGGAATGCCCGACATCGCCTCCATGCCGCCCAGTCCTTCGGCGACGGAGAAGGCGACGAGGTCGTCCCAGTCGTGGCCCGCCTGCACCCTGAGGCGCACGCGACCGGGCAGGGGCGACGGCATCCGCTCGATGCCCTTCGTCAGCACGCGCACGACGGTGCCGTCGAAGGGGTCGTCGCCGACGAAGAGGTTGGATCCGCCGCCGAGCACGAGCCACTCCTCGCCGGAGGCCCAGACGTCGCGAAGAGCGCCGATGAGTTCGTCGGTCGTGTGTGCGTCGATCATGCGCGCGGGGGCGCCGCCGGTGCGCAGCGTCGTCAGCCGCGACAGCGGGACAGGAGTGACCTCGGGCATGCGGTCAGACGGTCCGGACGCGCGCCTGCGCCTTGACGAGCACGGTCGCGCCGGCGAACGACACGGTCAGGTCGATGCGTGCCGACTCCTCGTCGAGCGCACCCACCTTGGCGACGACGGTCACATCGGCGCCGGACTCGGCATCGACCACGACGGGCTTGGTGAAGCGCACACCGTACTCGAGGATGCGGCCGGTGTCGCCGATCCACGATTCCAGCGTGCCGACGGCGAGACCCATCGTCAGCATGCCGTGAGCGAGCACGCCCGGAAGGCCGACCGCCGCGGCGACGTCGTCGCGGTAGTGGATGGGGTTGAAGTCGCCCGATGCCCCGGCGTACCGCACGAGCGACTCGCGCGTCAGATGCACCGTGCGCTCGGCAACGACGTCGCCGACCGTCAGACCGCCGAGCGCCGAGCCCGTCGAAGGGGCGCTCATGCGTCGCCCTCGCCGACGAGCAGGACGGAGGTCGTGGTCACGACGTGGTCGCCCGCAGCATCCGTGATCTCGGATTCGCTCGTCACCATCGCCGCCGCTCCCATCGCACGGATGCCGGTGACCGACAGCTTCGCGGTGAGCTCGTCACCAGCGACGATCGGCCGGGAGTAGCGGAACTTCTGCTCGGCGTGCAGCACGTTCTTCAGAACGATGCCCGAGTCGGGCTGGCCGAGCAGCTGCTGGAGCGTGGCATCGGTGACGACGATGGCGAAGGTGGGCGGCGCGACCACGTCGGCATAGCCGAGGGCGCGCGCGGCCGCGGGGTCGGTGTGCTGCGGGTCATGGGAGAACACGGCACGCGCGAACTCGCGCACCTTCTCGCGACCCACGAGGTAGGGGGTCGTCGGCGGGAAGTCGCGGCCGACGAGCTCGGGGTTCACTGGCACCAGCCCATCCTACCGAGGAGCCCCCGGGCCCCCGGCCGGCCCGTTCGCCGAGGGGCGGGCGCGCCCGCGCCACGCGCGCAGGCCCATCTGCACCGCGATGAACAGGAGATAGGCGGCGAACAGCATGTTGGCGACGAACGGGTCGAGGATCGTGGCCGCCCACGCGCCGAGGGCGGTCGTCGCACACGCGGCGACCCCTACTATCGCCGCCGCGACCAGATCGACGTTGCGCCGGCGGACGTTGCCGATCGTGCCCGACACCGCGGTCGGGATCATCATGAGCAGCGACGTGCCCTTTGCCACGAGATCGCTGGTGCCGAACAGCACCATCAGCGCGGGAACCACGACGATGCCGCCGCCGACGCCGATGAGACCCGACAGGATGCCGGTGGCCACACCCAGCACGACGAGGGCCGCTCCGCTCAGCCAGGTGAGGGCGAGCTCCGCGTCGCGCGACGGGATCACCACGAACAGGCTCACGATGACCGCCGCGAGGAACCCGACGAACGCCCAGCGCAGCACGGTGAGCGAGAGCCGTGGCAGCAGCCAGGTGCCGATCTGCGCGCCGAACACCGCGCCGAGCGCGAGGAGAAGGGCGGGGATCCACGCCACCGAGCCGTGCAGCGCATACGAGATGACGCCGACGGTGGCGGTCGGCACGATCGCCGCGAGCGACGTGCCGGCGGCGAGCCTCTGGTCGAAGCGCAGGAACAGCACGAGGAACGGCACGATGATGGTGCCGCCGCCCACGCCGAACAGACCCGACAGCAGACCGGCGAGCAGCCCGATGCCGATGCAGACCGCGTAGAAGCGGGGACCGTGCGCGGGGCGTGTCGACTCGTCCGCGCTCATTCCGCGTAGTCGATCAGCCAGTGTCCGCCGGACTCGACCAGCAGGTACTTGTACCCCGCCGAGCCCGCGGTGGGATCCGTGGGTTCGCCGTTCTCGTCGACCATCGCCGTGAACGTCTCGTTGGTGGTGACGGTGATCTGATCGCCCACGGTCTCGACGTCGGTCACGTCGACCTCGTAATCGTGCACACTCGCGTTGAATCCCGCCGCCTCGTCTTGGAAGGCCGCACAGTCATCCATGCCCTGGTCGGCGCGGAAGCTCTCCGTCGTCGCGGCGACCAGCTTGTCGCAGTCGCCCTCCTGCCAGGCCTCGTCGTAGAGCCCGACCGTCGCCACGGCGGCCCGCTCGTCGTCCGAGTGCGCTGCGCTGCTGGCCGAGCTGGCCGACAGGAACAGCAGCGGGATCACGACCGCCGCCGCGATGACGATGCCCAGCAGCACCACACCCAGCACGACCCACACGATCCACAGCCGCGACTTCCGCGGGTCGGTGGCCGCGGCGAAGCCGCCGCCTGCCGGCGCACCGGGGTGGGAGCCCGGCTCGTATCCCTCTGCGGGGGACGAGTACGGCTGCGCGTACGCCGGCTGTCCGGTCGCCCCGGGCTGCGGCGCACCGTACGGGGTGTGCGCGGCGGCCGGCGCCACGGGGGCGGCTTCGCCGAAGCCGAGCTCGGAGGCGACGATCTCGGCCTCGGTCGGCGCGGGGCTGGCGTGCTCGTCGGGCTCCGCGACGTGCTCCGTCCACTGAGTGCCGTCCCACCAGCGCAGCGCGCCGTGACCGTCGTCGTACCAGCCGGGAGGAGTCGTCGTCATCCTCAAACCCTACCGGCGCCGCGCCGCGCGGGAGGGGGACGGATGCTGCCGCGCAGACGGGAGCCGCAGCATCCGTCTCCCGGTCAGCGGTCGTCGGCGTCTCGGCCCCTGGACTAATCGAGGAACCAGTCGTCCAATCTCCAGACGCCCGCTTCGTCGACGACGAGGTACTCGTACTGCTCGACGATCTGCTCCGGCGAGGCGAGCTCATTGCCCTCTTCGTCGTAGAGGCCCTGATACGACTCCGTCGTCGACACGGAGACGGAGTCGCCGATCGGTTTCACCTCACGTACGGTCATCTCGTAACCCGCCGTCGATGTGGTGAAGTTCCGCGACTGCGAGTAGAACGATTCGCAGTCGGCCAGCTCGAAGAGCGTGCGGAAGTTCTCGGTCGTCGAGGCGAAGTAGGCGTCGCAGTCCGAATCGAGCCACGCCTGGCTGAAGGCCTGGACGGCGGCGACCGCAGCTGCTTCGTCAGACGTGCCCGCAGACGGAGAAGGTTGCTCGGATTGGACCTCCTCCGGCTCCGCGCTCGCGGTGGTCTCCGGCTGCGATGAGACGACGGGAGCCGCGAAACCGCCGGCGATGAGTGACACAGCGAGCACCGCGACCGCCACGACGATGCCGGCGAGTACGAGCCCGAGCACCAGCCAGACGATCCACATCCTCGACTCCTGCGGCGGGGCGGCTGTCGTGACAGCACCCGCCGAGGCGTTCGTTCCGGGAGCCGTCGTCGCCGACCATCCGCTGTCGTAGGAGGTCGGCTGGGCCGAACCGTAGCCAAGATCGTGGCCCGGGAAAGTGCCGTCGCCGTGTGCGGACGGGGCGGTCCATTCCGTCGAAGCGGATGCGGACGCGGGAGTGGATGGCGCCACGTGCTCCGTCCACTGACTGCCATCCCACCAGCGCAGGGCTCCGCTGCCATCCTCGTACCAGCCGGGGGGAGTCGTCGCCATGGAAAAACCATAGCGCTGCCCACAACGCGTACTCAGCGGTCGAGCACGGCCCGGACGCTGCGCGCGGGGCTCAGATCCAGCCGGCGCAGCAGCTGTGCATTGAGTGCGACCACGACCGTCGACAGGGACATGAGGATCGCCCCCACCGACATCGGGAGCACGAAGCCGATCGGCGCCAGCACCCCCGCCGCCAGCGGCACGGAGATGAGGTTGTACCCCGCGGCCCACCAGAGGTTCTGCGTCATCTTGCGGTAGCTCGCCCGGGACAGCTCGATCACCGACAGCACCGATCGCGGATCGCTCGAGGCGAGGATCACGCCGGCCGAGCCGATCGCGACATCCGTCCCCGCACCGATGGCGATGCCGACGTCTGCGCGGGCCAGGGCGGGGGCGTCGTTCACGCCGTCGCCCACCATGGCGACCTTGAGGCCCTCCCGCTGGAGTTCGGCGACCTTGTGCTCCTTGTCTTCGGGACGCACACCGGCGAAGACGCGACGGATGCCGAGGGCTTCGGCGACCGCGCGGGCCACGGGCGCGGCATCCCCCGTGATCATGACCACCTCGACGCCGAGCTCGTGCAGCGCCGCGACGGCCTCCCGGGACTCGGGCCGGATCTCGTCCGCCAGGGCGAGACCGCCGATGACCGCTCCGTCGCGCACCACGTGCAGCACGATCGAGCCGTCCCCGCGCCACGCTGCGGCCGCCGGCACGTCCGTCGCGCCAATCTCGTCGAGCAGGCGCGGCCCGCCGACGCGCACGGTGCGGCCGCCCACCGTGGCGGACACGCCGACAGCCGGGGACGACTGGAACCCCGTCGACGGGGCGAGCGGGATGCCGCGTGCCTGCGCGGCCCGGACGATCGCCCGGGCGAGAGGGTGCTCGCTGTCGGACTCCGCGGCGGCGGCGAGCGCGAGCACGGCGTCGGCATCGAGGTCGGCGACCGCCGCGACGCCGACCACCGTGGGCTCGCCCTTGGTGAGCGTGCCCGTCTTGTCGAACAGCACGGCGCCGATGGTGCGCATCGTCTCGAGCGCCAGCCGGTCGGTGACGAGCACGCCGCCGCGGGCGGCGCGCTCGGTCGCGATGGAGACCACGAGCGGGATCGCGAGACCCAGGGCATGCGGGCACGCGATCACCAGCACCGTGATGGTGCGGACGACCGCTGCATCCGGCATCCCGAACGCCGTCCAGACGATCGCCGTGAGCGCCGCGGCGCCGAGCGCGAACCAGAAGAGCCACCCGGCCGCCCGGTCGGCGAGCCGCTGTGCGCGGGACGAGGAGCTCTGGGCCTCGGCGACGAGACGCTGGATGCCGGCGAGCGTGGTGGCGTCGCCCGTGGCGGTGACCTCCACCCGCAGCCCGGAATCGGTGGCCACGGTGCCCGCGGTGACGTGGTCGCCGACGGTGCGCGCGACCGGACGGGACTCCCCCGTCACCAGGGACTCGTCCATGTCGGCCGTGCCGTCGACGATGCGCCCGTCGGCGGGAACGCTGCCGCCGGGACGGACGACGACCACATCGCCCACGCGCAGGTCGGACGGCGGCACAGTCACGACGCCGTCGCCGTCCACTCGCTCCGCCTCGTCGGGGAGGAGGGCGGCGAGCGAGTCGAGGGCCGAGGTGGTCTGCGCGAGTGCGCGCATCTCGATCCAGTGGCCGAGCAGCATGATGACGATGAGGAGCGCCAGCTCCCACCAGAACTCGAGCTCGTGATGGAGGAGCCCGAGAGTCGCACCCCACGACGCGAAGAAGGCGACCGTGATCGCCAGCCCGATCAGGAGCATCATTCCGGGCGTGCGCGCCCGCAGCTCCGACACGGCTCCGGTGAGGAACGGCCAGCCGCCCCAGAAGTACATGACGGTGCCGAGCACCGGCGGCACCCAGCGCACGAGCGGGGCGTCGGGCAGCTCGTAGCCGAGCACCATCGCGAACATGCCCGAGAAGGCCACGACGGGGACCGCGAGCGCGAGGTTGATCCAGAACAGCCGGCGGAACCGCGCGACATGGTCGGCGCCATGGCCCCCGTGACCTGCGTGATCATGGGCGCCATGGGCGGCGCCGTGCGCCGCTTCGTCGGCCATGCCGGCGTGCGCGACGGCGCCGTGGTGGTCGTGGTGCGGGTCGGTCACGATGGGCTCCTCGTCTTCACGTCTTGTATACCCCCATGGGGTATCAGGATGCAATCGCCCGCCCTCTCCCGCTATTCCCGCAGGCGCAGATCCGTGGCGGATGTCAGGGGCCCACGGCACACTGACACCACGCCGAACGACGCGAGGAGTGGAAATGGACATCATCCTGGTCGCGGGTCTGTGGATGGGTGGATGGGCGTGGTACGAGGTCGCGCCGGCGCTCGAGCGGGCCGGCCACCGCCCGCTCGCGCTGACGCTTCCCGGCATGGAGGGGGCCGACGCCGACCGGTCGCGGGTCACGCTCGAAGACCACGTCGCCGCAGTGGTGGCGGCCATCGATGCCGCCGAGGGCGAGCGGGTGATCCTGGTGGGCCACTCGGCGGGCGCCGGGATCGTGTACGCAGCGGCCGACGCGCGGCCCGGACGCGTGGCCCGTCTCATCCTCATCGGCGGCTTCCCGACGGGTGACGGCCAGCCGCTCCTCCGGGGATTCGAGCCGGTCGGCGCCGAGCTTCCCCTGCCGGACTGGAGCGACTTCGACGAGGCCGACCTCCGGGATCTCGGCGAGGGCGGCATGACCGCGTTCCGCGCGTATGCGGTCCCCTCGCCCGCCGGGGTGGTGACCGGCGTGCAGCATCTTCACGACGGGCGGCGCCTCGACATACCGGTCACGGCCATCGCGACGGAGTACTCCGTCGCGGATCTGCGGAGCTGGATCGAACAGGGAGAACCCGCCGTCCAGGAGTTCACGCGACTGACCGACGTGACCTACGTCGACCTGCCGACCGGTCACTGGCCGCAGCTGACCAAGCCGCAGCAGCTCGCCCGCGTCATCCTCGCCCAGCCGCCGCTCGGCGACGGCACGATCCCCGCCGAGATCGAGACGATCAGCCCGCAGGAGTTCCACGCGTCGGAGGGCGTGGAGGACTGGCGGGTGCTCTACTGGGGCGCCCACGTGTTCTATCGCGCCGAATCGCTCTCGCACGGCGCCCGGCTCGTGGCGGAGGTCGTGACGATCGCCGAGGGACTGCACCACTTCCCCGACATCGACCTGCGTCCCGAGGGGGTCTTCGTCAAGACCTTCAGTCGGCGCGACGGCGCGCTGACGGCCGCGGACGCCGTGCTCGCCGCATCCGTCTCCCGAGCGGCCCGTTCGCTGGGCCTCGAGCCCGATCCGTCGGCGCTCACCGTCGTGGGTATCGCGGTCGCCCAGGGGCCCGGGGCGCACGTGCGGCCGTTCTGGAGCGCGGCGCTCGGCTACGAGTCCCTCGGTGGCGAGGATGCGATCGATCCGTTCCGCCGGAACCCGCACGTCTGGTTCCACCCGCTCGACCCGCCGAAGTCCGGCCGCGGCCGCACGCACATCGACATCTCCGTGCCGCGCGACCAGGTCGACGCCCGGGTCTCGGCGGCCCTTGCCGCCGGCGGCCGGCTCGCCGACGATTCGCACGCGCCGGAGTGGTGGACCCTCACCTCACCCGACAATCACGGCGTGGACATCGCCGCGTGGCCGGACGACTCCTCGTTCGCCGGCTGACTCCTCCCCGGCTCACCCGGCGGAGCCGAACGCCTCGAAGAACCGGTTGCGGAACTCATCCATCGGCCACGTGGGCGCGTCGGCGCCCGGAACCACACCGGGTTCCCACTCCCAGCCCCCGATGGCGTCGAGCACTGCCGGATCCGCGGCGATGATGCTGATGGGCACGTCTCGGCTCGCATCCTGGCCGCTCACGATCGCGGCGGGCTGATGATCACCGAGCGCGACGACGACGAGGTCGGGATCGTCGACGTTCTCGAGGAAGGAGAACAGGGCCCCCAGCGAGTACTCGATCGAGCGCCCGTAGAAGCGCTTCACCGTGGCGGGGTCCTGCCACACTTCGCCCGGGCTCCTGCTCCGCGCGGGCTGGGGGTCGAAGACCGACCCGTCGCCGACCTGCGACCACGGCACCAGCTCGGGAAGCGGGGCCCACGGCGTGTGCGACGAGACGAGATCGATCTCGGCCATGACCGGCTGCCCGGGGGCCGCGAGCACGCGGTCGGCGACGTGCGCCAGAGTGTACTGGTCGGGGATGCGGGCGTACCCGAACGCCGGTCCGCGGTAGCCGACGTTCGTCGCGTCGAGCATGGTGTCGTACGCGTAGAACGACGACCCGACGTCCCAGGGCCGGGTGTTCGACGGCACCACGCTGACGGTGTGCCACCCGGCGCGGCCGAATGCCGTGCTCAGGTTCAGGCGGTCCGTGTGCGTCACCTGGTCGTACACCGCCTGCGAGTCGGTCCACACGCCCGTCTGCAGCGTCGCATGGGCCAGCCAGCTCACGCCGCCGAACGTGGGCGACGTGAGCCATGCGCTCTCCGCGGCGTAGCCGTGCGCCTCCAGCGACTCCGCGCCGCGACGAAGCACGTCGCGCACCCCCGCCGAGATCCCCTCCCCCTCGAGCGCGACCCTGCCGTAGCTCTCGACGAACACGAAGACGACGTCCTTGCCCTCCAGAGCCGTGAGAAGCCGGTTCGCCGGCACGTCGGCGTACGCGTCGTCCGCCAGTTCACGGGCCACGTGGGCGCGCGTCTCGAGCGCCGAGACGGCGCGCGACACCGCCGAGCCGATGGAGCCGGTGGATGCGGCGGCCGCGGGGGGCTCGGTCAGCCCGAGGGGCTGCGCTACGACCGCCACGGCGATCCAGGCGACCGCCACCGTGGCGAGCGCCGTCCGCCCGCGGCGCGGGCGACCGCGCAGCACCCTGTCGACGCGGAGCGCCGCCCAGGCGAGCGCCGCCGACGCCGCGGCGATCAGCGTGGCGGCGACGGTGAAGATGGCGCTGGCCGGCGCGGAGCCGATCGCCGAGGCGACCACCCCGTAGGCGTCGCCGATCTGCCGCCAGTCGAGCGGTACGAAGTGGATGCCGAGAGCGGCCTCGTATCCGCGGTCGATGCCCGCGAGCAGCACGGCGACCCCCACGAACGCACCGAACACGGCAGCGACGAGGAGTCGCAGCATCCGCCACGGAATCAGCGCCAGGACGAGGAGCACGACGATCGACTCGACCGGGATCCCGACGAGTCCGAGCGCAGACCCGGTCGCGAACCCAGCGGGCACGAGAGGCAGCACGACGAGCAGCACGATCGCCGCGCCGGTGGCGAACCGGCCGCGCCGCCCCGGAGCGACCCGCTCGACGCGCATGTCGGTCACGGCAGCTCGGCGGCAACGGACTCCCATCCGGCCACGACGGCGGACCCGTCGGGGTCTCGCGTGCCGAAGCGATCCGAGAGGGCATACCGCAGGAGCACCACGTCGCCGATCTGGCGGGTGTCGGCCAGCCGGGCACGCCGCGACGCCGTCCAGGGGAAGGCCGCCGGGCCGACCACGCGCGGCGCCCGGGCCTCGCCGACGAAGAACGGGGCGATCACGAGGTGCAGTTCGTCGACGAGGTCGGCGCCGAGGAACTGCGTCAGCACGGTGCCGCCGCCCTCCACCATGAGGCTGCCGATGCCCCGGTCGCCGAGGTCGTCGAGGAGGGCCGACATCGTGACGCAGTCGGCGCCGATGCCCACGACGACGGCGCGGTCCCCCAGCCGGGCGCGGAGGTCCTCCGCTCGATCGGCCGTGCAGTAGACGATGCGGGGCCCCTCCCCCATCGTGAAGAACGCGGCGTCAGGCGACAGCTCGCCGCTCGCGGTGACCGTGACCTTCGCCGGCGACTCCAGGCGCCCCGACGCCAGCCGCTTCGCGCGACGTGCGGCATCGCGCACGAGCAGCCGGGGGTTGTCGCGCCGGACCGTCGAGGCGCCCACCATGATGGCGTCGTGCCGCGCGCGCACGTCGTCGACGCGGTCGAGGTCGGCCGCGTTGGACATCGCGAGCCGATGCGGCTCGGCGCTGTCGAGGTAGCCGTCGATCGACATCGCGCAGCTGAGAGTGACGTATGGTCGCTCGCTCATGCGGATCTCCTCCTCCCGATGATGCCCCTCGCGTGCAGGGAACGGAAGCGGCCGAGCAGGAGGGTGGCGGCGCCGGGTGCGACCGCGACCAGGGTCAGGACGCCGAAGGCCGTCGAGACGGCGAGTCCCGCGCCGGCCCCGAGACCGACGAGCGCGAAGGCGGATGCCGCGACGGCTTCACGCGGCCCCCATCCTCCGACGTTGACCGGGATCGCGGCCGCTCCCAGCACGATCAGCGCGACGACGGCGAGTTCCCGCGGACTCGCGTGGGCCCGGACGGCGAGCCCCGCGACCACGAAGGTGGCGGCGTGCGCCGCCACGACGACGACGGAGGCCACCGCGATCCCGAGCAACCGGAGCGGCCGCGCGAGCAGGGGGCGCAGCATCCCGTACTCCCGTCGCAGCGCGGCCCGTCCGCGATCGGTGAGCGCGACGACCACCACCGCGACGACGGCGAGGAGGGCGATCGCCCCGGTGACCCCGACGAGCGGCGCGAGCGGCGAGGTGAGGCCGAGCGGAAGCAGGATCGCGAGCGTCACCACGACCTGCACGAGCTGGCCGGCGACGCGTTCGGCGGCGACGGCGCGCGCGGCGAGACCGACGCGCGCATGAAACCGGCCATGTGCGTAGGCGCGGTGGACGTCACCCATGACGCCGCCGGGCAGCACCGTGTTGAGGAACTGCGACCGGTAGTACGACGCGAACGCCTCCCCCCATGCGAGCGGCAGCCCGAAGCCCGTCGACACCAAGTGCCAGCGCCACGACGCGGCGGCCGTCGCGACCGCCGCGAGCGCCACGGCGACGAGGATCGTCGCCGGTGAGATCGACGCCAGGCCCTGCAGGAAGGGTCCGATGCCGACCACCGCGACCGTCGCGACCACGACGACCAGAGCCGCCGCGATCCGCAGGCCGGACCGCGCGCGGGGAGAGAGCCTGCTCAGCGCGGCCATGCCAGCAGGTCCTCGTGCGACACGGTCACGCGGAGATGCCCGGCGGCCGCCTGAGCGAGTCGGTGGCGGCGGTACTCCTCCGCCTCGGCGGCCAGCTCGGGCCGCTGCTCGAGGGCTGCGGAGACCCAGCCGTCCAGCCATTCCGCGATCAGCGCGCCGCGGCGACGACTCAGCCGCCACGGCGTCGCCGCCACCCGGACGTTCCAGCCGGCGTCCGCGAAGAGACCGGCGACCGCCGGGACGGCGTCCGGACCGAGCATCCGCCGCTCGTCGTGCCGGCGCCGCTGGTGATCGTTGAAGGCAGCGCCGATGGCGTGCTCGATGGCCTCGTGCCGCTCGGCGGGGCGCACCCGTGCGGCACCGGTGACCGTGAGGCTGAAGAGCGCCGGCGTGCCCGCCGCGACGCACGCGCGGACGACATGGGCGGCCTCGGCTTCGGTGACCACGTCGAGGAGAGCGGATGCCGTCACCGCCGACGAACCCTCGAACGCATCGGCGGGGAGCTGGGAGAGGTCCTCGACGACCACGTCGGAGGCGATGGCGTGCCCGGAGGCGTCTACGACAGCGCGCAGATCGAGGTGCTCGACGATGTCGGGGTCGCCGTCGCGCAGCACCCACCGCTGGGGGCCGGGCAGGCGCGGGGCGAGCCACCGGGTCATCGAGCCCGTGCCGGCACCGAGGTCGTGCACGACGATCGGTGCGGAGACGCCGGAGAGCAGCCGTGCCAGCTCGTGAGCGAGCTCGGCGGACCGTGCAGAGTCGTCCGCCGGTGCGCGCAGCGCGAGCCAGCCCGGGGTCGCGGTCGAGATCGACGTCATGCCGTCTCCAAGGAGTGCGCGATGGTCGCCACGGTCGTGGCCCACCGGGGAAGGGTCGAGCGGGCGGCGAGCGCCTCCCGGCGCAGGCGGGCGCGAAGCGCGGGGTCGGTCATCCATGCCGACAGGGCATCGGCGAGGGCTGCCGGATCCCCGGGACGCACGAGGAGCCCCCCGCCCGACGCGAGCGCATCGGGGATGCCGCCGGTGCGGGCGGCGACGACGGGAAGCCCGCGTGCCCTCGCTTCGGCGATCGCCATGCCGGAGCTCTCGACGCGCGACGGCGCCACGAGCAGTGCGACGCGGCGGTATTGCTCGGCAAGGGCGGTGTCGTCGAGAACCCCGGTGAGCCGCACGCGCCCGTCGAAGGCGCCCGAGCGGCGGGCGATCTCGGCGGCGAACTCGGGGAAGGGCTCGCCCGAGCCGACCAGGGCGCAGCTCCAATCGCGGTCCGGCAGCTGCGCGAGCGCCGCGAGCAGGGTGTCCTGCCCCTTGTGCGGTGCGATCACGCCGACGCACAGCAGGCGCCCGTCGCCGCAAGGCGGCCCCGCGACGTCGGCGGGGTCCACCCCCGGCGGGGCGATCCGCACGCGGCCGGTCTCGACGAGACCCCGGCGAGCGAGCTCCTCCGCCGTCCAGCGGCTCGGGACGATCACGGCGTGCGCGGCGGCGAGCACGCGCCGCTCCGCGTCGATCGCCGCATCCGTCGCATCGGGGAACGCCGCCGCCACCATATGCGCCAGCAGCATGAGGCGGGCCCGGCGGGCCGTCTCCTCCACCGCGTCGGGCGCCCACCCCGCCACGAGTCCGTCGATCAGCACCAGGGCATCGTCGGGCGTCTGACCGAGAACGGATGCTGCGCCCGCAGCATCCGCCGCCTCCACGACGTCGACCGCCCAGCCCTGCCCCGGCAGGCCGTCGCGGATGCGGCGGTCGTACACGTTGCCGCCGCTCACGCGACGAGGGTCGTCGACCCCGGCGGGGACGATGAAGCGGACGCGTGGCCCGCTCGTCACAACGCCACCTCGTACGAGGCCCAGGCGATGTGCGACTCGTGCAGTGTGACGGCGATCGCGGTCAGGTGCACGTCGCCGAGCGCCCCGTCGCGCACGCGGGCCGCCAGCCGGTCGCCGATGACCTGGCAGAGCCGCTCGGTGGTGGTGTTGACGCCGGCGAAGTCGGGCTCGTCGTCGAGGTTGCGGTAGGTCAGCGCACCCACGATGTCGCGCAGCAGGTCGCCCGCGCGGCCGATGTCGACCACGAGGCCGTCGTCGTCGAGCGCGGCCGCCCGGAAGGTGGCGTCGACGAGGTACGTCGCCCCGTGCAGTCGCTGGGCGGGACCGAACACGTCGCCCCGGAAGCTGTGCGCGATCATCAGGTGCTCACGGACGGTGAGGCTGAAGGTCATGGGGCGCTCCAATCGATGGTCTGACAGAGGTCGCCGGCGGTTCCGGCGGCGAGCGCCGCGGTGATCTCCGGCAGCTCCCGCCACGACGAGCGTGCACCCAGGAGTGCGTCGAACGCAGGATCTTGCAGCAGCCGCAGCGCCAGCCCCCGCCGTTCCGTCGTCGTGCGGCGCGATCGCACGCGGGGCGAGACGGCCCCGACCTGGCTCGAGCGGATCGCGATGCGGCGGGAGTGGAAGTCCGCGCCCAGCTCGAGCGGCACGACCGTGGCGCCGTACCAGCTCGCGACGACGACCTCGCCATCCGTGGGCGCCATCCGGAGGGCGAGCTGGAGTCCCGCCCCGCTGCCGCTCGCCTCGATCACGACGTCGGGCTGCGGCACGCGGTCTTCGGCGAGGGTGAACCCGACGCCCAGGGCCTCCGCGGCCACCGCTTTCGACGGGTCGACGTCGACGAGCGTCACTTCGGAGCCCGGGATGCCGCGTGCCACCCGCGCGATCGCGCACCCGATCATCCCGGCGCCGACGACGAGGATGCGATCGCCGATCGCAGGCGCCGCATCCCACAGGACGTTGACAGCGGTCTCGACGGCCCCCGCGAGCACGGCTCGGCGGGGCGGGACGGCGTCGGGGACGCGAACCAGCGCCTCCGCGGGCACCAGGAACCGTGACTGGTGAGGGTACAGCGCGAACACCGTGCGGCCCCGGAGGTCTTCCGGCCCGTGCTCGACCGTGCCGACATTCAGATAGCCGTACTTCACGGGGAAAGGGAAGTCCCCCGCCTGGAACGGCGCACGCATGCGCTCGCGCTCCGACACCGGCACGTCCCCACGCGCCACGAGCGACTCGGTCCCCCGGCTCACTCCCGTCCACAGGGTGCGCACCGACACCTGCCCGTCAGCGGGCGCGGGCAGCACTTCCGCCCGGAACTCCCCTCGCCCCGGGCCGACCGTCCACCACGAGATCGCGGCATCCGCTTCCTCACGATGAACTTCACTGGGTGTCTGCGTCGTGACTCCTTTGGTGGCCGTGGCAGGCTCGGTGGCCATGGAAGGCGTGCTCTCCCTGACGAGAATACGGAGGACGCATGCGAAAGGTTCAGTGGGTGCCGTGGTGGTGGGTCGCCGCCGGGTGCATCGGGATGGTCGCGATGGGCGCCTTCGTGCCGCTGCCGCCCGCGGCGTGGGTGGCCGGCCTCGGGTACCTCGTCGTGTCGTCGCTGCTGCTGACCGCCGGCCTGCGAGGAGAGGCGCGATTCGGTCCGGCGAACGCCGTCACCGCGACGCGGTCCGCGCTGGTGGGACTCGTCACCGCGCTGGTCGTCGCGTCGTTCGCCCGCCCAGTCCCCACCGCGCTCCTCGTCGCGCTGGTCGCCTGCGCGCTCATCCTCGACGGCGTCGACGGCTACGTCGCACGGCGGACGGGCAGCGAGAGCGAGATCGGCGCACGATTCGACATGGAGGTCGACGCGTTCCTGCTGCTGGTGCTGAGTGTGTACGACGTGCGCTTCGTCGGCGGGTGGGTGCTGGCGATCGGCCTCATGCGCTACGCCTTCGTCGTCGCGGGCTGGATGCTGCCCTGGATGCGGCGGACCCTGCCGCCCCGCTACTGGCGGAAGGTGGTCACGGCCGCCTGCGGGATCGCCCTCGCCGTCGTGGCCTCGCAGCTGCTCCCGCCGGCCGGGAGCGCGATGGTCGCGGCAGCGGGCCTCGTGCTGATGCTCGAGTCCTTCGGCCGCGACGTGCTCTGGCTCGCCCGGTTGAACCGCACCGCTCTCGCGCTCGTTTCCCTCGAGAAGGCATCCACTGTCTCACCTCAGGAAGAGAGCAGGTAGGACCATGACGGAATCCAGCGGACGCGTGCTGTGGACGATGCGCATCCTCAGCGCGATCGCGCTCCTCGCCGCCGGCGGCATCCATCTGTACCTGGCGTTCAACGGCACGGGAGGGATCCTCGGCGTGATGTTCATCCTGAACGGCATCGCCGGCATCGTGCTGGCGATCGGCATGGTGATCCTGCGCGGTCGCCTGCTGCAGCTGGCCACCGTGCTGGGCCTGCTGTTCCTCATCGCCACACTGGGGGCCCTGCTCCTGGCGCTGACGGTCGGGCTGTTCGGCATCCACCAGAGCTGGGACTACCCGCCCGTTCCGCCGACAGTCGTCATCGAGTCCATCGGCATCGTGATTCTCGCGATCACGACCGCGCTGGTGATGCGCATGCCGGTGAACCAGCCGGCGATGCGACGCGGCGCCTGAGGCCGCGCTCGGCGGCACGACCGGGGCAGTCCCGCCGGACGCGGACCGCCCCGCCACCCGGGTGGCGGGGCGGTCGTCAGGTTGCGGATCAGCCGCGAGCCGACGCGTTCTCGGCCGCCAGGCGCTCTTCGTCGAGGCGGTCGAGGTCGTGCAGCGACGACCCCTTCGTCTCGCGCATCGAGATCACGGCGACGAGCGTGATCGCCGCGGCGACGGCCAGGTAGACGGCGACGGGGATGTACGACCCGGTGCTCGCCAGCAGCGCGGTCGCGATGATCGGTGCGAGCGAGCCCGCGACGATCGACGTCACCTGATAGCCGAGCGAGACGCCCGAGTACCGCATGCGCGTCGGGAACATCTCCGACATGATGGCCGGCTGCGGCGCGTACATGAAGGCGTGGATGAACAGACCGAGGCAGATCGCCGCGACGATGATCGCCGGGTTGCGCGTGTCGAACATGGGGAACGCGACGAAGCCCCAGGCGGCCGCGCCGAGGGTGCCGATGAGGTACACCGGCTTGCGGCCGAGGCGGTCGGTGAGGCCGCCGATCAGCGGGATGACGATCATGTGCACGACGTGCGCGATCACCAGGAGGCCCAGGATCTCGGCGGTGTCGACCTCGAGCGCGACCGCGAGGTAGGTGATGGAGAACGTCACGACGAGGTAGTACATGATGTTCTCGGCGAACCGCAGGCCCATTGCTGTCAGCACGCCGCGCGGGTAGCGCCTGATGACCTCGAGCACCCCGTAGCGTGCCGCCTTCGACTGCTCGATCTGCTTCTGCACCTCGACGAAGATCGGGGCATCGGTGACGCGGGTGCGGACGTAGTACCCGATCGCCACGATGACCACCGACAGCCAGAAGCCGATGCGCCAGCCCCACGCCAGGAACTGCTCTTCGGTCAGGGTGCGGCTGAGGATGAGCAGCACGACGGTGGCGACGAGGTTTCCGATCGGAACCGCGGCCTGCGGCCACGAAGCCCAGAATCCGCGCGTCTTGTCAGGAGAGTGCTCGGCGACCAGGAGGACCGCGCCGCCCCACTCCCCGCCGACCGCGAAGCCCTGCGCGAAGCGCAGCGCCACCAGGAGCGCGGGAGCCCAGTACCCGACCATGTCGAAGGTGGGGAGGCATCCCATCAGGAACGTGGCGACGCCCACGAGGACGATCGCGAACTGCAGCAGCTTCTTTCGGCCGTACTTGTCGCCGAAGTGGCCGAAGACGATGCCGCCCAGCGGCCGGGCGATGAACCCGACCGCGTAGGTGACGAACGCCGCGATGATCGGGGCGTACGGGTCTTCCGACGGGGGGAACATGATCTTGTTGAAGACGAGCGTCGCCGCCGTGGCGTAGAGGAAGAACTCGTACCACTCGACGACGGTGCCGGCCATGGACGCCGTGACGACGCGTCGCAGGCTCGATTGCTTCAGAGACACCTCGGGTGTCTGCGTGGATGCCATGCGCTGGACCTCCTTGTAGAGCGCGGAAGCGGCGTGGGGGATGCCGCCTTGCGGGACGATACCTGACGAACGATTCAGGTTTCAAGGCGCTGGGCGAGTCCGCTCGAAGAACTTCGTCGGATCTTCTGCTTTCCGGCAGCGCTCAGGGCGCGGCCGCCTCAGTCCCACGTCGCGAGGAGCGTCCAGTGCCCGTCGACCTCCTCCACGTCCATGACGCAGGTGCGGTGGCTGACATCGCTACGCGCCGTGAACCGCCAGCTCTGGAAGAGCTGGCCGCCGTCGCAGCGGGTCGGGGTGTCGATGATGCGCCACCGCTCGCCGTCGACCACGAGTCGCGCGGGCCGATCCTGCTCGCACCAGACCTGAACATCCTGCCGCACCGCGATCCGCATATCGCACCCTTTCATCGAAGCTATGTTCGATAGTAAGGGGCGCCGACCGCGGACGCAAGGGCGGAGACGCGCGAGACGAGTCGGCCCCCGGCTCACGTCAGGTAGGCGTCGACCATCAGCTGTCCACGGATGTCGCGCAGCGCCGCGATGAGCCGCTCCACGCCGCGCGATGACCAGGATGACAACTGCACATCGTGCGGGCCGAGGGGCTCCAGCCGGCCCGTGCGCACGCGCACCACCTCCCAGCCCGACGCCCGGACGACGCGGTCTTTGCGCTTGTCGACCTCTTCTCGCCCGCCCACGTGCTCCAGGCCGTGCCTGCCGACGCTGTCGTACTCGATCGCGATGCGCAGCTCGGGCAGCAGGATGTCGGGCCACACCTCGAGATGATCGAAGAACGGTCGGGCCGTGCGGATGGCGGTGAAACCGGGCGTGACCGCGATCCGCGAGAAGAGGTCGGCCCGGAGGCGGGCCTCGACCGCCGAAGCGGGCTTCGGCGCACAGGCGCTGACGAAGGGCTCCCCAGCCGGCAGGTCGGGCGTCTTCGCGCACAGTCTGCGCTCGGGGTCACGGCGAGGGGCCCGCCGCGTGGGGATCGCCGCCGAGCGGGCGCCGGAGAGCATCGTGCCGATCGCCGGCGAGCCCGCACCGGAGATCTTCGGCGGGTTGGCGAGCGCGGTGCACTCCGGGCACCACGCGGAGCGCCGTCGCTCACGACCAGGCCGATGCCTCTGCTCCGCCGGCGTCGCCGCGAAGGTATGGCCCGCGTCGCACTGCCAGAGCAGCAGCACGTCGGCGGCGGGCGGGATCTGCGTCAGCGTGATGCCGGCGTTGAGCTCGGGGTGGTACTGACGGATGAGCGCGGGGAACGCGGCCCACTGGGCTCGGTAGGTGCCCACTTCGTAGGGCACGTCGCGTCCTTTCGAGAACTGGCGTCGCGCCCACCACAGCTCCACGCGCTCCGGCATGCGGGCACTCTACGGCGGGGCGCCGACATCCCGGGTCACTTGTCGGGTCCGAGCAGCAGCGCGTTCAGTCCCCAGCCCGCGACCGTGATGAGCACGATGGCGCCGGCCATCGACAGCAGCTGCACGGGCTGCGTGAAGATGCCGAGGCTCACGATCAGAGTGGTCGCGCCTGCCGGAGGGTGCGTACGCTGCCGAGCCCACCCGGCTCTGCCGCATGCGACCGACGGACGGCCGGGTGCTCATGACGCCACCAGGAGTGCCTGGGGGGCGGCCTGCTTGAGCCGCGTGAGGAGCCAGTCCTTCTGCACCTTCGTCTGGGACTCGGACTGCTGGACGACGGCGAGCAGCCTCACATCGCCGACGCGCGCGGGCACGACGATCTCGCCCCTCGCCGAAGTGACGCGGACGATGTCGCCTTCCCGGATGCCGAGAGCCGCGGCATCCGCTCGCGAAAGCTCCACCCATGCCGAGGGTGCGGCCCTGCGCAGCTGCGGCGCGCGGCCCGTCTTGGTGCGGGTGTGGAAGTGGTAGACGGGCGATCCTGTCCACCATGGTCGTTCTCCTCCTCCGGCGGAGAGTCTCGACCTGGCTGCGTCGTCACCGAAGCGGCTGGACAAACACCCAGCGCTGTGCAAGCGACGGCGAGGTCATGCGCGGGCAGGGAATCGACGCTCCTCAGCGCCCTGCGCCATCCGTTTCACAGCCGTCCGACGGTGTCGATGTCCTCGAGGAAATCGGCGGCCACCTGGGCTGACACCGTCGTACGCGTGCCGGCGATGGCGGCCGTGTAGTCGTCCATGAACGGGCCCTCCGGCTCACCCGCACCACCTCGGCCGGCAGCGTCGACGGCGTTCTCGAGTGCCGACTGCGACGCCTTGCGCGCGGCGAACTCGATGTCGGCGGGAGAGAAGCCGTCCGTCATCGCGACGAGCTCGGCGACGTCGATCCCGACGGCGGCGTCCGGGATGTAGCGACGCCAGATGGCGTCCCGCGCCTGCTCGTCGGGCAGGCCGATGGGGATGACGTAGTCGAAGCGGCCGTGGCGGAGGAACGCGGCATCCAGCGATCGAATGAAGTTCGTCGCGCAGATCAGCAGGCGCCCCGGCTGCTCACGGAAGGCCGGGATGATCTTCAGCAGCTCGTTGGTGACGCCCTGCGTGGGCGAGGGCGGCTCGCCCTGGCGATGGGAGGCGATCTCCTCCACCTCGTCGATGAAGACCACGGCGTGCTCGAGCTCGGCGATCATCGCGAACGTCTCGCGCAGCGCGCCGGCGAGACCGCCCGGGTGCGCGGCGAGCCGCGAGGGGAACACCTCGACGAACGACCACTCCAGGCGCGAGGCGATCGCCTTGGCGAACGTGGTCTTGCCGGTTCCCGGCGGGCCGAACAGCACGATCGCGCGCGGCGGCACCACCCCGAACCGCTCCGCGAGCTCGGACTGCGCCAGCGGCAGCACGACACGGCGCTCGAGCAGCGCTTTCTCGGCGTTCATCCCGCCGACGGCATCCCACAGCCCGCGCGGCAGCACCCGGCCGCCGAGCTCGGCGAGACGCCTGAGCTCCTCGCGCTGCACCGGGATGTGGCGTTCGAAGTAGTGCAGGTCCTGGATGAGCTGGAAGCCCTGGTGCAGGAACGCGCCCATCCGCGTCTCCGCGGCGGGCATGAGGGCCGACAGCTTCGAGATGCCTTCGGGCGCCATCCGCGCCTCGAGCGCGGCGAGCAGGGACGAGCCGATGCCCACTCCCCGCACGTGCGAGGCTGTGGCGAGGAAGACCACCCACCCCTGGGCGTGCGCGACGCGGCCGATCGCGGCGCCGACGACCTGATCGCCGATGACCGCCACCACGGCGTGGTCCTTCGCGCACGACGCGAGCACCTCGGAGAGGCTGTAGACCGGCTCCGACCCCTCCGCCGTCACCTGCTCCCACAGTCGCAGGATGCCGTCGACATCGTCGGCGTGATAGTCGCGAATCCGCCAGCCTGCCATGACTCCGGCTCCTCTTCGATGCGGGGTCGGTCGGGTGGCCTCAGCCTACCGACGCGGGGAGAGCCCGGACACCGGATGACGGCGCCCGAGCCGGACGGACTGTCGGGCGCCCGGCCGGGCGGGCCTCAGGCCGCCGGGATGAGGACGTCGCGCACGAGCGCGTCGAGCTGCGCGTCGGCGTCGAGGAACTGGCGCAGCGGGCCGAGCAGGTTGCGAGCGGCTCTGCCCGCGTCAGCGGGGCGTCAGGTGGCCGAGGCGGCGAGCCAGCCCCTGAGCGAAGCCGCGCAGCTCGTCGGCGAGCATGGGAAGCTTCTCGGGCGGCAGACGGAACGCGGGTGCAGTGATGCTGAGTGCCGCGACCACCGAGCCGTCGGTCGCGAAGACCGGCACGGCGACGGCGTTCGTGTAGTCCTGCCACTCGGACAGGGCACTCCCCCAGCCCCGTTCGCGGACGAGCTCGAGCTCGGCGCGCAAGGCGCCGGGGTCGACGATCGTGGTGTCCGAGAACCGTTCCAGCGAGCGGGCGGCGACCTCGAATGCGGGCTCTCCCGCGAAGGCGAGCAGTGCCTTGCCCGACGACGTCGCGTGGAGCGGCGTGCGCTGACCGACGTATTGGTCGCGCACCGCGACGCTCGACGTTCCGGTGGCCTGAGCGATGTTCACGGCCGCACCGTCGACCAGGATCGCGACGTTCGAGGTCTCGCCCAGACGCGCCGTCACCTCGTCGCAGATCTCCTGCGCCTCGCGGGCGAGGTCGATGCGGAGCGCGACTGCTCCGGCGATGCGGAGGGCGCCGGCACCGAGGGAGTAGGTGCCACGGTGGGTCTCCTGCACAACGAAGCGCCGGCCCTCGAGCGTGGCAAGGAGCCGGAACGCCGTCGAGCGGTGTACACCGAGCTCGCGCGCGATGGCGCTGACGCCCGTGGGGCCGTTGTCGGCCAGGATCTCGAGGATCTGGAGCACGCGGTCAGCGGCTTGCACGGCCGAAGTCTCGCCCGACGCGGGAGTCGTCTCGGCCTTCATAGTCGCGTCCGCACTCACTCGGCCAGTCTATGGGGACGCATGCGCAGAGGCCTCGCGGGGACGGCCGCAGTCGGCCGCCCCGCGAGGCTCGGATAGCCGGGTGTCACCCCCGCAGCCTGCTCATCTCGGGGTCGAACAGCGGCTCGGCCGCCACGGTGGCCGGTATGCGGCTACCGAAGTACTCGACCTCGACCGCGTCGCCGACACCAGTCGACAGGGGAAGCCACGCGTAGGCGATCGGACGACCCACGGTGTACCCGTACGCCGCGCTGGTGACGTAGCCGACCGGCCGACCGTCGACGTACACAGGCTCCTTGCCCAGGACCACCGAGCTACCGTCGTCGATCGTCAGGCATCGCAGGCGCTTGGTGGACGCTGCGGCACGCGCTTCGAGCCGGCGGCTGCCCACGAAGTCGGTCTTGGTCGCCTTGACGGCGAAGCCCAGACCCGCCTCGCCGGGCTCGTGCTCGGTCGTCATGTCGGTGCCCCACGATCGGTAGCCCTTCTCGAGACGCAGCGCGTTGAAGGCGGCCCGACCCGCGGCCACGATGCCCGATTCCTGACCCGCTCGCCACAGCGCGTCCCAGAGGAAGCGCGCGGTGTCAGCGGACGTGTAAAGCTCCCAGCCCAGCTCGCCGACGTACGACAGTCGCATCGCCGTCACGCTGACGCCGGCGATCGACACCTGCTTGGCGCGGAAATACTTGAGCCCGTCGTTGCTGAAGTCGTCGTCGGACACGCGCGCCATGACTTCGCGAGCGAGGGGTCCCCACAGACCGATGCAGGCCGTGCCGCCGGTGGTGTCGCGCACCTGGACCCACTGGGACGGGTCGTTCCGGGTCTGACAGCGCGCCTCGCGCTGAAGGTAGGCCTCGTCGATGGCACCGTTCGCTCCCACCTGGTAGGTCTCCTCGTCGAGGCGGGCGACCGTGATGTCGCTGCGGATGCCGCCTGCCCGGTCGAGCAGCAGGGTGTACGTCACCGCTCCGGGAGCGCGCAGCATCTCGCCCGTGGTGAGGCGCTGGAGCAGCGTGCCCGCGCCGGGCCCCGAGACCTCGAGTCGCTTGAGCGGCGTCATGTCGTACATCGCCACCGCGGTGCGGGTCTTGTACGCCTCGACCGCGGAGGTCGGCGAGGAGAACTTCGCGGCCCACGGCTCACGCTGCGGGGGCTTCCACTCGTCGGGCAGATCGTCGAGCAGCGCGGCGTTGGACTCGTACCAGTACGGCCGCTCCCAGGCCCCACCTTCGAGGAAGTATGCGCCGAGCGCCTTCTGCTGCTCGTAGAACGGGCTCGTGCGCAGGCCGCGCGGCTCCTTCTTGGGGTCGAGCGGATGAAGGATGTCGTACACCTCGACGAAGTTGCGCTCCGACGTCGTCTGCACGTACTCACGGGTGAGCTGGGCGGCCTCGAACCGGTTGACGTCGCTGTCTCCGAGGTCGACCTCGGAGTAGCCCTGGGTCAACAGCTGCGCGACGGCGCGTGCGATGCCGGCGGAGTGCGTCACCCACACGGCCTCGGCGATGAAGAAGTTGTCGAGACCGCTCGCCTCGCCCACGAGCGATCCCCCGTCGGGCGTGAACGAGAAGATCCCGTTGAAGCCCTTCTGGATCTGCGCGCTGCGCGTGTCGGGCAGCAGCTCCTGCGTCGCCTGCCAGGCAGGGGCGAAGTGCTCCGGGGTGAACGTGAGGCTCGACGGCATCTGCTCCGCGGTGATCGTGTCGAACGAGTACTCCTCGAGCGACGTGATGTCCACGGGCATCGGGTCGTGGTCGTACGAGCCCACCCCGATCCGGTCGCCCCACTCCCGGAAGTAGAGGTCGCGGTCCTGATGACGCAGGATCGGCAGCGACGCGCCCGCCGGCTGCTCGTTGCGGCCCGAGAGCACGTCCAGCGGAGTCGTCCAGGCGTACTGGTGAGCGAGCGGGATGAGAGGAACCTTGAGGCCGATCAGCTCGCCGACCGCCGGCCCCCAGAAGCCCGCGGCCGAGATGACGATGTCGGCCGCGATCCGCTCGCCGTCGTTCACGATCACGCCGGTGACCTTGCCTCCGGCGTGGTCGACACCGGTGACTGTGGTGGCGTCGCGGTACTCGACGCCCTGCGCGCGTGTGCGCTCGATGAGGAGACGGTTGGCCTGCACCGCGAGCGCGATGCCGTCGCGCGGCGTGTAGTACGCCCCGAGGACGAGATCCTGATCGATCAGGGGGTAGCGGCGCTTCGCCTCGGCGGCGTCGATCACGCGACCCTCGTGCCCGCGGGATGCGGCCCAGCCGGCGCGACGGTGCAGCTCGGCGAGCCGCTCCGGCGTGGTCGCCAGCTCCAGGCCGCCGACGTGATTGAACGATCCGCGGCCGTCGGCGGTCTTGAGATCGCTGAACTTGTCGATCGTATAGACCGCGAACTCGGTCATGCTCTTCGAGCCGTTGGTGGCGAAGACGACGCCCGGCGCGTGGGACGTCGAGCCGCCCGGAAGATCCAGCGGGCCCTTCTCCAGGACGAGCGTGTTCGTCCAGCCGCGCTGCGCGAGCTCGTCGGCGATGTTGACGCCGACGACGCCGGCTCCGATGATGACGACACGGGGTGCGGTTGCCATGGTGTTTCCTCGAGTTCCGGATCAGTTGAAGACGATGGTGCGGTGGCCGCGGACGAGCACGCGGTGCTCGCAGTGCCAGCGGACGGCGCGTGAGAGGACGAGGGCCTCGACGTCCTGACCGAGCGTGGCCATGGTGCGCGGGTCGGCGGCATGGCTGACGCGCTGGACGTCCTGCTCGATGATCGGCCCTTCGTCGAGGTCTCCCGTGACGTAGTGTGCCGTCGCCCCGATGAGCTTGACGCCACGGTCGTACGCCTGGTGGTACGGCCGACCGCCCTTGAATCCGGGCAGGAACGAGTGGTGGATGTTGATCGCGCGCCCCGCGAGGTCACGGCACAACTCATCCGAGAGCACCTGCATGTAACGAGCCAGCACGACCAGATCGGCGTCGTACTCGTCGACGAGCCCGCGAAGGCGATCCTCGGCGGCATCCTTGGTATCGGCCGAGATCGGCACGACCATGAAGGGCAGACCCGCGGCCTCGGCCATCTGCCGCAGGTCCTCGTGGTTGGACACCACGGCGACGATCTCGCCGCCGAGGGTGCCGGCACGCCAGCGGAACAGCAGGTCGTTCAGGCAGTGCCCGGACTTCGACACCATCACGAGGATGCGTGGCGGCTCGCTGGTGTGGAACGCGAACTCCATGTCGAACCGTGCGGCGATCTCGGCGAACTGCGCCTCGAGCTCGGAGATGTCGAGGTCGCTCCCGTCGCTGGAGAACGAGGTGCGCAAGTGGAAGGCGTCGAGGTGCGCGTCGTCGAACTGGTGGTGCTCCCGGATGTTGAACCCGCGCTCGTAGAGGAAGCCCGTGACGGCACGCACGATGCCGGGCGCCTGAGGGCAACTGAGAGTGAGCACGATCGGCGAGCCCGTGGCGGCATCGACGGCGGGGACGGGGTAAGAGGTGAGAGTCACGAGAACTCCTTGACTGGATGGATGGGCAAACGGGGGATGACGGAGGGCGCCGCGCCGCGCTCGCACAGCGAGCGACGCCGCGCGGCGCCCTCCGGAATGGAGCGCTCAGGCCTTCGGACCCACGGGGGTCTCGGGCTTCTCCGTGACGTCGGCCTGTGCTTCAGTCGCACCGTCTGTCACTGGCTTCTTGGTGATGACCTTCGCGGAGCGCAGCCGGCCCGGCGCAGGATCGCGATCATCTGCCCCTGTCGACGGCTGCGCCGTCACGGCGGAGTTGTCTTCGCCGGACGCGACCGCCGGCGAGGCGACGACGGGGATCTCGATGGTGTTGAGCGTGAACGGCACTCCCGCGTGGGTCTCCACCCCCTGTGCGACAGACTCGGCGAGCAGGTGCTGGGCGAGATCGGTGCGGATGACGAGAGGGTCTCGCGCGAGGTCCTTCCAGAGCGCGACGCACAGCAGCAGCATCACGATCACGAACGGAACCGCGGAGACGATCGTGATGTTCTTCAGCCCATTGAGTGCGGCTGCTGGGTCCTGACCACCGGCGAGCAGCATGACCGCGGCTACTGCGCCGGTCGCGACGCCCCAGAACACGATGATGCGGCGGCGCGGGTGGTCCGTGCCGTTCTCGCTCAGCATCCCCATCACGATCGATGCGGAGTCTGCGCCCGTGACGAAGAAGATGCCGATCAGCACCACCGTCAGCACCGTGAGCGCGATGGTGGCCCACGTCGGGAACGGAAGGGCATTCAGGAGGTTGAACAGCGCGGTGTCGGAGTTCACGACAGGGACACCGTCCACGACGTCCGCGATCCCGGCTGTGAGGTCGCCGACGGCTTCCGCCCTCTGCTGGATGCCGATCGCGCCACCGCCGAAGATGACGAACCACAGGGTGGACACGATCGAGGGCACGAGCAGCACACCGGTCACGAACTGACGGATCGTGCGACCCCGCGAGATGCGCGCGATGAACATGCCGACGAAGGGCGTCCACGAGACCCACCAGGCCCAGTAGAAGACCGTCCAGCCTGACATCCATGCGGCCATCGACTCGTCACCGGTCGCCGCTGTGCGCGACGCCATCTCGGGAAGATTGCCGACGAACGCACCGATGGCATCGGGAAGCACGTTCAGGATGAACAGCGTGGGACCGCCGAGGAACACCACGATTGCGAGGACGAGCGCGAGCACCATGTTGATGTTCGACAGCCATTGGATGCCGCGTTCGATGCCCGAGACCGCGGACGCGACGAAGGCGGCGGTGAGTATCGAGATGATCACGACGAGCACCGGCGATCCGACGTCAGGCAGGAGGCCGAACGACTCGATGCCCGCACCGATCTGGAGCGCACCGAGTCCGAGCGAGCAGGCCGATCCGAACAGCGTGGCGAGGATGGCGAGGACGTTGATGACGCGACCGCCGGCGCCGCCTACGACCTTCGGGCCGAAGATCGACGTGAACATCGACGAGAACAGCTGTGAGCGGCCGAGACGATAGGTACCGTACGCCATTCCCAGCCCGACGATGGCATACATCGCCCACGGGAAGAGCGTCCAGTGGAAGAGGGTCTGTCCCATCGCGACGTTCAGCGCCTCGGGCGTCTGCGCCTCCGCCGTTCCGGGCGGCGGGGACAGGTAGAAGAACAGGGGCTCGGCGACCCCCCAGTAGACGAGGCCGATGCCCATGCCGGTCGCGAACATCATCGCGATCCACGAGGACGTGCGGAACTGAGGCCGATCTCCATCCTTGCCGAGCGGGATCCTGCCGAACCGGCCGAGCGCGACGACGAGGACGAAGACCGTGAAGATCGTGGCGGCCATGACGAAGAGCCAGCCGAGGTTGTTCATCGTGCCCTTGAGGGCGGATGCCGCGACCGAACCGAGGCTCGTCGGGCTGATCACGCCCCAGGCGACGAATCCGGCGGCGGCCAATGCCGCCACGCCGAACACGATCTTGTCCACGCCCACTCGGCGTGGCTGGTCTTCGAGTGAATGTGCGTCCTTGAGCGAATCGATCAAGGTTCGCGTGGTGTCTGTGGAGCTCATCATGTGTCGACCGATCCGAGCGCGTTGTCTCTCGGGTGCACGGTCGTCCACCTCCTTTGCGAGTGCGAGTACTGGTTGCTGAACGGATCGTCCGGGTGGAGTCGGGGGTCAGGGTTGTGCGGTCGGGGTTCGGTGGCTTTCGTCAAGGGGTTCAGGCGTCGATGACGACGGGTCCGCGGGGGCGGGAGCAGCAGGCGAGGATCTTGCCGTTGTCGATCTCGCGTTGGCGGATGCCGCCGTTGTGGGCGATGTCGAGGTCGCCGGAGATCTTGCCGGTCTTGCAGGTGCCGCAGATCCCGTTCTGGCAGGACGTGATGATGCGGATGCCGCATTCCTTGGCCGCGTCCAGCACGGTCAGTCCGTCGGGGATGGTGACCGTCTTGCCGCTCTTGGCGAAGGTCACGGTGTGCACCCCCTCCGCGGTGGGGTCGACCACGACCTCCTCGGCCCCCGCCAGCACGAACGACTCCTGATGGATCCGGTCGCGAGCCACGCCCAGCTCCAGAAGAAGCGCTTCGGCGTGAACCATGTACGAGTCCGGGCCGCAGACGAAGACCTCCCGGTCGAGCAGATCAGGGACGTTCTCCCCGAGCATCCCGGCATCCAGCCGACCCACCGGACCCAACCACGCTCCGTCAGGATCATGCGAGACGGCCTGGATGACGCGCACATGCGGGT
This sequence comes from Microbacterium sp. E-13, assembly GCF_049912955.1. Lineage (GTDB taxonomy): Bacteria > Actinomycetota > Actinomycetes > Actinomycetales > Microbacteriaceae > Microbacterium. Next base: position 3,146,165 of record NZ_CP183973.1, read on the forward strand.
TCTCGGCGTTGATGCGGGCGAGTTCTTCGGCGAACGCCACGAACTCAGGCGCACGGGAGTTGTGCACCAGGACAACGTCGACGGGCTCGGCGAGATCGTGGATGGACTCCAGGATGGAGATCATCGGCGTGATGCCCACCCCGCCGGCCAGCAGCAGCAGCCGCTCGGCAGGGTGGAACGCGGTCGAGAACTCCCCGGCCGGCCCACTGAGCTCGACCCGATCACCGATCTGGAGCGTGTCGTGCAGCCATCGCGACATCACCCCGTCGGCTTCGCGCTTGATCGTCAGCTGCACCGAGTACGGCCTGGTCGAGGGCGAACTGACGGTGTAGCAACGACTGACCCGCTCCCCGTCGATCTGCGTGCTCACGGTGATGTACTGGCCCGGTGCGTGCGGCAGCGCACGGCGATCCGGCGCGACGAACTCGAACGTCGCGATCTGGTCGGTGCGACGCGTGATCCGCGTGCAGGTCAGCAGGCGCCCCGTGGGATCCTCGTCCCAGCGATCGTGTTCGGCGCGCACGGCGCCCGGTCCCAGCCCGCTCATGAAGGGTCCTCTTCGATGTAGTCGTTGAGGCGGTCGAGGTACCAGTTGCAGAACGCGTTGACCTGGTACTCGCTGGGCATGTAGGGGCCGGGCACGTAGGCGGGGTCGGTGACGCCCTTCTGCGCGAGCTCGACGAAGTGCGCGTCCTGGTTGTTGGTCTCGCGCCACACGTGCGTGAGGTCGTCGACGTTGTAGTCCACGCCCTCCACCGCGTCCTCGTGGACCAGCCAGGTGGTGCGCACCAGGGTGCGGCCCGGCGCGATCGGCAGCACCGCGAAGGTGATGGCGTGGTCGGCCATGAAGTGGCACCAGAAGTTCGGCTGCGTGTGCATCGACAGGCGGCCCAGCTTCGCGTCGTCGAAGTCGCCCAGCAGCTTGTTCACCAGCTTCGCGCCGGTCAGCGAGTACGACTCGCCCTCACCGTCCAGCGCCTCCCGCTGCACCCGGAACCCGAACGTGCGGGTGTCGAGCTGCTCATTGCCCTTGTAATGGATGCCACGCTCGATGCACTTCTCCTCAAGCTCCGCCTCGGCCGCGAGGTAGCGCTGGTGCACGTCCTGCAGATGCGGCGGGATCTGGTCCTCCGGGTAGCCCCACGTGATGAAGTAGGTGCAGCCCAGCTCCGGATGCAGGTCGCAGTGGTAGCACTCCCGGTTGTTCTCCAGGGTGAGCTTCCAGTTGCCCTCCTCGATCAGATCGATCTGCTTGGCGACCTTCGCCCGCCCCAGCTGGTGCGCATCGAAGTACGGCTCCACGATCTCGGCGACCGGATCGATGTCGGTGTTCGGCTCATCCGACATGTTGATGAAGATCAGCCCCGAGATCACCCGGAACGCGACCTTCCGCAAGCTGTAGCAGCTCTTGTCGAACCCCTCCTCCGCCGCCGACGCATAGATCAGCTCGCCATCGGGGCTGTACGTCCACTGGTGGTACCCGCACACCAGGTTCCCCACCGATCCCGCCCCCGGCAGCAGGATCCGAGCACCACGGTGACGACACACGTTGTGCAGCACCTGCACCTGCTCGTCGTCATCACGGATCACGATCACGGAGGTCTTCCCGAACTCGATCGTCACGTAATCGCCCGGCTCACGGATCTCCGCGACACTCGCCACGAAGATCCAGTGCTTGCCGAAGATCGCATCCAGGTCGAGGTTGAACACTTCGTCACTCGTGTAGAAAGACGCCGGCAGGCTGTGTCCAGGCTTGCGCTCATCGATCAGACGACGCAGGGAAACGTCATTTTGCGGACGGATCATGGTCGGGGGCATCGGGGTTCCTCTCTCCGTTGCGTGCGCCTGATGAGACATGTTGCGTAGAACGCATCAGATGCGACGATTCTCGAATCCGGCGGTACCCGCTGTCAACGTGAGAACGGCCTCAACGACGACTCTTCTCGCACCCGAAACATGCGGGTTACACAGCATGGGAGGCACGCGTTTTCCGGGCAGGCCGAGGCCCGGCGCGGTGCGGCGACCGGGGTCTCGTAAAGGCACTCAGGCGTCGATGACACCGGTCCGCAACCGCGATGGCTGCGTCAAGGGCGGGCGCGGCATCCTGTTCCGGAGTCCGACAGGCGGCGCACGATCGCATCGAGCTCACCCGCCCTCGAGATGCGCGTCGCGGCCAGATGCGGGATCGTGTCCTCGTCGGACGCGGCGCACTCGAGCGTCACGCCGACCGTATCGGCGAGGTCCTGCCCGGGCAGCGCCGTCACGCTCACGCCCGATCCCGCCGGGAGGTGGTGTCGCACCTGCTCGACGATCCCGGGATCGGAATGACCTCGACGCGGTCGGCGGTCAGCATTCGACCATGCTCACGTTCAGCGCGAGCCCGCCCTCGGCGGTCTCCTTGTACTTGTGGCTCATGTCCACGCCGGTGTCGCGCATCGTCTTGATGGCGGTGTCGAGCGACACGAGGTGCTCGCCGTCGGAGCGCACGGCCATGCGCGCCGACGTGATGGCCTTGACGGAGGCGATCGCGTTGCGCTCGATGCAGGGGATCTGGACGAGGCCGCCCACGGGGTCGCACGTCAACCCGAGATTGTGCTCGATGCCGATCTCGGCGGCGTACTCGATCTGCTCCGGTGTGCCCCCCAGCACCTCGGCCAGCCCTCCGGCCGCCATCGAGCATGCAGACCCCACCTCGCCCTGGCAGCCGACCTCGGCGCCCGAGATCGATGCGTTCTTCTTGAACAGCGTGCCGATCGCGGTGGCGGTGAGGAAGAAGCGCACCACTCCCTCATCGTCGGCGCCCGGCACGAAGCGCGTGTAGTAGTCCACCACGGCAGGGATGATGCCGGCGGCGCCGTTCGTCGGCGCGGTGACCACTCGGCCCCCGGCGGCATTCTCTTCGTTGACGGCGAGCGCGGCCAGCGTGACCCACTCCATCGCGTGCAGCGGGTCGTCCGTGCGTCCGGCCGCCTCCAGCTGCTCGCGCTGGAGCTCGCCCCGGCGGCGCACATTGAGACCGCCGGGCAGGATGCCCGAGGCGTGCGTGCCGTTGCGGATGCACTGCTGCATCACCGACCAGATCTGGAGGATGCCCACACGCAGCTCGTCGTCGGTGCGCGTGACCAGCTCGTTGGCGAGCACGATGTCACTGATGCGCAGTCCGGTGCGCCGCGCGGTGGCCAGCAGCTCGTCGCCGGTGTCGAACGGGTACGGCACCTCGACCTCGTCGACTGCCGCGGCAGGGCCTCGGGCTTCGTCCTCGTCGACGACGAATCCGCCGCCGATCGAGTAGTACTCGCGGCTGTCGAACAGCTCCCCGGCGTGGTCGAACACGTCGAAACGCATGCCGTTGGAGTGGAACGGCAGCCGCTCGCGCAGGTGCAGCACGACGTCGCGCTTGACGTCGAACGCGATGGCATGCGTGCCGCCGAGCTCGAGCGAGCCGACGGCCTGCGACGCCTCGAATCGCAGCTCGGCCTCGGCGGGGTCGATGAGGTGCGGCTGCTCGCCCTGCAGCCCCAGGATGACCGCTTTCAGGGTGCCGTGGCCGTGGCCGGTGAGGCCCAGGGATCCGAACAGCTGGGTCTCGATGCGCGCGACGCGCTCCAGCTGCCCGGCCTCCCTGAGCCGTTCCACGTAGGTGACGGCAGCTCGCATCGGACCCACCGTGTGCGAGCTCGACGGACCGATTCCGATCTTGAACAGGTCGAACACGCTGAGCGACACATCAGCCTCCGTGCGGCGCGGGGTACGCGAGAGGGTCTGCGAGCGCGTCGACGAGCCAGTCGGCCACGTACGGGGCGAACGACGTTCGCGCGATGAGCTCGACGCGGGACGCATCCGCCGAGCGCGACAGGAAGATCACGACCGCCTGCCCGAGCATGGCCTGGACGGCGGTGTCGCGCGGGAAGGCGCCCGGGTGCAGATCAAGTGCTGTCCCCTTCGCGAGCAGCGCCGCCACGTCTCCCTCGAGAAGGATCGAGATGCGCTGGCCCGACTGGTCCACGACCGCGCCCGCACCGGCGACGGCCGCGCGCAGCGAGGCCTCCAGCTCCGGCGTGCGCACCCGGTCGATCACGAGCCACTCGTCCGGACCGAGCCAGACGATCGTGCGGCCTTCCGCGGTCGTCACCGACGACAGCGGGCCGGGAAGGTCACCTCCGAGCGCGTCGCGCACCCTGTCGAGCGGGGCGCGCGCGGTGTCGAGCCGCAGGTTCAGCTGCACCGCGGGCGGCAGCACCTCGACGCGCACGGCATGAGACGCGTTCGCGAGCGACTCGATACGGGAATCCAGGATGCCGCGCCGGGCGAGCGGTGCGGTGGTCTTCGCCTCAGCCATCACGGCGGGCTCCTTCCGGGTCGAGCAGCACATGGCTGGTGATGGTGACCGGCACGGTGCGGCCGTCGACGACGGCGTTGACCTTCTCGCCGATGCGGCTGTGCCCGCCATCGAGGAGGGCGAGCGCGAACGTGCTCGACAGCGCCTTGCTGTCGTAGCTGGAGGTGACGAAGCCCTCCATCGGGACGGGCAGCGAGCCGAGGTCCACGGCCGAGACAAGCTGCGAGCCTTCGGGGATGAACGACCGGGGGTCGTCGGGCAGCAGTCCGACGAGCTGGCGGCGGTTCGGGTCCTGATTGGCGAGGCGGTCGAAGGAGCGCTTACCGATGAAGTCGACCTTCTTCTTCGACACCACCCACGACATCCCGAGATCCTGCGGTGTCACCGTGCCGTCGGT